>CAZIPT010000021.1:0-20826 GCA_964541375.1 uncultured Eubacteriales bacterium
CACTTCGCCCGGGCACCCCGTGCTCCTGGATCGCGTCCTGGAAGGCGCCATGGAAGTCGACGTGGATGCGGTCTGTGATGGGGTCGACGTCTACGTTGGCGGCGTGATGGAGCACATCGAGGAAGCCGGCATCCACTCGGGCGACTCCGCCTGCTCTATCCCGCCGTTCACGCTCACCGAGAGCATCGTGAGCCAGATCCGGGAACACGCCCGCAACCTTGCGCTTCGCCTGGGCGTGCGTGGGCTGATGAACGTGCAGTTCGCGGTGAAAGACCAGCTTGTCTACGTACTCGAGGTCAACCCGCGGGCTTCTCGGACGGTGCCCTTCGTCTCAAAGGCCACGGGCGTTCCTCTCGCCAAGGTCGCTGCGCGCGTCATGGCGGGCATCCTACTCGCCGAGATGGACCTGCCCGCCGACGACCGCGAGCCCCAAAGATTCTGCGTCAAGGAAGCGGTCATGCCCTTCGGACGATTCCCCGGTGCCGACTCTGTGCTCGGACCGGAAATGAAGTCCACCGGCGAGGTAATGGGTGTCGCGGTCGACTTTCCGGCGGCCTACGCCAAGTCTCAGCTGGCCATCGACTACTCGCTGCCGACTTCGGGCACGGCGTTCGTCTCGGTGTGCGACCGCGACAAGCGGCAGATCGTGTCACTGGTCAAGCACCTGCAGATGCTCGGGTTCTCGATCATGTCCACGCGCGGCACGGCCAAGGCACTGAGGGCCGTGGGCATTCCGGTGGCCGAGGTGCTCAAGAAGCATGAGGGCCGGCCCAACGTTATCGACCATATCGCCAATGGCGAGGTGCAGCTGGTCATCAACACGCCATTCGGCCAGGAGACGCGCTCGGACGGCTACCATTTGCGCGCAGCCGCGATCCGTCACGGAATCACCAACATCACGACGCTTCCTGCTGCTTCAGCCATCGTTCAGGCGATCGAGGCCATCAAGGAAGGCCGGCTCACCGTTCACGCGCTGCAGGATTTCGCCGCGTGGGACGCGGACGATGCCCTTGCGGCCGAGAATAGCGTCGACCGTCCGGAATCCTCGTGATCGACGCAACCGTCAAGCCCGTCGCCGAGTCGGTCACTGTCGTGGCCAACGAACGAGTTGCTGCGGGCGTGGGTCTCATGGTGCTTCGCGCGCCGCGCGTGGCCGCCACCGTGCAGCCCGGCCAGTTCGTTCACCTGCGTCTCGATGCCCACTCCGAGACCATTCTGCGACGGCCCTTCTCGGTGCACCGCGCCTCGGGCGAGCACATCGAGCTGCTCTACCAAGTGCTGGGCGCCGGCACGCTGCTGATGGCCGAGAAGCGCGCCGGCGATACGTCGATGGACGTCGTGGGTCCGCTCGGCCACGGGTGGGCGGTCCCTCATGGCATCGCGCACGCACTCCTCGTCGCCGGCGGACTCGGCGCGGCCCCGCTCGGCATGCTCGCTGAGGTTCTCGCCGAGAGAGGCGTTGCAGTTTCGGTCGCCCAGGGAGCCCCCGTCGCAGAACGGCTTGTGGCGCGTGAGCTGTTCGAGCGCGTCGCGCGCGTCGTCGATGTGGCGACAGATGACGGCTCGGCGGGGGAGCACGGCCTCGTAACACTCCCGGTGGCGCGCCTCCTGGCCGCCGAGCAGTTCGATGTTGCCTACGTCTGCGGTCCCGAAGCGATGCAGCGAGCTGTCGCGCGCATGCTGGGATCGGCGAACGTCCCGTGTCAGGTCTCGCTCGAGCGGCTGATGGCGTGCGGTATCGGCGCCTGCCTGTCGTGCGTGGTCTCGACGACTGGGGGCCTCAAGCGTGCCTGCGTCGACGGCCCGGTCTTCAATGCCGAGGAGGTGGTCTGGGATGCGTCGCAGATACCGCCGAAGCACTAGGCCCCCGGTGGCCGTGGGCACCGCCCCGTCGGCTTGTGTCCCGGCTCTCGGTCAGCGGCCCGGCGATCCGCGTGTCGGCGCGCCAGGGGTGTCGGCAGGTGGTCGGCTGTGAGCACCGTCGCTGACATGCGCGTGATGGTTGGTTCGCTCGAGCTCCGAAATCCCGTGTTGACGGCCTCAGGGACCTTCGCGTCGGGCCGCGAGTTCGCCGACTTCATCGACCTCACTCGCCTGGGTGCGATCGTCACCAAGGGGGTGTCGCCGGAACCGTGGGCCGGCAACCCCAGCCCTCGCATCGCTGAGACCGCAAGCGGCATGCTCAACTCGATCGGACTCCAGAATCCCGGCGTCGAAGTATTCGTGGAAAAGGACCTTGGTTGGCTTGCCGAGAACGCGGCGGACACCCCGGTCGTCGTCAACGTGAGCGGGCACACCGTCGACGACTACGTGCGGGTCATCTCCAGGCTCGAGAATGAACCGTCGGTTTCAGCGTACGAGGTCAACATCTCGTGCCCGAACGTCGATCAAGGCGGGATGGCGTTTGGCACGGACTGCGGGACGGCGGCCCAGGTCACGGCGGCGTGCAGGGCCGCGACTGACCGCACGCTAATGGTGAAACTGAGCCCCAATGTCACCGACATCACCGCGATCGCACGCGCCGTTGAAGATGCCGGCGCCGACGCCGTGTCCCTCGTGAATACGCTCCTGGGGATGGCGATCGACGCTTCGACCCGCCGTCCCAAGCTTGCGCGTGCGGTGGGCGGTCTCTCCGGACCCGCCATCAAACCGGTGGCGCTACGAATGGTCTGGCAAGTGGCGAGCGCGGTCAGCATCCCTGTGATCGGCATGGGCGGCATCCGCGACGGAACCGACGCGGTGGAGTTTCTGCTCGCCGGTGCCACGGCCGTCGCCGTGGGCACCGCCAGCTTCGTAGACCCGACGGCTGCGATCAGGGTCGTCGATGGCATCGCCGAGTACTGCCATGCGCACGGCGTCGCGCGGGCCGCGGAGCTGATCGGGGCGCTTGAGCTGTGAAGGAGTTCGTACAGAGGTTCTTCGCCAACATGTCCAAGCCCCCCGAGCCGGGTCCCGAGCTGATTCCTACTCGCTGGCGGATCCCCTTCTTCGTTGGCATCGCCATCGTCTCACTCGTAGTGCTCCTCCTCCTGGTGCGGTTCGTCGTGGCTCCCGGTATCGCCGCCCAGCAATCCAACACTGACTCCGCTCCGCAGTCCGCCACATCGAAGTGAGAGGGGAGCACTGAGATGCCTTCCGAGAACCCCGTCATCGTCGCGCTCGACCTGCCCAAACATGACGCTCTGACACTCGCATCCGTGCTGCGTGGCCGTGTCCGTTGGGTCAAGGTGGGCATGACGCTCTTCTACGCCGAGGGGCCCGCGATCGTCTCGGCGCTTCAAGACCTCGGGTTCGACATCTTCCTTGACTTGAAGCTCAACGACATCCCGCATCAGGTGGAGGGTGCTGTCGAAGCGATAACCCGACTGGGCGTGGGGATGTTCACGGTCCACGCGTCCGGTGGCTCGAAGATGATGTCGGCCGCTGTCAACACGTCGAGGCGCTGTGCCGAGGAGTCTGGTCTCGTTCCACCAGCAGTTCTGGCGGTAACCGTGCTCACGAGCACCGACGACGACGGCATGTCTGCAGTCGGCGTCCCCGGGACCGCATCCGAGCAGGTGGTTCGACTGGCACGACTCGCGAAGGCCGCCGGTGTCGATGGAATCGTGTGTTCGCCGCACGAGGCCTCCCGAGTCAGAGAGATCATGGGCGCAGAAGCGTTCATCGTGACTCCTGGCGTGCGGCCGGTCTGGGCTGACGCTGGAGATCAGGCGCGCATTTCGACTCCGCGGGCGGCCCTGGACGCGGGTGCGAGCCACCTGGTGGTCGGTCGACCCATCACTGCCGCGGTCGATCCCGTGTCGGCCGTAGACGAGATTCTCAGAGAAGTTGAAGGAGAACAGCGATGACATCACTGTCTGACGAGCAGATTCTTGTGGCACTGACCGAGGCGGACGCGATTCGCTCGGGGCACTTTGTGCTCACCAGTGGTCGGCATTCCGGCAGCTACGTGCAGTGTGCGAGGTTCCTTGAGGACCCGGCTTTGACCACTCAGCTGGCTCAGACCGCCGTTGACCGTCTTCCTGAAGGACTCGTTGTGGACCTCGTGGCGGCTCCGGCCGTTGGAGGGCTGATCATCGGGTTTGCTGTGGCTCAGGCGCTCGGGGTCAAGTTCATCTTCAGCGAGCGCGAGCAAGGGAAGATGGTATTCCGCCGGGCGTTCGAAGTGCCTCCCGGAGCGAGGGTCTTGGTGGTCGAAGACGTAGTAACCACAGGTGGGAGCGTCGCCGAGGTCATTGAGCTGGTTCAAGCCGCCGGCGGAACCGTGGCTGGGGTCGTCTCCATCATCGACCGGGGCGGGGCGAAGAAGTTCACTTCGCCCTTCTGGCCTCTACTTAAACTTGAGGTTGAGTCTTGGGAGCCTGAAGAGTGTGTCCTTTGCACGGAGAATCTACCCGTCACGTCCCCCGGGAGTCGGAGACTGGCGTAGTGGTGCTTGGCATCGCCGCAGGTCAGGCGTAGCATGGAGCAGCGTTTAGATTGACTGCCGAGCCACAATCGACCAAGCTTGAGTGGCAACGCGGTGTCTTTGCGCTCCGCATGTGAGACGAGGAGGGAACCATGGCACTTCCGAACCTGTCCGACGCTGATCGCCGGGCTGCACTCAAGAAGGCAGCCGAGGCTCGACAGAAGCGAGCCGCGCTTCGCGCCGAGATCAAGAGCGGCAAGGTGTCGTTCGCAGATGTGATGAAGAAGGCCGACGATCCGGTTGTTGCTCGGATGAAGGTCTCGACACTTCTGGAGTCACTGCCTGGATTCGGCAAGGCCAAGGCGCACAAGATCATGGCCGAGTTCGAGATATCTCCGAGTCGTCGCGTGCAGGGGTTGGGCGCGCGTCAGCGCGAGCACCTCTTCGAGCGTCTCGGGTAGTAACGCCGTCTCCGGTTCGCAGCTCTTCGAGAGCGGGCCTTCGAGCGGCGCTCCCATGCGCACAGGAAACCTATTCATCGTCTCCGGGCCCTCGGGCGCCGGCAAAGGTACGCTCGTCCGGGAACTGCTCAGGCGTGTTGACGACGCCTGGGTCTCGGTGTCGGTCGCGACACGAGCCCCCAGGCGCGGCGAGGTCGAGGGCCGGCACTACTTCTTCGTGAGCGATCCCCAGTTCGATCGCCTCCGCGAAGAGGGCGGGCTGCTCGAGTGGGCAGAGGTCCACGGCAACCGCTATGGAACCCCGCGCGCGGCGGTGGAAGCGCAGGTCGCCGCTGGCAAACAGGTCATCCTCGAGATTGATCCGCAGGGCGCATTCCAGGTGAAGTCGCTCGTTGAGGACTCGGTTCTCATCTTTGTGATGCCGCCGAGCTGGGAGGAGCTCCAGCGCCGGCTAAGGGGCAGAGGGAGTGAGTCGAAGACGCAGGTAGAGACGCGTCTGGAGACCGCGAAACGCGAGCTTGAGCTTGTGGGGGAGTATGATCATGTGGTAATAAACGACGATGTGTCGCGAGCCACCCAAGAGCTCGTGGGCATAATCGACTCGTATGCCAACCGACCGAAAGCCTGAGGTCTCATGTCTGTCATCAATCCACCGATCGACGATCTTCTCGCCACAGTGGACTCCAAGTACACGCTGTGCATCATCTCGGCCAAGCGCGCTCGCCAGATCAACGACATGGTTCACGGCGTGCGCGATCAGGCACTCCTGACGATGCCGACGAGCGAGATCGCCAAGATCACCAGCACCAAGCCGCTCTCTCTCGCACTTGAGGAGATCGCCAGCGGTGACGTCGCCTACGAGCGCGTCGAGGATAGCTACAAGTAAGCGAGGCGCTTCTTGTTCGAACGCGCAGCCCTTGTCCGCTATCACGAGATCGGCCTCAAAGGCCGCAACCGTGCCCAGTTCGAGCGCCGGCTTCGAGAGAACCTCGGAGCGGCGCTCGTTGGTTTTCCCGTATCCAAGATCGAGCGGATCGCGTCGCGCGTCGCGGTTCGAGTGACTGACCCGCTGGCCGGAGTGGAGGTCGCCGAGAGGATCGCGCTGATTCCCGGCGTGCAGTCCGTCTCTCCGGCATTTCGCGTGCCGCGATCCCAGGAAGACATCGAGCGCGCCTCACTGCTCGCAATTCGCGAGGTGGGGTCGTTCTCCACGTTTCGTGTCGAGTCACACAGGTCGAATACGGACTATCCCGTACCGAGCATGGAGACGAACCGCATCGTTGGAGCCTACATCCAGCGCGAAACCGGCGCCGGTGTGAACCTCTCGGCGCCCGACGTGACAGTTCGAATCGACGTGGTTCAAGGCAGCGCCTACGTTTCATCGCGCGAGATCGCCGGCGCCGGAGGATTGCCTGTGGGGATGTCCGGCCGCATGGTGGCACTGCTCTCGGCGGGCATCGACTCACCCGTCGCCTGCTGGCGCATGATGCGGCGCGGCGGGCTCGTCGTCGGCGTGCACTTCTCGGGTCGACCGCAGACCAACGACGCAAGCGAGCGGCTGGTCCTTGAGCTGGGTTCTCGTCTTGCTCTGACCGGGGGGTTGGCGCGCATCTACGTTGTGGCCTTCGGCGACCTACAGCGAGAGGTGTCACTCCTCTGCGCGCCGGACCTGCGAATCCTCTTGTACCGTCGGCTGATGCTCGTCATCGCCGAGAGGATAGCTCGCGTCGAGCGCGCAAAGGCGCTGGTGACAGGGGAGTCGCTCGGACAGGTTGCGTCGCAGACGCTCGACAACATCGCAGCCGTTGACGAGGTGGCGTCGATGCCCGTTCTGCGCCCCCTCATCGGCAGCGACAAGCTCGAGATCATCGCCGATGCCCGCCGGATCGGCACCTACGAGCTGTCGACAACGCCGCATACCGACTGCTGCACGCTCTTCATGCCCAGGACGCCGGAGACCCACGTGCGTATCGCCGACCTGACCGCAGCGTGGGACGCACTGCCTCACGTCCGGATGGTCGACGACGCGCTGGCGTCGCTGAGTTGGACCGACTTCGGTGGCAGGGGCTACCGGCCCCCAAAGGCGTGGCGCGACGTCCTTGCCGAGAATGGCGCCGAACCGACCCGGGGCGGGCCCGAGAAGGACTCCCGGTGAGCCCGCTGCGCATCCTCGCACTCGAGCCCTACTACGGGGGCAGTCACCGGGCCGTGCTTGACGGCCTGGTCGCGCGAGTCGACGCGGACTGGACGGTTCTGACGCTGCCCGCCCGCAAGTGGAAGTGGCGAATGCGCGGGGCCGCTATGACCATGGCCACCGAGTCGGCGCGACTCGCGGCCAGCACCGGTTCCTCTGAAGGTTCGCGCGAGCGGCCCTACGACCTCATCTTCGCGTCCACGTTCCTCAACCTTGCCGAATTTCGGGGCATGCTTGGATCTGCGTTCTCGGCGGTGCCAGCGATCGTCTACTTCCACGAAAACCAGCTTGAGTATCCCAATCGCCATACCGCTGAGTGGGACCTTCAGTTTCCGCTGACGAACATCACCAGCGCACTTGCGGCCGATGCATGCGTCTTCAACACGCAGTGGAATCGCAACTCGTTTCTCGACGCGATTCCGGGCTTTCTGAGGGAGTTTCCTGACCATCACCCTCTTGGCGTCGCCGAGAAGATCCGCGCGAAGACCTCCGTCATCGCACCGCCGTTCGATTCGGAGCCTTTCGATGCCCGACAGCCCCAGCGGGGTTCGGCGACCAGGATCGTCTGGCCGCACCGCTGGGAGCACGACAAGAACCCCGACGACTTCTTCGCTGCGGTCTCACGCCTTGCCGATGAGCGGCTCGACTTCGAGGTCGCCGTCGCCGGCCAGGCGTTTCGGGACGTTCCCGACGCGATTCTGTCCGCCGAGCAGACCCTGGGCAGTCGGCTGGTCCACCTGGGGCAGCCGGACAGCCGCGACGCATACGCAGCACTGCTCGCAACTTCTGACGTGGCGGTATCGACCGCGGTCAACGAGTTCTTCGGAATCGCCATGATCGAGGCGGCGTACGCGGGGTGCCTTCCGTTGGTTCCAAACCGCCTCGCGTACCCAGAGCTCTATCCTGAAGCGTTTCGCTACGGCGACGTAGCCGAGCTCACGGCCAAGCTCCGAGAGCACATCCGGCGACGCCCAGCGCCAGGTCAGGCCCGAGCCCTGGCGGAGTCGTTCACCTTCGACGCGCTACAGCCAGCGTACCAACGGCTGTTTGCGGAGGTTGCCGCGCTGACGCGATAGTCGCTTGGCGACTCTCGGTGTGCTAGACACCCAAGGCCGCAGCGACGGCTTCACCGAATTCCTGGGCCGCTTCAGGCCCGTTTGCGGTCACGATCCGTCCGTCCGTGACCACCGCTGAATCGGTCCACACGGCGCCGTGCTCCCGAAGGTCTGCCGCCTGCGATGGAAAGGCGGTAGCCCGCACCCCATCAAGGAGTCCCGCGTGCGCGAGTGTTGACGGCGCGACGCAGATCGCAGCGAGTACCCTTCCCGACCCGGCTTGATTGCGAGCCAGACGGTGAGCTTCGTGCTCATCGAAGAACACCCGCGCGCCCGCTCCGCCCACGAACACCACCGCGTCCCAGTCGCGGCCGACAGAGTCGGCTACCGAGATAGTCGCCGTGGCGTGCATGCCAAGCTTTCCGATACACTCTCCGGGCGCCATGCTCGCCGTCGTGACAGACACATCGCGACCTTCGAGCACGCGCTTGGGTACCGCATACTCCTCGTCCCGGAACTCCGAGGGGGCGATCACCAAGAGTGCAGTAGTCATGGTGCGCTCCTTTCGCACGCGCGGTGTTTTCACTGATCATCATAGGCTTAGGCGGGCGCTCCGGCAGGCGTCAGCGAGTGTGCATACCGACACCATCGACTCGAAGGGTACTGCCGATGCAAGCGTGGCCGCGCGTTCGTGATTTCGTGACCAGCCGCTGGTTTGTCAAGTCCGCGTTCTTCGTCTACTTCATCTTCGCCTGCGTACAGCTTCTGCGTTTTGCCGCGTGGACCAGGGGCGAGGGCCCCTACGTGGGGCGACCTGAGGCGCCTGCGGGCCTCCTGCCCGTCGGCCACTTCACGAGCTTCTTCGGCATGGTGCGTGGTGGGGGATGGGATGTTCCTCTCCCCGCGGGACTTGTCATCATTATCGGGGCGTTCGCGACCTCAGTACTCTTCAAGCGCGGCTTCTGTGGATGGATCTGTCCGCTTGGCACGTTGTGGGAGGCGTTTGCCTCGGCAGGGCGCAAGCTCATGGGCCAGAACATCCGAATCCCGCGCTGGCTCGACATCGCGGGACGGGTGTTTCGCTACATACTCACTGCGTTGATCGTGGGCATGCTCTTCTTTGTGGTGCCGGTCGCCGAGGCGGTCGACTTCCGGTCACTCCCATACATGTGGGTCGCAGACATCAAGACCATCTCGATGATGATTCAGCCCCTTTACCTGCTGGTGATCCTCTTTGCGGGGCTGTTGTCACTGCTGTTCGGCCCCGTATGGTGTCGATACCTGTGTCCACTCGGCGGCATGTACAGCGCTGTGGGCGAGCTTTCGCCGTGCAGGGTCATGCGCAACGAAGACACCTGCATCCACTGCAGCCGTTGTGACAAGGTGTGCCACGCCTTCGTCGGCGTCGAAGCATCGCGTGTTGTGAACGACACAGAATGCGACGGGTGCATGGAATGCGTGAAGGTGTGTCCCGCCGACAACTGCCTGGAGGCCAGAGCGCTTGGGCGGGTCGTCATTGCTCCGTGGGTTTGGCCAATCCTGGTGGTCGGCTTGTGGCTGGTCATCTTCGGGTTTGCGTACGTCACGGGCAATTGGAAGTCCCCGATTCCACCCGAGCAGTTCAAGGCCGCCGTACAGTCGGGCGTGCTCGAGCGACCGAGTACACCACAGTAGCCTCCTCCAAGAGCCCTTCCGAGACCCGAAGTGCTACCATGTGCACAAAGTTGTGTACACCGGAGCCGCTCTCGGGCGGTGGCTTCCAGAAGGGCTTCGCCGTGCTTGAGACCACGCTGGTGAGGGATGGAGTCGACGCCAGGCTCGCGGAGTTCCGAGTGCGCCGAGCGGCGATGAAGGGCGCAGACCGCTACTTCTACCTGCAGCCCACAGTCGGCCCTGTGAACCATCGCGTGAGCATGGCTGACGGTCGCGAGATGGTGATGCTCGCTTCGTACAGCTATCTCGGGCTGATCGGGCATCCCCGCATCGATGCCGCCGCGTCTGCAGCCGTCGAACAGTACGGAACGGGAGCCGGAGGCGTTCGACTTCTGACTGGCACGAACGACCTGCACGTGGCGCTCGAGTCGCGAATCTCGCGGTTCGCCCGACGTGACGACGCGTGCGTGTACTCGAGCGGATACGTCACCAACGTTGCTATCATCACCGGGCTCACCGGGCCTGGTGACCTCATCCTGATGGACAAGCTCGACCACGCGTCGATCGTCGACGGCGCACTCTTGTCTGGCGCAAAATGGCGCACCTACCGGCACAACGACATGGATCATCTGGAGAAGCTGCTCGCCGCCGCGCAGGGCCAGCACAGCACGATCCTGGTGGTCGCCGATTCCGTCTTCTCGATGGACGGCGACATCATGGACCTGCCGACCACCAAAGCGCTTTGCCAGCGCTATGGCGCTCGGCTGATGGTCGACGAGGCACACTCGATCGGTTCGCTCGGCGCTACCGGGCACGGTATCGAGGAGCACTTCGACATGATCGGGGCTATCGACCTGAAGATGGGCACGCTGTCCAAGTCCATCCCGAGCATCGGGGGCTATCTGGCCGCGGACGGTGACGTGGTCGACTTCCTGCGGCATTTCTCGCGCCCCTTCATCTTCTCGGCTGCTCTTCCCCCGGCATCCACGGCCGCCGCGCTCGCAGCGTTCGACGTCATCGAGGACGAGAGCTGGCGTGTGGCGGAGCTGCATCGGATTCAGGACCGCTACACTGCCGGGCTCAAGGCGCAGGGCTGGAACACGATGGACTCGACGACCTGTGTGGTGCCTGTTCTCGTGGGGGACGAAGGCCTGACCATGGATCTGACTCGAAAACTCTTCGACCGGGGCGTGTTTGTGTGCCCCATCGTCCATCCCGCCGTGCCTCGCGGAAGCGACAGGCTTCGCACCTGCTTGATGGCCACGCATACCGACGAGGACATTGAGCTCGTGCTGAGCGCATTCGCCGAGGCGGGCAGGGAGCTCGGCCTCATCTAGAGCCGCGCATGAACCTCTCGGCGTCTTCGCTATACTCGTCGCGAGCTTGTGACGGCGGTGAGTTCGCTGTCAGAGTCGAGATGTCGGGAAGGGGTTGCGTGGTCGCTGTCGGCGTGCTGAATCGTGACGCTGGTGCCACGTCGACCGCATTCGCACTCAACGATGGCTACTTCCCTCGTCGAGGCGCGCGGCTATGAGTGCTCGCAACGGCGAACGGGCGCTGCTGGTGGGCGCGCCGGTGATGGCGATCGCCTGGGTGTGCCTATTGGGAGACTGCGCAGCATATGCACTGGCACGCAGCTCATCGACGCCAGGTTGGTTCCTGGTATCTCAGCTCCTGTTCTTGATCCCGGTGTTCGCAGCGGCGCTCCTTACGCTCGAGGCGTATCGCGTCGGTCCGCCGGGTGACGAGCGCAGGGTTTGGGGTCTGCTCTCGGTAGCGGCATGGCTCCTCGCGGCAAGTGAGACCTACTACGGATGGTTTCAGGTGAGGTTCGACAGGGCCGGACCGGTGCCGCCGGCTCCCAACGACTGGCTCAATCTCGCCGCGGCATGCATGTTCTTGGCGGTTCTTTGGGTTGCGTCGGGGCTTGGGAGGCGCAAGCTATTCGTTCGTCTCAGGTTCATGGCCGACGCGGTCGCCATTTCTGTCCTAAGCCTGATGCTGCTTTTCCGCTTCTGGTCGATGGGTATCACCGGACACCTGGATCCGTTCCAAGCGGTTCGCTGGGCGATTCACTCCGCCTTCGGGATCGCCATGATCGGTACAGTCCTGTGGTTGGGATTCGGACTGAGGCATTCGGCCGACCCGGGTCGCGGGCGAAACCTCCTTGTCGCGGGCTCGGTTCTGATCTTCGCGATCGGCATAGTCGCTGCGCCCTTTGTCGATCCGACGGGTGGGTTTGGAGCGGACGGAGCGTCCGCCATCCTGTCCAGCCTGTTCCTGATGTTTGGCTACACGTTGATGGCCCTGGCGGCGCTGATGCGGGTGCGGGATCGGCGGGAACGGTGGCAGCAGGTCATGTCAAGGCCACCGGGCACGGAAATCGAGCGCCAAGCGGGAATCGAGTCAGAGTGGACGACGGGAGTCTTGTCACTCTTCGTCTTGATGGCGGTGTGCCTGGCAGGCGTTTGGGCGTACACCGCCAACAGCCTAGAGGAGAGCACGGTCTACTTCCTGATGGGGTTAGTAGCCACGTTTGCCGTCGTCGCACGCACTGCGCTGATAAGTGTCGAGACCGGTGTTCTGAGGGATAGCGCGGGCAAGGACGCCCTGACCGGTGTAGGGAATATGAGCTCGTTCGAAGAGCGAATGGAGACCGGTGTCAGACTCTCGCACCGGTCGCGTGAACCGTTCATCTTGGCGGCTGTGAACCTTGACGACTTCACCCGGGTGAATGAGGTGCTCGGCCGGTCGGCGGGGGATGGTGTGCTTATCAGCGTCGGCGAGGTGCTGCAGAGCGCCGTCGGACGACGCTGCGAGGTCTTCAGGCTCGCTGGCGATGACTTCATGGTCATCGCGCCGGGCTTCGGCGTACATGACCGCCTGCCGGTCGGCACGGATCTTCTCGCGGCCGTCTCGAGCGTGGAGCTGGGTCAGGGGTTGAGGCTGACGGCTTCGGTGGGCGTTGTCTCCTGCGACAGCGATTCGTGTGACGGGCTCGAGCTCGCGCGGCAGGCCGAGGCGGCCCAGGTGTGGGCGAAGTACCACGGCAAAGGCCGCGTGGTGGTCCACGACGAGAGGATCATCCGGGCCCTTGGGGCCGAGGAGCGACTTCGCCTGGACGACGCTCGACTTCACTACGATGTGGCACGTGCGCTTGCGGCGTCGGCCGACGCGCGAGATGTCCGCAGCTTCTACCATTCGCGTAACGTGTCCGCTCTGGCGGTCCTGCTCGGCGAGGCGGCCGGATTGGACGAGGAGCAACTGCGGACGCTCGAGATCGCGGCGATGCTCCATGACGTCGGGCAGATCGCGCTTCCGGACCAGCTGGTCATCGGTCCGTTGACTCCGTCCCGGAGACTCGCGGCGCGAGAGCATTCGGCCTTGGGCGCGCAACTTGTCGATGCCGTGGGCGCGGAGGGAGCTTCGGCGGCGGTACGCGGCCACCACGAGCAGTGGGACGGTGCAGGCTACCCCGACGGGCTCGTCGGCGAGGAGATTCCCATCGAGTCGCGCATCATCGCGCTAGCCGACGCTTACGACGGGATGACTTCGGGCCGCAGAAGCGGGACGATCATGTCGCGTGCCGCCGCGCTTCAGGAGATCGACCACGCCCTGGGTACCCGATTCGACCCGGTCCTCGCCGAGGAGTTCATCCGCCTTGTGGGGACGACGTCGGCGCTCGGCTGGTCCGATGAGTGGACGGTGCAGCCATGATCCCGGCGAGCAAGCACTCAGGGCTTCTGCGCGCGGCAGGGTGGGCCGCGTATGCCGGATTGCTCGTCCTCACGACGGTGGTGCGATCGGGGAATCTCTCCGAAGCGACTCAACTCCGGTTGAGCGACGGGCTGCTCTATCTGCTTCCGATCGCCTTGACCGTGATCGGCGCGCTCATCCTCAGCGTGAAGACGGGGCGGGTTGAGCGACGCCTCTGGCTGCTGATCGCGGCGATCAGTGTTTTGGTCTTGGCTGCCGAGTCCTACTTCACGTGGTATGTGACGACCGTCGACCCCGGCGGTCCCCCCGTTCCGGGATTCTTCCAGTTACTGCAGCTTGCGGCTGTGTTCCTTGGCGCAGGCGTGGTCGTCAACATGACCAAGTTCGGGGCCGCACCCACGCGTTCACTCTTCCGGTTCGGATTCGACGTGTTTGGCGGGATGATCGTTCTGGCGGCCGGGTGCTACTGGTTCTTCGTGCTTCCGCTCTTCGAGTCTGTGCCCGGAGCGTCGTGGCAAGGCGCCGCAGCCTCGGCCGTGTATCCCGTTGTCGGCCTCACCATCGTTGCCTTCATGGGTGTGGCGGCCGCTGACGGCCGGAGCTATGGCTGGCGCTCCTGGGAGCGGCTGATAACCGCGGCGTTCCTGCTCTACGGTGCGGGCCTGATCGTTACACCGCTTGCCTACCTCCGGATCAAGACGCAGGCGGACCCGCAGAGCAGCCTTTGGGCGGCCGCAGCGCTCGGTTTCGGCTACTACGTCTTGTTCATGGCGATCGTGTATCGCGCAACCACCCGTCGTGGCGATGCCGGTGTGGAGCCGTGGTTCTTCCCGACGCTCGGGCCCAAGTGGTTCCCGACTGTCTATCCGATCCTGATGGCCGCTGCGCTGCCGGTTCTGGGGGTATCGGCTTTGGTGATAGGCGATAACCCGGCCGGTGCTCCGATTGCGCTGGCCGCGGTGCTTCTCGCAGTTGTCCTCGTGGCCCGTTCGTGGCTGAGGAGCAGCGAGGCGCTGCTTCATCGCATCGCCGCGAATACCGACGCCGCGACCGGCGCGTACAACTTCCGGTACCTCCACGAACGATTGGCGAGCGATCTCTCCTACGCCGCCGCGATGGACACCGAGGTGGCCGTCGTCACGGTCGGCATCGAGGGGCTCAGAACGATCTCGAGCGTTGGCGGATCGGAGGAGAACAACCGCGTCCTATCGGGTGTCGCCTCGGCGATCGAGACCGCTGCGCAAGGCGATACGACGCTGTGTCGCTCGGGAACGGACGTCTTCGTCTTGATCGCCAGGCGGTCGGACGCCGAACACGCGCGGGCCCTCGCACACAGAATCCTGATCGCGACGTCTTCCGGCGCCGACCCGGCAGGCGGCCATGTGCGCTTCTCTGCAGGAGTGGCGGTGTTTCCGGCTCACGGCAGTAGCGTCGAAGAGCTGCTGACACGTTCCGGCGCCGCGCAGGCTCTCTCGGCCTCAGCCGAGGACTCGGACGTCGTGGTCTACGACCCGAACCTCGGCGCTGAAAACGGCGGCGATGCCAAGCTGGCGCTCGCCCGCACTCGCTCGAGAAGAGCCACGGCGCGGGTCCTGGCGTCGGCGGTCGACGCACGCGACCCGGAGACGAGACGGCATTCCGAGAACGTCGCCGATCTGGCCTCGGCACTGGCCCTGATGCTGGACCTGCCCGCCGAACGCGGACACGTGCTCGACCTTGCCGCCCAGATGCACGACGTCGGCAAGATCGGAGTGCCGGACTCAGTTCTGCGGGCGACGGGTGAGATGACGCCGGAGCAGCGCGAGCAGATCGAGCAGCACTCGGTTCTGGGCGCGCGAATCCTGGCCGCCGCCCGGCTCGACGAGATCCTGCCGGCCGTCCGGCATCATCACGAACGATGGGACGGCACCGGCTACCCGGATGGCCTCGCCGGCACGGATATCCCGCTGGAAGCGCGCATCCTGACGGTCTGTGACGCGTACGAGTCGATGACGACGCCCAGAAGCTATAGCGAGAACCTCTCAGTCGAGGAAGCGATCGCAGAGATCGAGCGATGCTCCGGGACCCAGTTCGACCCCGAGATCGCCGGGCCGTTCTGTCGGATGATCAGCCAGATCCACGGCTCCACGCCACGCGATCGCGCAGGTCGCAGCGCCAGCCAACCGCCGGCCACAACCCGACTGGACGGCGCCTAGCCGAGCGAAGCCACGATCGCCGAGACGTCGCGAGGGTTCTCGGCACGTTTCCACCCCGGCTCCGTGGAAGCTTTGACGCCTTCCTCGTACGTGGGCCTGCCCGTCTCGCGGTAGTAGATGCCCGTGGGGACTCGGCAGCTCTCAGGAGTGCAGGTCAGGTCGTGAAACGTGGTGAGGGAGAGGTCGAAGGCCTTGACCTTGTCTCCGGAGTCCCACTCGGTTTCCTCGAGTTTGTAGACACGCTCGCGGAACCATTGGAACGTGTTGAGGTGGTTCCAGGTGACACACGGCTGGAAGACGTCCACTACGGCGAGACCCTTGTGCGACAACGCCTGGACGTAGAGGTCGGTGAGGTGAGGGATGTCACCGGCAAAACCGCGGGCGACGAACGTCGCACCCTCGGCAAGCGCAAGCCCGATCGGGTTCGCGGGTTCCTCGAGTACTCCGCCCGGGGTGGATACCGAGCGCATCAGGTGGTCGGTGGTCGGTGATGCCTGGCCGGCAGTGAGTCCGTATATCTGGTTGTTGTGGGCGATGACGGTCATGTCGTGGTTGCGACGAAGCGCGTGGACGAAGTGGCCCATCCCTAAGCCGTAGCCGTCACCATCGCCCATCTCGACTATGACCTTGAGGTCCGGGCGGGTGAGACGAAGCGCGGCGGCCGGCGGAATCGAACGCCCGTGAAGGGCGTGCATCCCCTGGACCTCGTAGAAGTCGGCGCCGTTGCCGTGGCAACCGATGCCCCAGACGATCGCGAACTCGCGCTTCTCCCAGCCCATCTCGGCAAGAGCGCGCTTGAGGGCCTCGGCCATGCCGAAGTTTCCGCAGCCTGGACACCAGGTGGGCTTGACCGACGATGCGAACTCCTTGACCGCGGGCATCAGCGCGCTCCTTCTGTCGGGACGACGGCTCCGGCGTCGGTGAGATCGACATGGTTGCCGAGAATCCGCTGGATCGTTGCGTAGATGAGCTCCGGCGAGAACGGTCGTCCGTCGGTGCGATGGAGTCGGTGGCCGGGCTCGCGGAAGCAGTGCTCCCTGACGAGGCCCTCGAGCTGTCCGGTGGCGTTGCCCTCGATGATGATCGAGCGGTTCGACCGTTCCAGGAACTCGGCGACCTTCGCGGCTGGGAAGGGGTAGACGGTGACGAGCTGGAGCATGTTCACCGAGACACCCTCGGCCTCGAGCCACTTCATCGCCTCGCGAGCAGGCATCTTGGTCGTGCCGAAGAGCAGGATCGAGATGTCGGCGAGATGCGGCCCGAACTCGACGGGGGGAGGCGCGATTCTCTCCGCCATCGCGAGCTTGCGCAACCGCTTCGCGTTCTGCGCGTCGCGAGTCGCCGCATCCTCCGCAGCCCGACCCCGTGCGTCATGCTCGTAGCTATTGACGAGCTGCACGGCGCCCTCGACGCCCGGGAGCGCTCGCGGCGAGATGCCGGAGTCCGTGACCTCATAGCGCGAGTAGTCGTGCACCGCGCCTTCGGTCTGCAGCTCTCCGCGCTGGACACTGATGCTCGCCGTGTCGAGCGGCGGAGCCGACTGACGATTGTCCGAGAGGTACGTATCGCCGAGGATGATGACCGGCGTTTGCAGTTGGTCTGCCAGGTTGAACGCCTTCCAGGTGAGGTCGAACATGTCGGTGTGGTCGCCTGGTGCCAGAACCACGCGAGGGAACTCCCCCTGAGCTGCATGGATCGCGAACCGCAAGTCCGACTGCTCGGTCCAGGTGGGCAGGCCGGTCGCCGGTCCCGGCCTTGTGAACAGGCCGACGACCACCGCCGATTCGCTGACTCCGGCGAAGCCGAGCGCCTCGACCATCAGTGAGAAGCCGCCGCCCGAGGTGGCACACATCGACCTCGTGCCTCCGAACGCTGCGCCGATCACCATGTTGATCGCCGCGATCTCGTCTTCGGTGTGCTTGACCACTACCTCCTGGGCATCCGCGTGTTTTGCCATGAAGTTGAGGAGCGAGCTGGCCGGCGTCATCGGATACGCGGCGTAGAAGCCGATGCCTGCAGCCAGGGCCCCCAGGCCACAGGCTTCGTTGCCGTCGACCAAGGCGTATTCCCGAGCCTCTCGGGGCAGAAGCTGGTGGGGGAACGAGCAGTGAACGTCCTTGGCAAGCTCGTACCCTCGCGTGGCGGCCGCGATGTTCTGCTCGGCAACCTCGGGTGCCTTGTGCGCGAACTGTGCCTTCAGCGAGTCGAGCAGGCCGTCAAGAGGGAAGCCCAGTTGCCCCAGAACCGCTCCGAGGGCGACCACGTTGCGCATGATCTTGATCCCGCCGACTTCGTAGACGATGTCGGTCAGGGGCACCGGAACCAGACAGAGGTCGTCTCGGCCGCCGAGGTCGAGGTCGTCAGGCGACACGTCTTTGGGGTCGAAGATGACCGCCGCTCCGTCGGTGAGTTCTCCCAGGTGCAGGCCAACGGTCTGCGCGTCGAGAGCGAGAAGTATGTCGGTGGGCATGACGTGCGAGAAGATATCGCTCTCACTCACGCGCAGGTGGTACGAGTTGTGGCCGCCCTTGATGAGCGACGGGTACTCGGTGAGGTCGAACGTGTGATAGCCACTGCGCGCAAAGACGCGTGCAAGCGTCTGACCGGCTGCCTTGATTCCGAATCCCGCAGGGCCGCCGATGCGGATGCGGACCTCTGATCCGTACGGTGCAGGTTGAGACGGCACGTCGTCCTCCTTGAGAGCAAACGGTTGATACGGCATGCCATACTTGTCCCCATGACGACATCATCTGAAAAGCCCTTGGTCGTTCTGGGAGTGACCGGCTGCATCGCCGCATACAAGGCATGCGAGCTGGCGCGGACCCTGATGCGCGCCGACTGTCGCGTGAAAGTCGTCATGACGGAGGCGGCCACGAGGTTTGTCGGGCCGACGACGTTTCGCGCTTTGACCGGCGAGCCGGTCGCGGTCGGGCTCTGGGACGAGGCCGACGCGCGGGTTCACCACGTTTCGCTCGCACAGGAGGCGGACGTCTTCGCGGTGGTTCCCGCGACCGCCAACACGATCGCCAAACTGGCGTGCGGCCGGGCGGACGACCTGCTCACGACGACCGCGCTCGCCACCGAGGCCACCGTGGTGGTCGCACCGGCGATGAATACGCACATGTGGCGCGCCGAGGCGACGCAGTCGGCGCTTGAGACCCTCCGCGGGCGGGGGGCGGTGATCGTCGCTCCGGAGAGTGGAGAGCTCGCTTGTGGCGATGTGGGAGTGGGCCGCCTCGCCGACGTCGACGCAATCGCCGAGGCGATCCTCGCCGAGACCCGCCGTGCGCGCGACCTCGCCGGGGTCGGCGTACTCGTAACGGCCGGGCCCACACGCGAGGCTATCGACCCGGTCCGCTTTCTCAGCAACGCCTCGAGCGGCAAGACCGGCTACGCCGTGGCCGACGAGGCTGCTCGGCGCGGAGCCTCGGTTACGCTCGTCAGCGGGCCGACGACTCTGCCCGACCCTTTCGGCGTCCACACGGTTCGCGTCATCACCGCCGAGCAGATGCGGCGTGCCTGTCTGGACGCATACTCGCGGTGCGACGTCGTGGTGGCGGCCGCTGCGGTCTCTGACTTTCGTCCCGTGCAGCCGTTCGAGCACAAGCAGGGTAAGTCCTCGGCAGAGCTCGTGATCGAGACAGAGCGCACTGCAGACATTCTGCGCGAACTCGCCGAGATGAAGGACGGCAGACTGGTCATCGGTTTCGCGGCTCAGACTCAGGAGGTGCTGGATGCGGCGCGTGCCAAGCTCGCCGACAAGCGCCTCGACGCGGTCATAGCCAACGACGTTTCGCTCGCCGGGCTCGGCTTCTCGGCGGACGACAACCGCGTGTGGATCGTGACTGAAGACTCGGCTGAAGAACTGCCAGTCATGAGTAAGAACCGAATCGCGGCCGAGCTGTGGGAGCGATTTGCCCCCGCCGCTCGCAAGGCCGCGGACCGTCGCCACAAGGGGGAATCCTCGTGCATCACGAACTGGAAGGTAGCGCGAAGCGGCTCTCGGCGTACGTGGGTGAGGACGAGATGTATCACGACAAGCCGCTCTACAAAGCGCTGGTTGACCAGTCCAGGCTCCAAGGTTGTGCGGGCGCGACCGCACTCCGTGGGATGGCCGGCTACGGCGCGTCCAGCCGAGAAGTCGCCAAGCATGGGCTACGAATGTCGACAGACTGCCCGGTCGTGGTGAGCGTCATCGATGACTCGGTAAGGGTGACGGCGTTGGCTGAGGTCTGGTCGGCGATGCTGCCGGCGGGTCTCATCACCGTCGAGGATGTCCACGTGGTCCTGTACTTGGGCGACGAAGCCGATGCCGAGCCCGGTCTCGAGTAGTCTGCTTCGGCTTGAGGCGATCCCGTGCTGCGGGTTGCCTGTGAGCGGCCGTGCAGGTAGGATATCGCCTTGCCGCTTAGGTGGCAGTTCGGGCTGTGGCGCAGCTTGGTAGCGCACTTGACTGGGGGTCAAGGGGTCGCAGGTTCAAATCCTGTCAGCCCGACCATTGATCGATCACGAGGCACCCTTCGGGGTGCCTCGTTGCGTCCAGCTGCGGAAATGCCCGCAACGTGCCGACGAGACTGGCTACAAACGCGTCTGGCTAGATGCTCCGGGTCCACGATAGCGATCTTGGTAGTCTTGATGCCAAGGTAGGATGGATCCTGAAGCTGTTGGCTGCTCAAGGCGCAGCTGGTCCAAAAAGGGGAGTTCGTGCACGTCGCATTCATCCGAAACATCATGGTCGGCAGAGCCGGGCTGACACGGACGGTGCTGGAGGGCGCGTTTCGCGAGTGCGGAGCGTCGTTTTCGGAGTCCTTCCTTGCCACAGGGAACATCGCCTTCGAGTCGGCCGCTGTCCCTGCACACGAGGTTGCTAGTTGTGCCGCGCTGCGGCTCGAAGAAGGTCTCGGCTTGCGCGAACCGTTCTTCGTGCGCTCGCTGAGCGACCTGAAGGCACTTCAGACAGCCGAGCCATTCTCGGCGGCACCGGTCGGCGCTGTGCACGAGCGGACCGTCAGCTTCTTCGATGAGCTCGCACGGCCTCTTCCGCCGTCGCCCATCCGCTCGAAGCGGGGCGACTGCGAGATCTTCTTGCTGGGCGAACCCGAGGCCTTTGGCGTGCCGTGGCTTGTCGATTGGCGGACCGGCC
>CAZIPT010000021.1:20836-32515 GCA_964541375.1 uncultured Eubacteriales bacterium
GTTGCGCGCCCGCCTGTATGCGGTAGGGGTGGGGACGGCGTATTCTTTCTGCTGTGTGAGAGCGAGGCCGTTGGCGTGGCGGGGCTGGTCGATGGTCGGACCGGCAACCCCGGCCGACTCGTCGCGGACCTGGGTTCCACCTGGGTGACCACGCGCAATTGGAAGACGATCGAGCGGCTTGTCATTCGGTACGGCCCCTCGGCGTCGGTCTGAGGCTCATGCCTAGTGAAACAGCGACAGCGCGCAGTAGACGAGCAGGCCGCCCATCACCCAGCTCACGACCTTGTGGTTCTCGGCCATGAATCGTTGGAACACCGAGCCGAACAGGGCCCAGGACGTGACAGCCGCGAAGCCGACGAGCGCCAATCCGGCGGCGAACGCGATCAGCACTGCAGGCGACTTGTAGTAGGGCAGGATGAACGTGGCTGCGACCGTGATGCCGTAAAGGATGACCTTGGGATTTAGGAACTGGAGCAGCATCCCTGAGAGAAACGTGTTCTGGCTCGCGGAAGCGTCATGCTGTGGAGAGCTCGTCACTGTCTTGTAGGCGAGCCAGAGTATGTAGGCGGCACCCACCGCGGTCATGTACGGCTTGATCGTCGGAATCGCTCGGTAGAGCGCGATGGTGAAGCCGAACGTCGCGGCCATTACCAGGAAGAAGCCGGCCAGCTCGCCGAGCCTGAAGCGTGCACTGCCGCGAAAGCCGTGCAGGCTCGCGTTCGACATCGACATGATGTTGTTCGGGCCGGGGGTGAACGTCGTCAATAACACGTAGGAGGCGAACGCGAGAACGTTGGGCAACGTGCACCTCCCGGGCGCTGGAAGTCGTTGCGTGCGATATACTGACTGCCGCGTGCGGTATCGTAACATGACGTGCAGGATACTGCACAATGCGTACAAAGGAGGCGACAATGGAGCACCTCAATCAACTGATCAGTGAGAACCTTAGGCGCATCCGCGCCGAGAAAGGGCTGAGTCTGGACGCGGTCGCGAAGCTGTCGGGCGTGAGCAAGAGCATGCTGGGGCAGATCGAGCGAGGAGAAGTGAACCCGTCCGTCTCGACGATGTGGCGCATCGCCAACGGGCTGAAGGTCTCGTTCACGGCACTTGTGACCCGGCCGCAGGACGAAACAGAAGTGGTCCCGAGGACCGATGTTGAGCCCTTGCTCGAAGATGGCGGGAAGCTTCGAAACTATCCGGTCTTCCCGTTCGAGGCTGATCGCGCCTTCGAGATGTACTACGTCGAGTGTGATGCGGGGGCCTACCTTCAGGCCGATCCTCACGCGGCGGGAACGCAGGAGTACATCACGCTACACGCCGGACAGCAAGCCATTCGCGTCGGCGACGAAGAGTTCTTACTGGCCGCGGGGGACTCGATTCGCTTCAAGGCCGACCGAGCGCACTCGTATCACAATCCCGGTTCCGCAATGGCCATTCTGAGCATGGTTATCCACTACCCGGGCAGCGGATGAGCCCGTACTTCGAACACGCGGGTCCGCATCCACTGCGAGCTGCGGTCACAAGCGCGTCCAATGAGCCCGACCAGCACTACGATTAGGGAACCGGCCCTTTCTGGGCCGCTGTCCCCAAGTGGGCACTCCTAGACTCGGTGCGGGCGCACGCGAGCTGTCAGAGACGCTCCCTGTAGTTGATACAGCGCA
Organism: uncultured Eubacteriales bacterium; assembly: GCA_964541375.1. Taxonomy (GTDB): domain Bacteria; phylum Actinomycetota; class Coriobacteriia; order Anaerosomatales; family JAAXUF01; genus JBAXEO01. The sequence goes on from CAZIPT010000021.1 coordinate 22,498, forward strand.
CGGGCTGTTAGAGGATGCATGGACTTCCCGGTAGATCGGCCTGTTGACGACAAGAGGAGTGTAGGTAGTGGAACTGATGACGCAGGTGATGCTTTACGGCGCCCTTTGCGGCATTTCCTTGCTGGTCGGTTCTGTTGTGTCGAGCCGCTGGTGGACGCCATCGCAGCAGGTCAAGTGCTACATCCAGCACGTCGCTGGCGGCCTGGTCTTCGCCGCCGTGAGCGTCGAGATCCTGCCCGACATGTTGGAACGCGCCCTTCCGGGCGCCGCCGCCATCGGATTCGTTCTTGGCGTTGGGCTCGTCATGGGTATCCAAGTTCTTTCCGAGAAGCTGAGCGAGAAGCGCGGGGGAGAGTCTCCGTGGTCCCTGATCGGTGTCATCAGCGTTGATGTCTTCATCGACGGTGTTCTGATCGGCGTCGCCAGTGTTGCTGGGGGCGAGGGCGGTTCCCAAGCCCTATTGGTCACGATCGCGCTGGCGGTCGAGATGCTTTCGCTCGGCCTGTCGATGGGCTGCACCCTGAGGGAGTGCGGCTTCTCGAAGGGGAAGGTCCTGGTGACAAGCGTTCTCATGGGGCTTGCACCCTTCGTCGGTGCCCTTGGCGGCTATCTGGTGGGTGGTCGGGTTAGCGCCGCTTGGACTGAGGGCATCCTTGCACTGGCAGCTGCGGCGTTGCTCTATCTTGCGGCGGAGGAGCTTCTCAAAGAGGCACACGAGGTCAAGGAAACCCCGGTGGCGACGCTGCTCTTCTTCGGGGCGTTCTTCGCGATCATGATGGTCGACATGGTTTCCTAGGGGACTCCCAACGACTCAAAGGGGCCGCTCTGGCCGGCGTCGCCGCGCGCCCAGTCTTCCCCGTGGTTGGTCTAGGCGGTTCGCCTTGCCGGAATCCGTCGCTTGCAGTGCGGTGATGGGCTCATCGTTGCGGTGATGTCTCGTGAGCTAACGGGCGGCCCGACGCGTTCGACCTACGGCGGCGCCAGTTCCGATGGGTATAGGCACAACTGCGAGGACGCAGCCGAGTACGCGTTCTTCAGACGTCTCCTGTCCGAGTTCGCTACAGCAGGCGTATGGGGTTTTGAGTGCGGGGGGACGCACATGACAGCGCAACACAAGCCTGGCCGAAGCATGGAAATCGCCTCTGTGCCGAACATGCGCGACCTCGGCGGGTGGCCGACGCGAGATGGCAGCCGGGTTCGTAGGGGCCTCGTCTACCGCTCGACCGAGCTCAGCGAGCTGGCCGGGCCGGACATGGAAGCGTTCGCGGCTCTCGGCATTCGCTCGGTGTACGACCTGCGCACCGAGGCCGAACGCCGCGCGCAGCCGGACCGCGTTCCTCCCGGCACGCAGCACGTCGTCATCGACATCTTCAAGGACTCGCAGGACGCTGCTCCGGCGGCGCTCTTCTCGGTGATGAAGGATCCCAAGGCCGCCGAGACGATGCTCGGCGGGGGCAAGGGGCTCGCGCTGTTCGAAGCCGGCTACCGCGAGATCGTCACTCTCTCGAGCGCCGACGCAGGATATCGTCGGCTGTTCACCGATATCTCTCAGCCCGAACACCGACCCGCCCTCTTCCACTGCACCACCGGTAAGGACCGGACCGGCTGGGCGGCGGCGGCGCTCCTGATGCTGCTGGGCGTGTCCGACGATCTGGTGATGAAGGAGTACCTGCTCACCAACGTCGAGCTTCTACCCGCCGAGCAGCCCAAGATCGACCGCTTCGCCGCGATGGGTGGCGATCCCGATCTCATCCGGCCGGTTGTCGGTGTGGATTCCCGGTACCTGAGCGCGGCGCTCGATGAGATGCGCACGCGGTACGGCACGATCGAGGGGTACTTCTCGGAGGCGCTGAGGATGGATGCGAGTGCTCAGCAAGACCTCCGCGCTGCGTTGGTCGAGAGCGCATAGGGCAAGGCCGATCAGTTCCACCACCACGACAGAGGGGGTTCTCGTGAGCGCACTGACTGGAACGACCGTCGACCCGCGGGAAGGCTACCCGATCTCCAAGGACGTGCGTACGACGCTGGAGCGCACGATCGTACCGGACTCCATCCCTGCAGACGCCGAGAAGATCTTCCCGTGCGATCTCGCGAAGTACGAGGTCAACGGCTACGGGAAGTGGCACTTTGGACCTGGCATGCCCGCCGAGAAGCGCCTCGACCTCATGCCTGCAGGCTACCGCGCCGATGCGTCGGGTGAGGCCGCGAAGCTCGCGCGCTTCTCGGTCATCACCGACATCCACATCACCGACAAGGAGTCCCCGGCCCAGCTGCTCGTCTTCGGCTTCCGAGGCGGATCCCCGGAGGTCTACTCGGGAGTCATGCTCTATACGCCTCACGTCTTGGACGCTGCCGTTCAGACCATCAACGCGCTGCACGAGAAAGACCCCATGGACTTCGTGGTCTCGCTGGGCGATGCGGCCGATAACACCCAGTACAACGAGCTCAGGTGGTACATCGATGTACTCGACGGCAAGAAGGTGAAGCCGGACTCGGGCGACGCGGACGATCCCGTCCCGGGCCCGCTCAACGACTACCAGGATGAGTTCCAGGCAGCCGGGCTCGCGCCAGGCTTGCCGTGGTACCAGGTTCGCGGCAATCACGACCACTACTGGATGGGCTCGATGCCGGTCAACGACAAGATCCGCGCTTCGCACATCGGTACAGAGATACTGAACATGGGCGACATCTTGAACGACCCGCGCGGTGCGGACAGCACCGGGTACTACGTGGGCGTGGTCGACGGTTCAACGCCATACGGCGATGTGGTGGGCGTCGGTCCGGAAGGTGCGTTTCCGTCGCCGCCGCAGGTGCCGAGCGCCGATCCAGACCGCCGAGTGCTCTCCCGGCAGGAGTGGATGGCCGAGTTCCTGGACAGCACGTCCGAGCCCAAGGGCCACGGCTTCACGCAAGACGATGTCGACAAGGTGTTCGCCTGTCATGTCTTCGAACCCGCCTCGGGCGCGCCGGTGAAGTTCATCGCTCTCGACGACACCAGCCCCGACGACCCCGGCCCCATGGGGTGTGGGCACTGCTACGTCGACCAGGAGCGCTACGACTGGCTGGTCAGTGAGCTCGACAAAGGGCAGGCCGAGGGCAAGCTGATGATCATCGGCGTGCACGTTCCGATCGGCGTCGAGAAGCCGGGCACGCCTCTGGGCTGGAGTCCAATCTCGTGCGTGACCGAGGACGAGTTCGTCGCGAAGCTGCAGACGTATCCCAACCTCATCCTGATGCTAGGCGGTCACCGGCACCTTAACGTGGTCAAGCCGTTCCCGTCGCCGGACCCCGAGCGGCCGGAACTCGGCTTCTGGCAGGTCGAGACATCCTCGCTGCGTGATTTCCCGCAGCAGTTCCGCACGTTCGACGTCATTGCCAATGGGGATGGGACCGCCTCAGTCATAGCCGTCGATGTCGACACCGCGGTCGCCGACGGTTCGCCTGCGGCGACATCGCGCACGTACGGTGTCGGCGCCATGAAGCTGTTCGGCCAGGACAAGCCCAGCGCGATGGGTGGCGTCACCATTCCCGCGCTGCCCTATCTGCCTACCGCTTCCTACAACGCCGAGCTTGTGGTTCAGCTGACCCCCGAGATGGAGGCCAAGCTGCGCCGGTAGCGGTGGTGAGTGGATATCCGCCAGAACTGCGCGGAGCGGTTGCGCCGATGAGTTGGCCCCGCGAGGCGGTGAATCCTCCGGGGCCGCGGAAAGCGCCCGGCGAGGGGCACCAACATCCAGAACACTACCACGCGACTCTCGGCCGTGCGTGGGATGCGGACGCGCTAGACTGGCGTTGTTGGAGTGAGCCGCTCAGGCAGTGGGGGAGGAAACCGCCGTGTCGACGACCGTTGTTCGCTGGCTAGCCGAGGACGGCACACCGCTGCAGGGAGGCATGGAGGCTCTGGGCAAGGACCTGACCGCGAGCCCCTGGGTCTGGGTCGACATCCTCGAGCCGGAGTCAGACGACCTGTCGACCATCGCCAAGCGGTTCGACCTTCACCCCCTGGCTGTCGAGGACTCTGCCCATCCCCAGAAGCGGGCCAAGCTCGACGTGTATCCCAACGGGATCTTTCTCGTCTGGATAACACCCACCCGCCGCCAAGGGGATTCGGTCGGCAGCCGTGAACTCGACGTGTTCATCGGCGGGAGCTTCCTTGTGACTCTGCATGCCGAGCCCAGCGAATCGATCGATGCCGTCGCGGCTGAGCCGCTGCGGACGCTGAAGGGTGGGCCCGACTGGACCCTGCATTCGATTATCGATGTGTCGGTCGACTCAGTTCTTCCGCTGGTGGATACCATTGGCGAGAAGCTCCAGACGGTCGAGGAGCGAATGCTCGACGCACCTCGGCAGGAGGATCTTCTCGACCTGCACCGCATTCGCCGCCAGCTTCTGAGGCTCCACCGTATCGTCGGCCCGGAACGTGACGTGATCAGGGAGGTGGCCCGGGAGCGCGACGTGGTCAGCGAAGACGCCTACCGGTACTTCCAGGACGTCGGCGACCATCTTTCGCGAGTCCAGGACTCGATCGAGACGTACCAGGACGTGGCCGCGTCGGTCATGGACATCTATCTGTCAGCTCAGAACAACCGCATGAATGAGATCATGAAGCAGCTGACAGTTGTTGCCACAATCTTCATGCCGCTGACCCTGCTATCGGGTATCTACGGGATGAACCTGGTCCGAGGTATGTGGCCGGCGCCCGAGGCTTGGTGGTCGTTTCTCGCAGTGGTGGGTCTGATGGTCGGGATCGCCGGAGCTATGGCGTCCTATTTCAGGAAGAAGAACTGGTGGTAGAAGAGCGCGAACATGTCGATCAGAAGGCCGGCTCAGGCTCGCCGGCCGAGCTTCACGCGCACGACATCTACACCATCGCCAATATCATCACCGTGCTTCGGCTCATTCTGGTCCCCCTGTTCTTCACGGTGCTGATCAACGGGAAGAACGACCAGCTCGCCTTTCTGCTCTTTGCGGTCGCGGCGTCGACCGACTGGCTGGACGGTCAGATTGCTCGAAGGACGGGAACCGTTACAGCCATCGGCAAGGCGATCGACCCGCTTGTCGACCGTTTGCTGATCGCCTCCGGAGTCATCGGGCTCTATGTTGAAGGCCGCCTCCCGCTCTGGATTCCGATCGTGTTGGTTGCACGCGACCTCGCCCTTGGCTACGGGGTCTGGCGCCTGGAGACTGTGTATCACCGGCGCATGGCGGTGACCATGGCCGGCAAGGTCACCACGGCCGTCCTGCTCATCGGCTTTGCCGACCTCATTCTGGGCTGGCCTCTCGTTCCCGGTCTGGGAATCGTCGAGAGCGCCGCTCTGCCAGGATGGGGAAGTCAGCCCGCTGTGCTCGGAATATGGTTCGTCTACGTGGGCGTCGCACTGTCGCTTGGCTCAGCGGTGGGGTACGCGGTCACTTTCGGGAACACAGTTCGTGAGGCGGATGCTCGCGCCTGACTTCTTGGACGACTGCTCTTTAGGCTCCCACAGCCGCGAATCGGGGCTGCGACGACTGCGAAGGAGACACGGATGAAGGCCGTAATCATGGCCGGGGGAGAGGGTACTCGGCTCCGACCGATCACATCGCTTCGCCCCAAGCCGATGGTGCCGATCGTCAATCAGCCGGTCATGGAGCACATCATTGGGCTTGTGAAGCACCACGGGATCGAGGAGATCGTCGCGACGCTCGCGTTCATGCCGCGGACGATTCAAGACTACTTCGGGGCGGGCGAAGAATGGGGTGTCGAGATCGGCTATGCGGTCGAGGAGTCACCTCTCGGCACCGCCGGCTCGGTCAAGAATGCGGCTCACCTCCTAGACGCCGATGAGCCCTTCCTGGTGATCTCGGGAGACGCCATCACCGACATCGACCTGACCGAGGTCATCCGATTCCATAAGGAACGCGGCGGCGCGGTCACGATCGCGCTCAAGCGCGTTCCGGATCCGCTCGATTTTGGCGTCGTTATCACCGCCGAGGACGGTCGCGTGGAGCGCTTCCTGGAGAAGCCGTCGTGGGGGCAGGTGTTCAGCGACACGATCAACACCGGCATCTACGTGGTGGAGCCCTGGGTCCTTGACTACATCCCGGCCGGTGACTCCTTTGACTTCTCGGCGGATCTGTTTCCGAGCCTGATGGAGGACGGTCATTCGCTCTACGGGATCGCCGCAGACGGCTACTGGTGCGACGTAGGCAGTCGCGAGTCCTACATGCAGGTGCACAGAGACATCCTCGACGGTCAGGTGAAGTTGTTCGTGCCCGGGATTCACGCCCGCGACGGATTGTGGGTGGCCGAGAGCGCGCGCATCGACGAGACCGCGACCCTGGGAAACAGCGTGGTCATAGGCGAGAACGTCAGGGTGAGGTCCGGCGCGATCATCGGCGACTACACGGTCATAGATGACAACTGCGTTATCGGCGCCGACGCCCGAGTCACCCACTCGATCCTGTGGAGCGACACGTTTGTCGGCAAGCAGTCGACCGTTTCGGGGGCGGTGCTCGGCCGGCACGTGGACCTGAGAACGCGCGCCGTCATCGAGATGGGGGCCGTGGTCGGCGATGAGTCGGTCATCGGCGCGGGCGCGCACATCGGTGCAGACGTGCAGATCTACCCCTACAAACGCATCGAGTCCTCGGCGATGGTCAACACCTCGGTCATCTGGGAATCGACGGGGTCGCGAGCGCTCTTTGGAGACGCAGGCGTCCAGGGTCTTGTCGGCGTGGACATCACGCCCGAGCTCGCGCTCAAGGTCGCCGAGGCGTTCGGCACGATGCTTCCCAAGGGAGGCCACGTCGTCATCAGCCGAGACACCACGCGCCCGGCCAGGATGCTGAAGCGCGCGATGATCGCCGGGCTGAATGCTGCCGGAATCGATGTGCGAGACCTTCGTGTCGCCTCGCCGGCGCTTACCCGGTTCACCACGCAGAAGACCCGGTGTGTCGGCGGCGTACACCTGTCGGGCTCCACGCGGGACCCGCAATCGCTCGAGATCAGGTTCCTCGACGCCAACGGGCTCGACATCGCGCCGTGGGAGCAGAAGAAGATCGAACGGCTCTATTTCCGTGAGGAGTTCCGCCGTGCGTTCTTCGATGAGCTCGGCGACATCCTGTATCCGCCTCGACCGCTCGAGTACTACGGAGCCGCGCTCCGGGAGGCGATGGAGGAAGCGAACCTCGGCGATGACTGGCGTCGGGTGGTCGCCGACATGGCAGGCGGACCCGCTACGTTCATGCTGCCGCAGGTCGCTCATGGATGGCACCTGAACCTGATCGCCCTCAACGGCGTTGTGGACTCCGAGGCGACAGCGGCGCCGCCGGAGGAGCCGACCGCCGAGGGTGTCGAGGAGATCAGCCGTGCCATCCAGCTCTTTGGGGCCGACCTCGGCGTCCTGTTCGACTGGGGTGCCGAGAGGATCCGGCTGGTCGACCAGACAGGCGTACTGCTGGACGGCGACACCGCTTTGCACGCCATGGTCGACCTCTGGTGCAGAACCTGCGTGATCGACGGCACGATCGCCGTGCCGTTGGCGGCCTCGCAAGCGGTCGACAAGATCGCCGCCTCGTACGGCAAGGAGGTCATCCGGCCCGGGCGTTCGCGGCGCGCGCTCGCCGCCGCTGTGCTGGAGGGCCGCGCGCGTTTTGCCGGCTCTACCAGCGGAGGCTTCATCTTCGGCGACTTCTTCCCCGCCTACGACGGCGTCCTGAGTACGGGGATGGCCGCCCGCATGCTCGCCAAGAGCGGCATGACGCTTGCACAGGTGGTTGCCGCCCTGCCGGAGTTCCACAAGGTCGAGATCAACGTACCGTGCCCTGCCCACCGGAAGGGCGCCGTCATGCGGTCGGTTACCGAGCGTGCGGCGGAGTTCAACCCGGAGTTGGCAGAGGGCGTGCGCGTCCTGTACTCCGACGGATGGGCCCTCGTGCTTCCGCATGCGAGTGAGCCACTGGTCTCGATTTGGGCTGAAGCGGCCAGTGCCGCCTCGGCAGAAGCGAGAGCCGAACAGTGGCGAAGGGTGGTCGAGTACGGCATCGCCGAGGAGTGACGAGCGAGGACGAGCTGGAAATAGTGGCATCTACCTGCTAGAATAGCAATCATCGATTGCCGTCGAGTGTCGGCGACCGAATGGATTCGAGTTCAATAGTGGCATGGTGTCGTATGAGCAGTCTTTCCGCAGCGCGGTTAGGCTGCCTTTTCTGATACTGACGCAAGGGAGCACGTGGTTTGACGCAAGAGAGTTCAGAGAGCCGGCGGGCGGCGCGCGAGCGTCGTTTGGCGGAGCAAGGATATGCAACATCGCGCCGCGCATCCAAGACGGGTGCCGGTCGTCCGTGGATGGGCATCGTAGCCGCAGCTGTGGTGATCGTGCTCGTATTGGCGGTTGCAGTGGATGCGTTCGCGAGCGCCGGTCGGATCCACCCCGGTGTCACGGTCGCGGGAGTGCAGGTGGGCGGAATGGCGCCCTCCGACGCCATCGCGACGCTGGAGAAGCAGCTCCCCGCCAAGGCGTCAGCACCTGTGAATGTGGTGTACGGCAAGAAGACATGGAAGGTCGTCCCGGCGGATATCGCGTTGTCATTCGACAATCCGGCGCTCGTGGCACAGGCCATGGCGGTCGGACGCCAGGGCGGGTTCTTCGCTTCGGTCTCGCAGCGGATCGGTGCGTGGTTCGGCAAAGAGCACATCGCCGCTGCCGGCATAGCCGACCCCGAGAAGATGAAGAAGGAGCTCGACAAGGTAGCCGAGACCACCGACGTCCCCGCGCGCGACGCCAAAGTGGAGATATCGGGCACCGAGGCGACGGTGAAGCCGTCGGCAGACGGGGTTGAACTCAAGCGCGACGAGCTGGCCAAGGCGATGCTCGCCGCATATACCACTGACAGCCGGACTATCGCCGCGCCCGTGCAGACGGCGCATCCCAAGATCAGCGATGCGGCAGCCGAGTCAGCCAAGACCCTCGCTCTCAAGATGATGTCCGACCCGCTGACGGTGACCTATGCAGGCCGGTCTTGGACGTTCGCGCCGAAGGACATCGGCAAGATGATCGCTTTCCAGTCCGTTGAGCCGACAGGATCTGCGGCTCGTTCGGGGTCCAAGACGTGGCTGCTCGTGCCGTCCGTGACCGAAACGCAGGCGGTGGAAACGGTGGCGCCCAAGCTGGGAGCTGCGGTGGGCACACCGGCCCAGGACGCGCAATTCAGGACTCGCAACGGGTCGGTGACCATAGTTCCTTCGAAGGACGGCATCGGTCCGGACATGGCGCTGCTCGCTTCCGATATCACCCGTGTGCTGAAGGACAAGACCAATCCGGTTCGCGCCGTCGAGATCCAGACCAAGACCGTTTCGCCCAAGCTCACTACGGAGAAGGCCCGCAACATGGGCGTGGAAGAACGTATCTCCACCTTCACCACGACCTATGATGGTTCGAATGCCCCCCGTACCAGCAATATTCACACGCTGGGGAACGCCCTCGACGGCAAACTGGTCGCCCCTGGTGCGACGTTCTCGTTCAATGGTGCGGTCGGCGAGCGGACGGCGGCGAAGGGCTACCAGGAGGCCAACGCGATCGTCAAAGGTAAGCTCGTTCCTCAGCTGGGCGGCGGCATCTGCCAAGTCGGCACCACGTTGTTCAACACTGCCTTCTTTGCCGGCGTGCCCATCATCGACCGGCAGAACCACTCCTTCTACATCTCCCACTACCCCAAGGGCCGGGACGCGACTGTCTCCTGGGGAGGGCCTGACCTGAAGTGGAAGAACGACACCAAGAACTGGATCCTGGTGTCGGTCTCCTACACCAGTGACTCCATCACGATCTCCTTCTACGGCACGGACCCCGGCTACAAGGTCGACTACACGACCGGGCCGTTCACCAACGAGACTCCCTACCCGGTTGAGAAGGTCAACGATCCCACGCTCAAGGCCGGCATGAAGGTCGTCAAGGACCGCGGCGAAACCGGCAAGAAGTGCGTCGTTGTTCGAACGGTCACCAACGGCAGCCAGGTTGTGCGAAAGGATACGTTCACTTCA
>CAZIPT010000022.1:0-25241 GCA_964541375.1 uncultured Eubacteriales bacterium
GGGGGTCGAGACGAGCATGGCGTTGATGGCCACCGACTGGCCCGAACCGGTGGTGCCGCCGATGGGGAGGTGGGGCATGGTGGCGAGATCTGCGAGGACCGGCGTACCCGAGACATCTTTGCCGATGGCCAGCAGGAGCGGTCCCCCCTCGCCCGCGGGGGCGAGCACGTCGCCCAGGGTGACCGAGCTGCGACGCACGTTAGGTACCTCGATGCCGACAAGGGCCTTGCCGGGAATCGGAGCAAGGATACGCACGGTGGACGCCGCGAGGGACAGTGCGAGGTCATCGGCGAGCGCCGTGATCCGTGACAGGCGGACACCCTTGGCGATCTCCACCTCAAAGAGCGTGACCGTCGGGCCCGCGACCCAGGCGACGACGCGCGCCGGAATATCAAAGGTCGCAAGAGTGTCCGCAATCACCTGAGCCGTCGATCGCTGCTCCGTGTCGCTCGCTTTGTGCTTCGCCGCGCTCTCACTGGTGCGTGCAAGCAGTCCGGCAGACGGCAGAACGAATCCCTCCATCGCCCGGGGAGAGACGGTCTTGGCGATGGGCACGGTCTTTCGGGCGGCTTCGGCATCCGAGTCGGCAGCCCGGGTTCGGGGCGAAGCCGCAGCATCCGACTGGCGTGAGCCGTCAGTAGACGCCTCGACGACCTCGCCCATTGGCTGCGTTCGCGGTGAGCGTTCGCGTACGACCGGAGTCCTCTCGGCATCCTGCTGCTCTCCCGAGATGCCCTCTCGCACCAGATCGACGAGAGCGGTGATCGAAAGGCCGGTGATGATCAGCCCGACAAGCAGCAGCCCTCCGAGCAAGACAAAGCTGATCGTGACTCCGGCGATCGAAGAGAGTGCCCACGCCACCGAACCACCCAGATAGCCGCCTCGTGTCGCAAGAACCTGCGAATCCGAGAAGAAGTCCTGGCCCGGGCTCATGAGCGCGGCCATGGAGATGATCGACAGCACGATGATGCCGAGTCCTAGGCCCGTGCGCCCCTCGTGAATCTCCGCTCGGACGAAGAAGCTGATTCCCCAGACAAGGAGGACAACAGGAATGAGATACGCGCCGATGCCGAAGGCGAGCTTGAGACCGGATGCGCCCGCGTCGGTGATGATTCCTGTGTGGCGGCTGAGGACCGCTATGAGCAGGGCAACCCCCAGAAGCGCCAACGCAACGCCCAGAATCTCCCGGCGAGACCGCTCGTCAAGAACTCCGGGTTTGCTCTGCTTGGCGGCAGAGCGGCCACCCGAGCGCGACGAAGTTGGGGTACGGCGAGCCTGTGTCTTCGGTTTTGCGCCGGGAGACGGCATCCACACACTCCTACTGCTGTTCGGCTACGACGACTGCTGCTATGCGAAGCAAGAGAGCCCTCGCACTGAGTATACGGTTCCGTCCCTCGCTTTTCTCCCCTAGCCGCGCATGAAGAACAGCGCTATGACAAAGAGCCCCAGCGCGATGCGGTACCACATGAAGATGGCGTAAGAATGAGTGCGCACGTACGACAGCATCCATCGCATGACCAGCACTGAAGAGACGGCGGCGGCGAGGAAGCCCAGAACCCAGTCGACCGAGAACAGCGTCGCCAACGGAACGTCCCGGAGCCCGAACACCACGGCGCCGCCGATGATCGGCATCGCCGCCATGAACGAGTATCGCGCGACAGCCTCACGCTTCAGGCCGACCCAGCGGCCAGCCATCATCGTCGACCCCGAGCGGGAAACGCCCGGAACGAGCGCCGCGGCCTGGGCCAACCCGATCACGAGCGCCTTCCACGCGGTCAGCTTGACCAGAGGATCCGCCCTCCTGACAAAGCGGTCCGAGGCCCACAGTGCCACACCGAACACGATCAGCATCACGCCGAGAAGGAGTGGCGCGTAGTGAAACGTCGCCGCGCCGATCCCGGATGTGGCCCGACCGGCGATATCCGGCGTTGACAGCCATTCAATCTTGTCGGACAGGAGCACACCGAACAGCGCTCCCGGAACCGACGTCAGCAGCAGGAAGCCGATGAACTTGCGGGCGAAGCCCGTGTGGCGAAGTGCATCGTCTGACACATCACCTTTGGTAGCCGTAGGGGTACCACCGAGCGCCGCGATCACCAGGTCGACCCAGTCGCGCCAGAGGGCGATGACGATGGCGATAAAGCTGCCGGCGTGCAGCGCGATGTCGAAAGACATGCTCGAGAGCATCGGGTCGCGGACGCCGAACACCCAGGGAACGAGCTTGAGGTGCGCGGTCGAGGATACAGGGAGGAACTCCGCGAAGCCCTGGACGGCCCCGAGAATGATTGCCCACATGTGGGTCACGCTAGACCTCCATGACAACAGGAATGATCATCGGACGTCTGCGCGTTCGCTCCCAAAGAAGCTGCGAAAGCGACTCTCGCACCGCGTTCTTGACGACCGCCTGGTCGGTCGCACCCTCCTTGAATGTCTTTGCCAGAGTCTTCGCAACTCGCTCGCGCGCCTCTTTGAGAAGCGCGTCCCCCTCCGGACCGAAGACCACCCCCCGGGTGATCAGCTCGGGCTCCCCCATAGGCTTGCCGGTCTGAGTGTCTATCGCGATCACGATGGTCGCGATCCCGTCTTGGGCCAGGAGCTGGCGGTCTCGAAGCACGACGTTGCCCACATCCCCGACCCCCAGACCGTCTACGTAGACGACCCCGTGCTCGACGGGTGTGCCGACCCGGGCCCCGTTCTGGTCGATCTCAAGGCAGGCGCCGTTCTCAAGGATGAAGATGTCCTCGTCATACATTCCTACCTCGACGGCCAGCCCCGCATGCGCCGCCAGGTGACGCGTCTCGCCGTGGATCGGCATGAAGAAGGTGGGCTGAACCAGGTTCAGCATCAACTTGAGTTCCTCGGACGCGGCATGCCCGGACACGTGCACGTGGGCGTTTCCCTTGTGGATGACCTTCGCGCCAGCCTTCGCCAGGCGATTGACGACCCTGCTGACCGCCTTCTCATTTCCGGGCACCGGCGTTGCCGCGATAACGACGGTATCGCCTCGCTCGACCGTGACCGTCTTGTGGTCGCCGTTCGCCATCCGAGCCAGCGCCGAGAGGGGCTCGCCCTGGCTGCCTGTGCACATGACCACAACCTTCTCGGGAGCGAGTCCGTGCGCATCGTAGGCGTCGATGATGTCTTCGTCGTCGATGCGCAGGTAGCCCAGATCACGCGCGATCTTCGTGTTGGTGATCATCGATCGGCCAGTCACAACGACCTTGCGGCCGGAAGCCACCGCCGCATCGCAGACCTGCTGGACGCGGTGGATGTGGCTCGAGAAAGAGGCTGCAATGACGCGCTGGTCAGCGTGCTCGATGATGTCTCGCAGGGCCGGCCCGACGGAGGCCTCCGAGCGCGTCATCCCGGGGGTCTCGGCGTTGGTGGAGTCGGACATGAGGAGGTCGACGCCGATCTTGCCGAACTTGGACAGCGCGCCGTAGTCCGTCAATCGGGCGTCTATGGGAGTCTGGTCCAACTTGAAGTCGCCGGTGTGGACGATGTTTCCCATCGGGGTCCGGATGAACATGCCCACGGCATCCGGAATGGAGTGATTGACTGCGAAGAAGTCGAAGCCGAAGGGGCCGAGGGAGATGTGAGATCCGTCGTGTACCTCTCGGAGCTTGGTCTTCTTGAGCTTGTGCTCGTCGAGTTTGCCCTGGATCAGCCCGAGGGTCAGCCTCGTTCCCAGAACCGGCACCGGCCTGGAGAGCGCCTTGAGCAGATACGGGAGGGCACCCGTGTGGTCTTCGTGGCCATGCGTGATGACGATCGCCCGGAGCTTGTCCTGTCGCTTCACCACGTACGAGAAGTCGGGCAGGATGAGGTCGACGCCGGGGTGATCGTCATCGGGAAACATGATGCCGGCATCGATGATCACCATGTCGTCACCAAATTCAATGACGGTCATGTTCTTGCCGATCTCCTCGAGTCCTCCGAGAGGGATGACACGTAGTACGTTCTTCTTCTGAGGCATGCTGTTAGGCGAGTCTCCTTTCGACCACTGGCGTGGCCGTTCGTGGGGCGCCAAAGGCGCCGCGCTTGTGTTCAGTACCACCGCCACCCAAGTAGGCGACGGGTATCAATCTATTGCGCGGCGAAACGTCTCAAGCCGAGACGCTCGCCAGCCGAATTCCTAGCCCAGGACCCCAACGTGCCCCATGACGCGCTGGAGCTCGGCAGTCTGGTCGCTGGAGGCCTCGATGAGCGGGAGCCTACAGCCACCCACAGGGAATCCCTGGAGTTCGAGAGCCTTCTTGACCATGATCGGATTGCTCGTGATGAAGAGGGCCTTCATGAGTGGGAGAAGCTCGAGGTGGAGGCGAAGCGCACGCGTGTGGTTACCCTCGGCTTGAGCGTCGACCATCTCCTTGAACTTCGCCCCGGCGACGTGGCTGATGACTGATATCACGCCGGTTCCACCCAGTCCCATCATCGGGAGCGTCAGTTCGTCATCTCCCGAGAACACCTCAAAGCCGTCAGGAGCGCCGTCTATGACGGTTGCGGTCTGCGACAGATCGGAGTTGGCCTGCTTCAGTGCGACGATGTTCTCAACGTCGTTGGCGAGTCTGAGAATCGTCGCGGGCTCCATGTTGATGACACAGCGCCCCGGGATGTTGTACAGGATCACCGGGAGTTCGACCGCCTCGGCGATCGAGCGAAAATGCAGGTAGAGCCCTTCCTGAGGAGGCTTGTTGTAGTACGGAACGACCGCCATGATCCCGTCGACGCCCAGCCGGGAGACGTCGCGGGCGAAGTCGACGGAATCGGCAGTGCAGTTGTCGCCCGCGTTCGCGATGATCGGGACTCGTCCACCCACGGCTTCGATGACCGCCTTGAAGAGCTCGATCTTCTGAGGGTAGAACACGGTGGGAGACTCGCCGGTGGTGCCGCACACGACGAGCGCGTCGCTTCCGTTCTCGACCAGCTTGACGGCGAGCTCCTGGGCTCGCGGCAGGTCGAGTTCGAGTTCTGGAGTGAACGGCGTGACCATGGCCGTGATCATACGGCCGAAGCGGGGCGTGCTCATTGCGGTGTTTCCCCTCATGAACGGCCCTCTGCGAACGGGCCGAAAGCGGTTGACTACCCCCCTATTGTGTCACACCGAACTGACACGCGCCCGCAGCGGACAGGTGCGTAACCCAAGCGTCAAGCGTCTGGAGTTCATGACTGAAGCGCGTGTGACCCCAACTGGAAGCCGTTGTGGAGCGCTCGGACCGCCGGTTCGGTCTGGTCGGCGGCAACGAGCACCGAGATCGTGGTGTGCGAGTCAGCGGCCTGGTAGACGTCGATTCCGGCCGCCGAGAGGAACTCGGCCATGCGTGCCATCACCCCGGGGACACCGTGCATGCCGGCCCCCACGAGCGTGACCTTGGCCAGCCCCGTACGCGCGTCGTACGGAAGTCCCATTCTGTCGAGGACTGCGGTGGCGTCTCTGAGCGCATTGTCCTGGACGGTGAAGACCAGCTCGTCACCGATCGGCGTGAACATGTCGAGCGACACGCACGCATCAGCCATCAGGCGGTAGATGCGAGTCTGCGTGACCATGTGCTGGTTGGTGCCTTCGGGCGAGAACAGCTTCACCCTCACTCTCGCGATTCCGATGGTGTGGCTCACCGCGGTCGCGACCCGGTCCGGCCGGTAGCCGGCGATGTCGGCGACGAGCGTTCCATTGTGGTCCGAGAACGTCGAGCGGACCCTCAGGGCGATCCCGCTGTTGAGTGCCAACTCGGCGGCGGGCGTGTGGACCACTCGACTCCCGGCCTTCGCCATCTGGAAGAGCTCGTCAGCCCCGATGACCTCGATCACGCGCGAGTCATCACACGTCCGCGGGTCCGCCGTCATGACACCGTCGACGTCGGTGAAGATCTCGACCTCCTCGGCGGACAGCGCGACTCCCAGAGCGCAGGCGGTCGTATCGCTGCCGCCTCGTCCAAGCGTGGTGGTCTGTCCGTCTTCCGATATCCCCTGGAAGCCCGCCACGATCGGAATCCGTCCCTCATCGATGGCCGCCAGCAGGCCGCCCGGAAACACCTCGATGATGGAGGAATTCCCCGGGACGCCATCGGTGATGATGCCTGCCTCAGCGCCGGTGAAGGCCTGGGCGGCGAGGCCGGATGCGCGCAGGTAGTGGGCGACAACCACCGCCGAGACGACCTCGCCTACGCTGGCCAGCAGATCGGTCTCGCGCTCGTCGGCGGGAAGCGTCGCGACCAAACCGAGAAGCGTGTCGGTCGCGTAGGGGGCACCGTGTCGTCCCATTGCCGATACCACGACGACGGGCGCCTTGCCCGCGTCAACAGCGTGTTTGACCCGGGCGGCCAGTGCGGCCCTTCCCGACTCCTCGGCGACGGACGTGCCGCCGAATTTCATCACCACGATCGGCTTACGTGCCGAAACGACAGGTATGGGCTCGGTCGCCGACACGGACTATTCCCCCATCAGCTGGTCGAGTCCGATGATGAGGCCCGACCGGGCGCCCACCTCGCTAACGGCAAGAACGACGCCGGGCATGAAGCTGGATCTGTCTATCGTGTCGTGGCGGATCGAGAGGGTCTGCCCCTGCCCGCCAAAGAGAACCTCCTGGTGAGCGACCAGCCCGGGGAGCCTCACCGAGTGCACGTGCACTCCCCCCACCACCGCGCCACGGGCGCCCTCCATACCTGGAAGCTCGGTCTCTTTGCCGGGGACGGCCGGTGCATCGCCGCGGGCCGCCGAGACGAGCTGCGCCGTACGAAGAGCCGTTCCACTTGGGGCATCGGCTTTCTGGTCGTGGTGGAGCTCGATGATCTCGACGTGGGGCATGAATCGCGCGGCGCGCGTTGCGAAGTCCATCATGAGGACGGCGCCGATAGCGAAGTTGGGCGCAAAGAACAGCGTCGTCCCCGGCGTCGCCACGGCGGCCACCTCAGTGAGTTGCTGCTCGGTCAGTCCAGTGGTCCCGACGACGCAGTCGACGCCGCGGGCTAGTGCGGTGCGGAGGTTTCCCTCGACCACGGTGGGATGCGTGAAGTCGATCATGACGTCGGGGCGAAGCTCGTCGATCGCCTCGGCCAGGCCGTCGCGGCATTCGAGCGTCGCTCCCCCGACCTCGAGCCTCGCACCCGCCGCACCCGGATCCACGGCCCCGACAACCTCCATCCCGTCGGCGGCGGAAACGGCGCGAATCGCTTCACTTCCCATGCGGCCGGCCCCGCCGCTGACCAGAACCCGGATCATGCGTTCTCCTCGGCCTCGTAGGGTCCTTGCTGGGCGAATGCTGCGACCTGCGACTCGTCGAAGGGCCCCACGATCGCGAGCGTCGTCGGCGCGTCGAGAACCCGCTGCGCGACCCGCTTCACGTCGTCCATCGACACCGCGTTCAGGCGCTCGATGACGTCCTCTGCCGACAAGACTTCACAGTCGGTGACCTCGGCGCGTCCCATGCGCACCATGCGCGTACGCGTCGCCTCGGTCGAAAGCACCAAGTGCCCCGCCGCAGACTCCTTGGCTCGGTCCAGCTCTTCTTGTGTCACGCCGTTGGCGGCGATGTCAGCGAACTCTCCCTTGATGAGTCCTAGCACCAGTTCGGCGTTGTCGGGGTTCGTTCCCACGTAGACGCAGAATTCGCCGGTGTCCTGGTGCAGCGATGGGAAGGTCTGGACCGCATACGCGAGCCCGCGCTGTTCGCGGATCTCTTGAAAGAGCCGAGACGACATCCCACCGCCCAGCACGTCGCTCATGATCTGCAGCGGGAAACGGTCAGGATCCCGGGCATCCATCGTTGTGACCCCAAGCAGGATGTGGGCCTGCTCAGTGTCTCGTTCGACTGAGGCCGTAGGATTCTGCTTGTCCGGCTTGCGCAGACTGCGCGCGGTGCGCGGTCCGACCGGAAGCTCGGCCAAGCAGCGCTCGGAGAGCGCGACAAGCTCCTCGTGATCGACGTTGCCAGCCGCTGCGACGACCACATTGCCTGTGATGAAGTGCTTGCGACGGAACTCGAGCGCCTCGGCGTTCCCGAAAGTGCCAACCGTCTCCCGCGTGCCGATGATCGGCAGGCCGATAGGGTGTTCGGGCCACAGCGCTGCTTCAAAGATCTCGCCGACAAGGTCCTCCGGGTTGTCCTCCATGCGGCCTATCTCCTCGATGACCACCTTGCGCTCGCGCTGGCACTCTTCCTCGGCGCAGAGGGAGTTGACGACCATATCGCCCAGGAGTTCGAACGCCTTGGGAAGATGCTCGTCGAGGAATCGCGCGTAGTACATCGTGTATTCCTTGGAGGTGCCCGCGTTGAGCTCCGCGCCCATACGGTCGAACTCCTCGGAGATGTCCTTGGCCGAGCGCGCAGGCGTGCCCTTGAACATCATGTGCTCCATGAAGTGGGACATCCCGGCCTCGGAGGGAGTCTCGTCACGGCTTCCAACCGCGAACCAGATGCCGAGCGTGATAGAGCGGACGGAGTCCATCGGTTCCGAGACGACCGTGATGCCGTTTTCGAGCACGGTCCTGTTGTAGAGCATGCGGGCTCCCTCATGTTGTCCCGATGGCGCAGAAGCGCGCCGCCGAGAAGTGTTGGTACATGATAGCGCGCTCCCAGGCCACGTCGCGTTCAGCAGAGGTGGCTGAACTCCGGGCTGGAGGCGACGCTAGTCGGTGCGCTTGGTCACTTCGATGAGGTGGTAACCAAACTGGGTCTGCACGGGGCCGTGGACGACACCGACCTCCTCGTTGAAGCAGACGTCGTTGAACTCCTTGACCATCTGCCCGGGGCCGAACTCACCCAGGTCACCACCGCTCCGGCCGGACGGACACGTCGAGTGCTGGCGTGCCATCTCGGCGAAGTCGGCGCCTTCGGCGATCTGCTGCTTGATCTGCTCTGCCTGCTCAGCGGATGGAACCAGAATGTGGCGCGCGGCGGCGGTTGCCATGAGTGCTCCTTTTGGGGTCGACGTTGTTGTAGGCGATTGTAGAGCACAGGGGGCCGTCGTGTGCTGGGTATCGTGGGGCGCTCGCAGCGAGAGGTGGCCGAATAGACATACTCGCTCAGGCTACCGAGGTCGACCTGAACTCGGGTTCGGTGATCGTAGGAGATCTCGCGAACTTGAGGCTCAGGCGGTCGTGTCCAGCCGAGGCGTCAGCGCACTGTCGTGAAGTGCTAGGAACGCCGCATTTCGGACTTGCCCCGTGAGGCGCGCCATCCCAAGTAGGCGACGGTGGACGTGGCGACGATCGCCACGAACATGGCAAGAACCGAGATTGCGACTGGCACCAACTCTCCCAGTCTCGTCATTGCGTCCTGCATTCTCAGTCCTCCGTTCGGTCGCGTCGCTCATGTCATCGATCAGTGCCGGCCGTATCGTGTCACGCGCCACAGTGGTCGCATCCACCTACCCACTTCTGCGCGCGTGCCGAAATCCCTGTATGTCGGGATGCCCGCCAGCAGGTGCGCTTAGGCCTGTGTCGCGGCGGCGAGCATGGCCTCGGCGATGTCGGATAGTCGCCGACCGCCGTAGGGTCCGTCGGACGGATCCATGGACGCGCGGAAGACCTCATTCGACCTGACCGCCAGTACCGAAAGCTGGGCCGGGTTGGCCGGGAGGCTGCCCGCCGGAAAGCTGCTGGGATGCTCGGCGAGAAATCGGCCGGCAGCACGAACCATGCGGCACTCGAGGCCGTCCTGCTCGGCGGGGAAGCTGAACCGCCACCGTCGGGTGCGCTCCTCGACGGCGGGCTTGTCTGGATCGATCCCCGTCGCGGTGAACACTCGGCAGTCGTAGACCCGGCAGGTGCGAGGGCGGCTGTCGTAGATCGAGCACTTCTCGGCGACGAGCATGGGACAGCAGCCGTGCTTGTCGTAACCGAGAATCAGGTGGCCTTCAGGTAGCCCGGGAGCGTCAAAGAGCAGCTCCCGAGGGATGGCCTCCAGCGCTTCGTGCTCGTCAGGGCCCACGTGAATGAAGTACGACGACTTGCAGCAACCGTTACACGCGCCACAGGGCACGACGGGAGGCTCTCCCCCGTCCAGGGCTGCCTGCGTGAGCCTGAGCCACTCCGAGAAGTCGCCAGCCGAGAACAACATCTCATCCATGGGACTCCCCTTTCGTGCTAGTCCGGGCCCGCCTTGGGGAGGGTACCAAAGCCCGATGGACTTCCTTACCCCGGACTATCGTTCACCCTTGTCGGCGAGCAGCCCAAGCCTGTACTCGACGATGCGCCGGATGAGCTCTGTGGGCAGCGGCTCGCCGAGTGGAAACTGGACGGAGCCCTTGCCTTGCTTGTACGGACTGAGTTCGTCCGCAAACGCCTCGACCCCGCTGGGGGCAGGGTACAACCCGACGTGCTTCGCGTAACCCGCGAAGAAGACCACGTGGTGCCCGTTCAGGTCAAAAGCCGGCATCGCGTAGCTGATGGTCTCCGTGGCCCCGGGAATCACCGACAGGATGATTGCGCGCATCTCCCTCAGGACCGCCTGCGTCGAGGCAGGAAAGCCAGCGATGTAGTCGTCGATTGACGTGACGGTGGGTGCTTTGTCCATGGTCGGTCCTCTCCGAGAGCCTGGGCGATCGAGATGCTACGTGCCTGCGAGGCTTACCGCTCGAGCGATCACGACGCCCAGGATCGCCAGCGCCATGCCGCCTTCGACGGCCATCGCGGCCTTCGCTTGGCGGGTATAGGGCATGGCGTCCGTGGGGCCGAATGCGATAGCGCCCGTGAAGGCCACGTAGAGGTAGTCGCCGAACGTCGGCCTCCACTCACACGGGGCATTGGCGGAATCCGTGTGCTGAGGGAACACAAAGTCCCGAGCAGCGAGGCCGTCGCCAGCGCGAGCTTCAGGGCCTCCTCCGTCCAAGACCCAGAATACGAGCGCGAAGACCAAGACGTTCATGACCCAAAGGATGAGCCCAGTGAAGAGCATCTCCACGGCGCCGGGGTGAGCGTCGAAGAATGCTTGGGCGCCAAGTGCTAGCAGGTTCAGAACGTTTGCGAGCACCAGAGCGCCGAGAAGCCCGAGGCGTAGGCCGGCACGGGCGCGAGCCCCCTGGCCCGGTAGCAGTCGAAGGAACACCACAGCCACTACCAGGGCGGTCGCCAGTCCGGGCAAGGCCAGTTTGGCGGGAACGGACAGCTCGTCCATGATCCACCACTGGCCGCCAACGACGACCACAGCGACGATTGCGGCGAAGCTCTCGTCGCTCAGCAGTGATCTGGGTGACTCGGCCATGGCACCTCCCTACGGCTATCTACCCGCCGGCCCCGAGCGCGTGTCACAACCAGGCCAACGCGGTCGCCGATCGCGAAGGCCTCGGGAGACCGCTCCTCGACTGCGAGTGGCTGAGCGAGCGTGACGTCGGCAGTCGATACCGGGAAGCCAAACAAAAGCCGAGAAGGGTCGTCGGCCAGCGCAAAAGGCGGGCTGCGCCTGTTCGTCGTTCGGGTGCCTTCGCGCCCTATCCGGCCGGCCGGAGTCGGAACGCCGACCAAGTGTCATCGACGCTGACGAGGCCGAGAGGGCGCAGATTCATCTTCTCGGCAATCTCCCAGACGCTGTTGCGGCTCATATCGAGACCCGCGGACCTGGCGCCCTTTCGGTAGAACACCCAGAGGGCGGCACCCGATGCAAGCGAGCGTACGGCAGGCGGCATCATCGACTGAAGCTCGGCCATTGTCGACACAAAGAGGAACACGAGCTGGGCTTCCTGGGCCGTGACGAAGATAACGTCGTCCGGCAGGCCGAGTGACTCAACGACTCCGGGGACGGGGTTCACAACGGCGATGGTCGTACCGGGCTTGATGCGCGCCTTCTGGGCGACCGTCTTATCCGACACGAGACCTCCTCGGTGATTGATGCTACTTCAGCCGCAGGCCGTTGGGAGCGCCTTGCCGGATGCGTAGCCTGCCGTTGTTGATGTGAACCCGTGCGGATGCAACCTGACGCAGCCGAACGTCGAACGTGCCGCCGCGAGCGGCTAGCGCATGGTGGAAAGGAAGGATCCCACTGCGACCGCCGCCCAGAAGACGACGCGTGCGTTTGGGTGGCGCTCGGCGTTGCGCTCGCGAATCTGACGCGCCAGTAGCCAGACGATCGCCAGCATCCCCGCAGCAAGCAGGGAGATGCTCGGGATCGGCATTGGGGTCTTGGTCAGTGAGTTGACAGTGAGGAGCAGCACGTATCCACCCACAGACAGAAGATCGTCGATCGAGAAGTATCGAGATATCCAGTCAGGCATGCCCTACCTCCGAGAGTCAGTCAGGCAAACATCGTCGAAACGCATCACCGGCACCGGGTCGAAGAGGGGTCGGCGTGCCGACGCTTCATCGGCTCGGCCTTTCGACCGTGTCGCAGTCTACCTTGTACGCGCCTCCCTCGGCGTGTCTGACTGACGCCGGTCGCGAACGTAGCGGCTCTGGACCAACTGGGAGTTGAGCGCCCTTGTGTTGTGGTGAATGAAAGACAACGGGCGTGACATGCTGCCGAAGAGAGGAGTTCCGCCGCCCAAGAGCACCGGGATCCGCGTGATGATCATCTCGTCAATGAGATCGTCATCAAGGAAGCGCTGAATCGTTCGGCCGCCGTCGATGTAGAGGTTCGAGTATCCGCGATCCTCCAAGCTGGCGACGATGACCCTCGGGTCTCCGCGCAAGATCTCCGCCCTGCCCTCAAAGGCCGCAGGCAGGGCACTGAGGCTCTCGCTTAGGACGATCACCGGCGCCGAGTACGGCCAATCGTCGAAACCGGCCACCGTTTCGAACGTCCTTCGTCCCATGACAATCGCATCAACGCCAGAGAGGAATTCGGCGAAACCGTAGTCGCTGTTGTCGGGGTTGGGAACGACCTGGAGCCACGCGAGTCCTCCGGACGAATCAGCGATAAGGCCGTCGAGGCTCTCAGCAATGTAGACGTAGGTCGTCAAGATCCCCCCGTGAACAAGGAATGGGCCGCAAGCCGGAGAGCTGTCGGTCAGTCGAGCGAAGCCCGGAGGCGTCGAAGTCTGCCGATGTCGAAATCGGCGGTGTAAAGCGCCGCCAGGATGCCCTCAACAACCAAAACCGGCATGAGGGCCAGAACGACCACCGTCTCGACCAGTATCTCCGGCGAAACCACGTCGAGCAGCCGCTGAGGCGAATCGAGCACCTGGGCGATCCCCGGTACCTGGCTGGCTGCCGCTCCCAGCAATATCGCCACCGTGAGCGCTGTGCCCGCGCTAAGGGCGATCGGTCCCCACCGCCTGAGGCTTTCGGCGCGGCGCAGAGCGCGATCCAGATTGGCGCAGTCGAGATCACACCCACGCCGGCCGTATCTGCCCTCGTACCAGGAGCGCAGGCTGGCATCGTCGACCGCGAAGTCTCGGCGCACCCGGTCGCGCGAATCGAGGACGCTGGCCGCGAGAACGGCAATGATCAGCACCGTCATCAACACCGCGCCCACGCTCACACCTCCGATCCCACCGGCTCGCTATCGAGTCCATTATGGCGAACCGCACTCTCCAAAGACAGATGTTGAGACGCTCTCCAACAAGAACGGGCGTCTCTCGGGGGGCTGAGCTCGGTCAGTTGGTGGACCCCCCGGTCTGTCCGTTCAAATCGGGAACAGGGTATGAGCTAGTCGATTCACAGCGAATAGTGAGAGGGAGCGATCTGGATGCCGACGACCGTAGATTTCGTAAACGTGTCCACAGCCGGGCTTGAGTCGTCACCCGTGGCGGCCGCGCTTGCCGGTCTCCGTGCCAATGAGGCGCGCTACTTCATGAACAAGTACCAGCATGAGTTCACGGTGACGCCTGCGGCCGAGAGCCGGGAAACTCTGGACTACGTCAACCGCATTCTCGATGAGGAGAAGGGTCTTTCGTTTGCTGCCACGCCTCTGGAGACATCGAGTTTTCAGGTGGAAGGGTTGAAGATCGCATACGTCTTCTACGAGGATGGTTTGTCGGTGAATGTCATGTACGCGATTGATGACCCCAATAAGCGCGCTGTCGGGTTCAAGATGTCTGACGGAATGGAAGTACCCGGCGAGCTCGAGGGAAGATTCAAGTTCGCAAGGCAGAAGTCCAAGCTCGCAGGGACGATTCGCGGTTCGTACTTTGTGATCAAGGGCGAGTACTAGGTCACATCTTGGATACAGCGCTGCAGGTCCTAGTACCTGCAGCTAACGAGCTTTCCACGGGACCCCGCGATCGAGGTCACTCCGTCATTCGGCATGTGCGTCCTCGACCGCAGCCTCTCCCTGGACGGGGACGACTTTGGTCGTGAACGTTGAGCCCTCAACCAGGGTGGGCAGTATCTTCGACAGCACCCACCCGTTCGTTCTGAGGTAGCGCTTGCCGTTCACGTTCATGCTCCACGGCCGGGTCTGGTCGCCGGTCGGGGTGAAGGACCGCACCAGTTTGTCACCACGATACTGCTCAATGATGCACTCACTGTTCTTCATGCCGGGCCTCACCCACACGCACTCGAGCGTTCCTCCTCGACATTCGAACAATCCCTTCGACGTCTCGGTCCGGCCTCACTTGGATCGGTAGCCGCTCGCGAAAGCCGCCTCCTCCTCAATGCGCGTGCCGACACCGCACCAAGGCTGAGGAACCACCACAGCAGCATCACCGACATACTGAGCATGGCGAATCCGGCGCTAGGAGTTTCGGCCGCGCCCTGGCCTAGATACCGCCATGCGCAAACGACAACTGCCGCCAGCAGTAGAAGTGCCCAGTCCTTCAGGATTCGGCGGCCAAGCAGCGTCTGGGCGAGAAACGCGATACCGAAGGGCACAGTGCCGATCACTGCCGCCTCGATAGCGACCACCGCGACCGCTGCAGGCAGCTGGTTCAGAGGAACTCGGAGTAGGACCGGATACGCAAGAATCAACGTCAAGCCCAACACCATCCGCAAACGGCCGGTCATCATCCACGCCCCCAATCGTGCCCAGGAAGCCAAACACGGGCACACGCCTTAACCGTTCTCAGTCTACCCCCGCCAGAGCGGCTCTCCTCTGACGTCCTCCGACGCCGAGAACCCCTCGAAAGCCAACCATGCTCGATGCCTCACCGGGGACTTCGCACCAGGGTGGACAGCTTACTAGCAGTCGAATACCGACCAGCAGATGCCGTTTCGCAGGCGCTGGTCGTCTAGTACAAGGTCGCGAATCGCCTCAGGCAGCTGGTCGCGCTGCCATTGGCACTCGAGTCGGCCGGCGCTCTCCTCCCCGCCCTGCGGGGCCGCGGCACGCGCGGCCTTGATCGCGTATCCCCCAGCGCCGAGATAGTGAGCGGCCACGTGAGAGACGGCGACCGCTTGTCCTGCAGCGTACGCGGCGTGCCGAGCAGCCCCGCTGAGCTCTCTTGCCGCAGCGTTGGCGCCAGCCATCGACCGCGCCTGCGACATCGAGATCTCACCGCGCGCCCACGCTCGAGTGCTCTCGATGGTTCGGCGGGGCCGCGGGTCAGCGGGCTGCTCGGACTCGAAGAAGTGCAGAACGTGCTCTGCGCATGCGGCCGCCCACCAAGCCAGGAGCCGGTGATCGGAGTCCGTGAGTGTCCCTCCTCGGCGGATGGTGATGAAGCGGGGGTCACGGTCTTTTGGAAGGATCACGCGTCACTCCCCCGTCCCGTCAGTCACCAGAACTCGCCGACAAGCCAGTGTTTCGCGAAAGGAGGCCGCGCCCGCCAAGGCGGCCGCCGCTGCCCCACTTGAGGACCGCAGATCCAATCCGACGGTCATGTGCGCCCTGCAGGAACGAGTATGCCTTGTGCGGGGCACGAGTCACGTGAACGATGACCACTACCGGGCGAACGAGAGAAGGTAGCCGCCTACGATGATGAGAAGCATGACTCCCAGTATCGCCAGGAACACCCAGGCCAGCCCACCAAGTCCCATCGGAGTGAGTTCGGTCTGTCCGCGACCGGCCAGAGTCTCGAGAGGATGCTCTTCGGGCGGCGCCGGGTGTACGGGGCGATTGTCGTACGGAAACCGCTCATCGTCGTGTGCGGAGACTTCTTGGGTGTCCTCAGCGTGCATGCAGCCTCCCTACGTGTGCGTGTCCACAGCCGAGAATACTTGGGGTCAGACGTTGCTTGCCAGTACGAGCAGGCGCGTACAGGCTTCTCGTCCTAGTCTAGCTTGTGGTGCTCGGCGACCTAGCTACGTGATGTGCGCGACTTCGCTTTAGGCATTCGTCGTACCAACACTTCGGCGAGCAACCAAGAGCCGACCCCGACAAGCAGGTGGAAGACCTGAACGAGCAACGCGAGTGACTCTGGGAGAGTCTCCTGAGTCAGGCCGAGGACCGGCATCGCGATGGCCCAGACAAGTGCTAGCACCGGTAGACCGGGCGATACGCCCGTGCGAAGCGCTTGGACAGCGATGACGATCAGAGCGAGCGAAAGAACCACGCCGAGCAAGATATGGAACGTGATGAGCGAGTCAGCGTTTCCGGTCCAGATGACCAGGCCCATGATCAACAGCAGCGCGGCAGAGCCCCGGACTATCCATAGCGGAATGGACTTGGTGTTCACAGCGACCGTCTCCATTCTTCTCGGAATGAGTTTCCCTGCATGACGAGCTGCTGATTGCGGCTCCTGATAGGGCGTACCCGCTGTGTGGCGTACTTAGACGGCGGTAACCCAAAGGAGCCGCCCACTCCGACGTCTGGCGTGCGGAACCGGCTGTTCGATCCCGCGAAACCGCCTCTGTTGGCGTTCGCGAGAACGCTGTGCGCCTGTCACGGCGCTAGGTGTGCCGGTCCTCGATTTCGCGAAGCTTGTACGCGAACAGGCACCGAGGCGTCAGCCAGTAGTCCCCGCTTCTCGCGGTCTCGAGAGTCAGGCCGCGGCAGACATTCGGCTTCCCTGCCGAATGTAGACCGCAGAGGTGATCATCCTGTGCGGCCGAGCACTTCATCTTCACTTCCAGCCGAAGGTTCGGGTGAAGCGTGCAGCTGACTTCTGGCAGCACGAGCGTGTCGACCTCGTACGACGCTCCATGCAGCTCGTAGTAGCGGAGTCTATCCGGGTCGATCCTACTCATGCGGAGCCGGAACTGGCCCTGTCCGCGTACGACATCGCTGTCAGGCGCGAGCCAGATGTTGAACCCATCGCAGCACTCCCCCGCACAGTGATCCAGCCAAGGGACGCAATCCTCGCAGTGTGCCGCTTCGGGAATCAGCCGTGTGTCGACTTTCGAGACGGCATCGAGGAACGCCTGCGACGCATCTGGGTGCGCGCCAGCCGCGCTGCTGCCGAGACAACACCGCTTGTGCTTCTTGCCGCTGCCGCATGGACAGGGGTCGTTTCGTCCAATGCCCGACAAGTTCTACCCCGCTCAGTCGAAGTTCGTGCGCTAGGCTGCGGAACCGCAGCTCTCAGGTCAGTCTACCTTCTGGCCGTCGGCGCGATAGCGTCGCTCCGCCCGCCCAATGAAGTCGTGGCCTGCCCCCGCGCGTAGAGAGATCGACCCACCCCGCTCCCCGCAAACCGAGCGCTCGATTTGGGAGGCAGCAGGAGTGTAGTCCCAATACGGGAATGACCCGTGCGGACGTCGAACCTTGCCTGCGAATCGCACAGTGCAGATAATTGCGCTCCATGGGGATTGTGGGCGGGTCTCCGTGCGACAATAGATACCTGTTCCGGGTACCCGGAATCGCAGTGGTCTCATGGCGCGTGACCGACTGCGGAGGCTCCTCACCACCGGCGCGAAGGGAGTGGCGATCATGGGTACGGGATTCTGTTCCGAATGCCAATCGAACGTCTATCTCGACGTAGACGGCAATTGTGTCAACGGCCATCCCGCCACCTTTGTGTCTGCTGTCTCCGAAGTGGCGGGTGCTTCCGATTCCGCTGTGCCCGCCGTGCCTGAGGCGGCGCCAATCGTTGTGGAGACGGAAGGCACCACGTCCCTCCACAAACGACGCTGGCCCGTGTTCGCCATCCTCTTCATCAGCGGGGTGATTCTCGGTGCTCTGATACCGTCGACGAGCAGATTGGTCTTCAACTCCGAGCGCGTTGGGCCCCCAGCGTCACA
Organism: uncultured Eubacteriales bacterium; assembly: GCA_964541375.1. Taxonomy (GTDB): domain Bacteria; phylum Actinomycetota; class Coriobacteriia; order Anaerosomatales; family JAAXUF01; genus JBAXEO01. Next base: position 17,989 of record CAZIPT010000022.1, read on the forward strand.
GGGCGAGAAGGAGCGTCTGAAGGAGCAGGTTGCGAGTCTTACACGTGAGCGAAACTCACTCAAGGCCGAACTCGACCCCTTCAAGCGCGCTGCAGCGGCCGCGACCGTTGCGGCGGAAAAGGTTGCCGCGGCGGCCGCTGTCGCAGGCAAGGCCCCGTCGTCGGGGGGGATGGGAGCGCCATCGCCCAGCACGGGATCGGCGAAGGTGGCTCTCCCAGCCAACACCTTTGCCCCTGGCGTCTATCGGGTGGGTACCGACATTCCGGCAGGTCTGTACTTGGGCACGCCTGTCCAGGGAGCTTACCCGGTGCCCTACTGGAAGATATCGAGTCTGGCCAACGGCGGGGACATCGTCGAAAACGGCAGGCCAACAGCTCAGTTCTACGTTCAGGTCAAGAAGGGCCAGTACCTCACACTCGACTCCGTGGTGATTGCGCTGATCAAGTAGCGCCTCAACACGATGCCCTCGTTCGAGAGTGGTCCGCCCCCGTCAGCCCACGCTAGCGGCGCGTCAGTCCCGACCAAGGGGTGATCGCCCAAACGGCGGCATCACACCAGACTGGTCTTCAAAGAAGGAGGCGCGCCGCCCATGGAGATCGGTCCCGATCCGGACTGGATACCCTGCACCTACGAGAGCTGCGAGCACGTCAGCGGCCCCTTCTATCACGGTACGGCGGTGGCGCTGACGCCTGGAACGCTGCTTGGTCCGGGCTTCCAGTCGAACTACCAGCAAGGGCGTGTCTCCAACAACATCTACTTCACCGCGCTACCCACACCGGCGGCAGGCTTGGCGGCGGAACTTGCGGTGGCCCTTACCGGGGCCGACCCACCGGGGCACGTCTACGTCGTGGAGCCTACAGGGCCCTTCGAGGACGACCCGAACGTCACCAACAAGCGTTTCCCGGGCAATCCCACGAAGTCCTACCGAAGCACCCATCCGCTCCGCATCATCTCCGAGGTCGAGGACTGGGCGCTGAGCGATCCCGAGATGGTCGAGGGGATGCTGCAGAACCTGGAGAAGCTCCGCGCGCAGGGCCTGCAAGACCTCATTGAGGATTAGGGTGCTTCGCAGGCGGTGGACCGGACAGTGCTATCGGTGTCCGCTCTAGCCGCTTGTTAGCGTGCCGTCCTGGGCGGGGACAAATCACCCGTGCACGAGGAATGGAGACGAGAATGCCCCAATACGGAATGATTGTGTACTCGCCGCCACCGGCCGACCCAATGACGCTCAGTGCCAAGCATCTGGCTGCTCTTGACGCGTACCCCGAGCAGGCCAAAGCACTGAAGGGCAAGATTCTGGGTGGAACCTACTTTGCCAAACAGCGCGGGTTCGCATTTGACCCCAGCACGACGGCCATGACCGTTTCGGGTGGCGAGATCCGAGAAGGCACGCTTGTGCAGGCGAATCTTGTTGCGTGCGCGTTCTACGTCGTGGCAGCACCCAGCATCGAGGTTGCGGCGAAGATCGCCCTGTTGCATCCCGCCGCCCAAGACGGTGGAGTCGAAGTGCACCCGTTGTTCAAGCCAGCGGATCTGGTGCAAAACGACTACGACGACTAGACGCAACTGCCGAGCCCTGCGGCCGCGCCAAGGTGTTGGCGATGAGCAGGCGCGATATCGTTCATCGGTTGACTCTGACTTCTGGCGTGGTGTTCGATCCCCTGGCTAGCGGGCATGACGGTCGGCAGCCGCTGCGCCGATCCGATAGAGCACATGGGGCCGCAGCGGGCTCTCGGCCGGTACGGTCGGATGGTCGAAGTCATCGCGCGGGTCATGCGTCATGCCGATTCGATCCATCACGCTTCGCGAACGGACGTTGCCCGCAGCCGTGAAAGCGACTATCTCGTCGAGCCGCCCGACGTCGAAGCCGAAGTCCAGCGCGGCACGTGCAGCTTCCGAGGCGTAGCCACGTCCCCAGTACTCGGCGCCGAGACGCCAGCCGATCTCGACCGCCGGCATGAAGGGTGCCTCAAAGTCCGGGATGTTGAGGCCGACAAAGCCGATCAGCCGCGCACCGCCGAGAACCTCGACGGCCCAGAACCCGAAGCCCTGCTTCGCGAACTTCGCTTCGATACGGTCGGCCATCGCGTCACTCTGATCGCGCGTCATCGGAGCGCCAAGGAACTCCATCACGCGCGGACCAGCGTTTATCAGTGCGAGAGAGGTCCTATCGTCCGACGTCCACCCTCGCAGGAGCAGTCGGTCTGTCCGGAGTTCGGGCCACTCGCCCACGTCTCTCCTCTCTGCGGCCTGCACGACCGTCATGCCTCAGCGCAAAGTGCCGCCAGCTTCCTCGCGGTGTTGACGTTCCTCGTAGTCATGCGAGCGTACGAGCTGTGTCCCGCGATCTTTGTGATGTGGCTGCGGTTGTAGTTCTCCCGTTTGATGTTCCAGACGATGGCCCCGGGCGTGTAGTAGATGGTCATGAACTCCATCTTCACCGGCAGTTCCGAAACGAGACCCGGCCCGTCCACATCACTGAACAGGTAGGCGACGTAGGTCTGTTCTCCGGCGTCGCTGACCCATTGGGCGGGTATCGATTGGGCGATCGAAATGATCTCTGCCGACGTCTTGACCAGTGTCGGAATTGGTCTTCCGTACACCCGCCGGAGTTCGTCCTCAACGACGCGCGTGAGTTCGGGGACGTCCAAGGACGAGTCGAACACTGCGTTGCCCGAATTCAGATACGTGACCACATCAACAAGGCCGAGACCCTCCAGAAGAGCTCTGAGATCCTCCATGGGCACTCGGACACTCTTGCCCACGTTGATGCCGCGCAGGAGAGCAACATACCTCACGGATGCCCGCTTTCCGACTACGGCGAAGAGGTGCTGCACGCCACCCCCTCGGCAGTCCTCTCTGTCCCTTAGGTCTGCTCAACGTGCGGGGTATCAGCAGATGCGCTGAAGCCTTGATTCACAAGTCCATCTCCTGGTGTTCTGCCGCACACCTCATGCTTGACCGTGGCGCGCAGTGCGCCTGAGGCTAGTCGTCAAGCGAACTGCGGTCGCGCCCTGGGGCTCCGGGACTCAGGTGGTCGAGGTGAGACCGCTTCATCGGATCACGCCTACGGCCCCAGCGGTCCAACGTTCGCCAGAGAATGAAGAAGCCGAGCGCCGGAACAGCCATCAGGAGAATCAATCCCAGCAGATCCACGGCGTCCCCTTCGTCTTGCCCTACGTACTTGCGCATGATCGGCTGACAAGACCGATCAGCTCGAGTCTACCTGACGTCTACCGGTCGATGCCCCTATTGGTTGGCACCGAGCCTCTCCTGCTCTCGCGCTCGCCCGAGCTGGAAGTGGAAGATGAGCATCGGTTTGAACAACCAGTAGATGGGCCTTGCCCAGACAACGGAGTTCAACCGTGGCTCTGGCTGGTCGAAGAAGCCCCACTGACCGAGCAGGCGGATATCCTCGCCCCAGCGTTCAAGCGTCCTGCTGCTCCAGAACCCCCAATGCAAGAGACCCCTGAACTTCGACCTGGAGAGTTGGCGGTTGCCCAGCCACACCAAGGGCGGCGTCCAGCCGTCGAAGACAAGCTCCGCCCCTGGGAGACGGTCGCATATTCTGAGTACCAACGACTTGACCTGCGCTTCGGTGAAGTAGACGAGGACGTTCTCTGCCACGAGGAGGAAGGGACGCCCCGGATACACATTGACCGCTTCAAGCCATGCATCATCCAGAACCGAGCAGCCCAGCAGGTGATAGCGTCCCGCGTCGTCGCCGATGAGTTCGCGACGGAGACCGATGACTTCCGGCAAGTCCAGGTCGAACCACTCAGCTCGATGGTTGTCTACGCGCTCAAAGCGCGAGTCAAGCCCACATCCGATGTGAACGACGACCGCTTCGGGGTGACGATGGAGGAAGTCCCTTGTGTAGCGGTCGATCTCACGCGTCAGCATGATTCGCGCTACCTTGTTCGCCTCGGTAGTCCGGATGGTCTTGATCTGCGCGAAGTCGTAGTCCATTTGCGCCACGAGCGCCACAGCTCGCTGGTCCCGCATGATGGCATCTGGGCGCTGTGACTCCATCGCCCGGTTGTAGAGGGGGATCAGCAGGGTTTCAGCGACGCCGCTCAAAGCGGGGTGAACCTTCCCGCACATGTGCATCTCCAGTCGTCCGTCCACCCAAAGCGGCGCGCATGAGCAGGCGCGATGCCTCTCACTCGTCGATTCTACCGTCCGGCAGTCAGTTCGGTGCCGTCGTCAGCCATGTCCATCGTACGAAGTGCGGGAGTCAACGCCGACCATCCGGCAACCATCCCGGAGACGACTGCCATCGCCGCCAGGGTCCAAGTGACTCCAATCGCGTTGATCATGAAGCCTGCGGCGACGTAGCCGACCGGGAAGAGAGCGTATTCCAGCGCGAACACCATTGAGAGCGCTCGCCCACGCATCTCTTGGGGTGCACGCTCCTGCAAGACCACGTTGAGGATCGGATTGACCGGCCCGGTGAGGAACCCGGCAATCGCCATCGCTAACACCTGGGCCCAGTAGGGAGGCGACAATGCGAAGATCCCTGCCACTGCCGAGGCCGCCACCAAACCGGCGACGAAGACCGGTCGGCGAGGCAGTCGCGTTCCCGCCGCGCCGTATGCCAGTGCGCCCACCACTCCGCCGGCAGAAAAGGTTGCGAACAGTAAGCCAAGCAACGCGGGCTGCCCCGCCCGTTGATACACCACGGGCAACACGACGGCCACAACGGAGTACGTGCAGGTAAAGACGACTGTTGACTGCACCGCAGTGGATCTGATCGCCGTCTCTCTCCAGACGAACCGCAGTCCGTCCATCGCATCAACGAGCCAGTGCTGTTCCGTGGAGGGTCTCGGCGGCGGCTTTGGCAGACGGGCCATGCCTACCAGTACGGCAGACACCACGAATCCCAAACACATCGCCCAGAACGACGCGACGGCACCGATGGTCGCTATCAGCAAGCCAGCGGCGCCGGGTCCGATGAGCCACGCCAGCCCCCATACGGCCTCATGGACACCATTCACGCGTTCTAGGGGCATGTGAGCTTGGCGGGCCACGTCTGGCAGCATCGTCTCGCGCGCAGTCACGCCCACTGGGTCGAAGGTCGCTCCGACAACAGAGGCCACAAGCACCAGCGGATAGGTGAGCATTCCGAGCGACCCGAACACCGGGATCATGGCTGCTGATACGGCCGAGAAGGCATCGGAGGCGACACTCGTGCGTTTCCGGCCAAGCCGATCGATAATGACGCCGCTGGCGAGCGATGCCGCCAGGGTTGGCAAAGCCCCGGCTGCAACAACGACGCCCGCCGCAGCGGGGTCGTTCGTCAGCTGCAGCGTCAGCCAAGGGAGCGCGATCGCAGCCACCCCGTTGCCCGTGCCAGAGATCATGGTCGCAGCTTCTAGAGCAAGAAATGGGCGCACGTCTCGGCGTTCGGTCGCGGCTCCATCGAGGCTTCCTCTCGCCGAGGCATCCGGATCCTCCTCAAACCATGGTTCCGGCCGAGGCCCGATGGGATTACGACATGAATCGCCCGCCATCTGCGACCTCCCGTCGGCGAGGGCTTCGTGCTGACGCGACTTCGTCCAACGTATTAGGTGTGAGCGTCGGCTCACGCCTTGCATCAGTCTAGCGCTCGCGTCGTCCGGTCGATGCGCTTGTCGGAAGGTGGTGACACGTCACGGGTACGTACCCTCAGGGAACCCAGGATTGTGAGGTGGCGAGATGATTGAAGTGCGAGTAGAGCACAGCGAACCGAGGACGGTGGCGTTCGTTAAGATGCGGGGTCCGTATGCGCAGATCCCCGCGACTTTCGAGCGGCTTTACAGATGGGCGGGAGCACATTCGCTGACGCCAGTCGGAATGCCCCGGGCCGTATACCTGACCGATCCGGCCGCAACGCCGGAGGCCGAGGCGACCTGGGAGGTGCAAACCGACCTCGACGGCTCGCCCGAAGCTTCGGGTGCAGACGCCAACGGGGTGGGCGTGGCGGTCGTCGGAGCCAATGACGACGCCTGCGCGATGCATCGCGGCCCCTACGAGACGATAGACCGCACGTACGCAGAGCTCGCCGGATGGATCGCGCAACACGGCTATGTGGTCTGCGGACCGCCGGCTGAAGTGTACCTGTCGGACCCCGCGGACACAGAGCCTGAGGACTACCTGACGCAGGTGCGTTTTCCGGTCCGAGTGGCTTCGTGACGGAGCCGACCCACGGCGACGTACCACCGTTGTTGCGCATCAACCGCGGCTGATGTGCCTCTCGGCCCGAGTCTGACTTCTGACAGCCAGCCGGATCCGCTTGCCGGACCTCTCGGTGTCACTGCCACACATGTCCGCAGTACACGCATTCCGGAGTGTGAACGCACTGGAGGCCGCCGCACTCCGGACACGCCCAGCGCTCTCGCTCTGACGCGACGAATGCCTCGATGCCCTGGTCGCGGATCGCCTGCAGGTTCTCAAGCATGCTCATCCGGTACTTGGCGCGATAGCGGGTGTCGAGCCGTTTGAGCCGTGGACACGGGAACCGCTCACACGCACTGTTGCAGAACCCGTGCTCGGTCGATCGGATCACATCACAGTTGCGAATCGTGCACGCGAGGCATGACTTGGCTTTACCTTCATCTCCCGCACGACACCCCAGGCACCCCTTCCTTTCACGTGCGAAGACCATACAGAGACTGCAGTCCATGCCGCAGGGCGCGATCAACTCCGCTGAGATGACATCGGGCAGGAGCTTCTCACTTGGCGTGACCCTAAGCGGCACCGGTCTCCGCCTCCCCTCGGCGTAGAGCGTTCGGCATGAGCAGGCGCGACGCCGCTCACTGGTCGATTCTACCCTCTGGCGCTCCGCTCGATTCCCTTGTTGGGAGGTCCGATGGATGCGACTGATGCGCAGCTAGCCAGAATCCCGCAGCCGCTTGCGCATAGCCACGCGGGTGGAACGCTTCAGCCCCAGCGCTGTCTCATCTAACAGCCGTCGAACGAGCTCTGTGCCGAGATCCTGCTCCGGTATCGGTTCGAAACCGAGGCGAGCATAGAAGGGCGCATTCCAGGGGACATCGCGGAAAGTGGTTAGCGTGATCTCGACGCAGCCACGGTCGAGAGCACAGTCCTCGACGGCTTCGACGAGCGCCGACCCTATTCCATTGCGGCCGTACCCGGGCAGCACATCGAGCTCGTCGAGATGCACTCGCGGTCCGGAGATGCTGGCGACAGCGAACCCAACAGGGGCACCCGCCGGCTCGAGAGCAACCCAGAGCAGCCCCGCCCGCTGCGCG
>CAZIPT010000022.1:25251-32247 GCA_964541375.1 uncultured Eubacteriales bacterium
GGCGAAAGTACGGTGTCGGGCAGCGAATCACCGAACCTGGTGGCCGCCTCGCGCTCGATGTCTGGTAGCCGTTCGACGTGCTCCAGGCTGGCCGGCTGGACGATGTAGTGGGTGCTCACCAAGCGGCCTCCATGGGTCTATCGCCTCTGTGCATGAGCGGCGGCGCATCACCTGCTGATTGATTCTACCTCTGGCCGTCCGCTCGATGCGGGCGCTGGACGCGCAGGGTGGCGCCCGCATTTCCTGCATCGTCCCGCAGGTCGAGCTCTAGGTACTTCGCTCCCGCGACCGGATTGGAACGATACGGCTCGATTTCGTAGAAGCCGAGCGATTGGTAGATCCTTTGCGCGGAGCGCATCACCGGCAAAGTGTCGAGCCGAATGAACTCGTATCCCCCCGCTCTTGCTGCGGAGATCGCCGTTTCAGCGAGCGCCAGACCAAGCCCGTGTCCCCTGGCTTGCGGACGAACGTAGAGGCGCTTCAGCTCAGCCACGGCAGGGGGCTCGAATGGGCGAACAGCAACGCAGCCAACAGGGACATCATCACCAAGTGCCAAGAACAACGCGCCCGCGGGCGGGAGGTAGGACCCCGGCAGTCCGGCGAGTTCCGACTCGAACCCCTGGAAACTCAGATCGAGATCGAGCCAGGCAGCGTACTCTCGAAAGAGCCCTCGGATGTGGTCGACTTCAGCTTCGGTGGTGACCGAGACGATTCGAGTCACTGATCCTCCTGCCGGTGTGTCCAGCGTGTTGCGCATGGGCGGCGCTCACACGCTGGCATCAGGATAGCGCCTGCGACGTCCGCTCGATGCGCTTGTCGGCTAGGCCCGCCATAGCGCATTAGGTACGCCGCAATCCTTCGATCACCGGTCGAAGCGCACAGCGTCACTCGGCAAGCATCAGTGCAACGCGCTCAGCGACGTCGCCGGTGTAGGACACACACTGGTCGATGTGTTCGACTGATCCGAACTCGAGATCGCGGATAAGGAGCCTGCAGCACGTGCTGCCCTTCTCATCAGCGAACCAGTCGTGCAGTTCCTTGGCCTTGGCAAGGACATCGGGAGCTTCGCTGCCGGGTTCGCAGCGACCGTAGACCATGCCGAGCACCATCATGCCGCCAGAGAGTGCGCCGCACGAGCAGCCACCCGTGCCCAGAACGCCCATGCCCACCGGAAACGCCGATGCGAGCTTGACGACCTCCCTAGGGAACGGCCGGCCGAGCGCCTCGTTGAATGTGTAGACGATCGCTTCAGAACAGAGGAACTGGCCGCTGCGATACAGGTCCTCGGACGTGGTACGTAGCGCATGGCTATCCACGGGAACCTCCAGTCGATGCAAGTGACTGATACTGCGGATAACTATACGCGAACGTCCCGTCGCTGGACCCAGTTGGGTCCCGGTCCGTCCACGTGCTTGCGCATCAGCGCGACCGACGCGCCACACTCTTCCTGCGCAGCGCATCGTCAGCAGCTGGACGCGCCTAGTGGACACTCCTGTCGCTCGCCGGCCTCATCAACTGTAGTGAGGCCAGCATAGACAGCACCCCGACTGTGAAGAAGGCGACCGCGGCGAAGTTGAACATGTAGATCAACTCGAAACTGCACCAGGCAAGCAGAAGCCCACCTGCGATGAGCGTGGCAACGTATTGTCCGGCCGCGTTGCGCACGAGCATCACAGCCGCAACCAAGTTCGGGAGCCCGAGCGCCAGGAGCATTACCAAGCCGATCCACAGGAAGTCCTGGAAGAACACCCGGGAGAAGGGAAACGTCGCGACGACCGGCAGCAGCGCTCCCATCCCGAGGAACCGCCCGTCGGGCGCGAGCAACAGCAACGCCGCGCAGATAACGCCCAAGAACCCGTTGATGACACTGACGGCTATCAGAAAGCCGCGTGCGATTCGTCGCACTCTCCCAGTCACCCCATTGTGTCTAGCGCTATTGGCGCACTAGCTGCGGACAGTGCGCCTCACTTCACGAGTCTACCTCCTAGTCGGTAGCTGGATGCGCTGGTTTGACACTACCGCCGAGCGGCCGCTTTCTAGCACCGAACGGAAGCGTCGGCAGACGCGACGCCTCTCGTGCGAAGCCTCCACGCGCACGCTCCAACCAGAAGAAGCGTGCCAACCGACGAGGCGATCAGGATGGGCAAAGCGGCGCGTTGAGCCACTACGATGCCCCAAAACGCCCATATCAGGACGAGCGCGAAGGCCACGTCACGATAGGTGGTCACCATCCTGAACCCGATCGCAGCGGCAACGAGAATGAGAATTGCCGACCATAGCTCGGGCGCGATCCCGAATCCCTTGAAGCCGACGCTCACGAGCCACTGGCTGATGTTCAGGATGGTAGCGACGCTAATCCATGCGAGGAATATCGATATCGGCACTCCGACGTTCCAGTAGAAGCCACGATCGATGCTCTCGAAGCGTGCCACCGTGAGATACGCCCAGATCAGGGAACCGACCAGCACGAACATCACGAGATTGCTGAGGCCGATGGCGGTGTAGGCCGTTGCTGCGCAGGCGAGGAACGCCACAGTCATCGGTAACCCAAGGGCATCGAGGCGCTCATCGTGCCTGCCCGAAGGCATCGCCTGGTAGATGGCGAAGGCGATGACCCCGAGGAATATCGGGCCCCAGACCGCGAAGGTGTACGGAGACGGAGAGAACGCTGTCGGGAACTTCGCGTACATGTCGTTGCTGCCATTGCCGTCCAGCGATCCGCCACCTCCCCCGAACAGGTTGGTCACGATCAAGACCGCTGCGCTAGCCGCGAGCACTACCTGCCGCAAGAGACCCCTCATGGTGCAACCCTCCCGGTCGATGGCATCCTGAGATGCGCCCATCGTGCTTCGCATGAGCGGCGCTAGCGCCCTTCGGGATTACTCTAGCTCGGCGAGTCCGCCCACACCTTCCGTAAGTCTAGCGCTGACGCTGTCCGCTCGGTGCCCTTGCTGGTCCGTTGCCCGCACCATCAACAGGTCATGCTGTACGTCGTCGCCGAGTGCGAAACTCCCCTCGCCGGCAGCTTCGAAGCCCCACTTCGAGTAGAAGGCAATTGCGCGAGCGTTGCGATCCCACGTAGCGAGCCACACGACGTCGCAGTCGCGCACGGCCGCTTCGTCCAGACACGCCATCAAGAGCGCCGCGCCCACGCCACGCCCGATCCACGGAGCGTCCGCGTAGAACCTGGCGATCTCAACCGGGCGGAGACCGCGGACGCACTCAGGCGCAGGCCCGAAGCGCAAACGTGAGTATCCAGCGGCCGTGCCCCCGACCTGCGCAATGAGGAAGATGGATGACGGGTCAGCGAGTTCACGCGTCTGAATATCGATGCCGAACGCGCTCGCTAGGTAAGCGGACATGTCCGACTCGCTGGTGTCCGCGGCGAATGCGTCACGGAAGGTTCGACTGCCCAGCTCAGAGAGTAGCCGAGCATCGGCAGAGGTCGCGACGCGGATCTCGATATTCTCGGCATCCACCTCGAGTGCTCCCTCCTGGCTGCCTCGCTCACACGTGCGACTTACCCACTGCGCGCGCACAGAGCACGCAATCCACCTGTTGGCGCTCTGGTCGATGCGCTTGCTAGGTAGGCGATGTGATCCGGACGACCCTACCCCCGGCGCGCTCTCAATCCGAGTGCCGCCGTCCACACGAGCACCGCCGCCACCGCACCCACGACCCCCGCCACAACGCACAGCATTGCGATGTCGCCCGGCTGAATGCTCCCCTCCGGTCCGCCCCCGGTGATGACAGTGAGAGACAACGCCAACGCCACCCCGCCGAGCAGACCCTCAACGCCGACCTGGACGAAGCGACCCCACCGAAGATCACCCAGTGCGCGCAGGTTCGCGACCAAGCGCAGATACGCTACCGCCGAGAGGACCGCCAGTGCGGCCACCAGGATCAGGAAGCCCGGAGGTGGCGGCTTGTCCGCACCGGCGAGCCCAATGGCGACAGCAACAGCGAACAGGCCCAGTGAACAGCTCGCAGCAATCGCTTGGTCGCCCAACCCACACTCCCCTGTCGCCTCTGACGCCCCACCTTGCGCATGAGCAGGCGCGATGCCGCCGTCTGGCTGATTCTACCCTCTGGCTCTCCGCTCGATGCCCTGTTGGGCAAGCCGCCTAGCGTCCGCGCACAAGCTGCACAATCCACATGGAACACAATCCGGCGAGCACCACCCACACCGCCACGATTATGACGCCGGCCGCGATACTGACCGGCTGCCTACCTCCTGCCACCTCGGCCGCTCCAGCACGGCACTCCGCCAGAACGTCGTCGGGGACCAGCCTGACGGCCAGCGCAATGCCTGCAGGCACGATGATCAGGTCGTCGAGGTATCCCACAATCGGAATGAAGTCAGGGATGAGATCGATCGGGCTGAGCGCATAGGCCACGACGGCTCCAGCTAGCAGCTTCGCGTACCACGGCGTGCAAGGATGACGAGCGACTAGGTAGAGAGCGTATGAGTCAGCCTTGAGCGCGGTGGCTCTTCGCTTGAGATTGGCAAGTAGGGTCAATTCTCTCCACGGTCTGCCCGATGTGTTGCGCATGAGCGGCGGCCACTACCGCGCTGCTTGATTCTACCTTGCGCGGTCCGCTCGATGCCTTTGCTAGCCGGACACCCGCGCTCGAAGCGCGTACGTGAGAACGGCATTGCCCTTCGACGTGATCTCGTGGGCGACGAGCTCCAACCGTGTGATTGGGACGTCGTCGCCGAAGAGCCGCTCGCCATTGCCAGCAATCACGGGGTGGACGATGAGCGTGAGGGCGTCGACGAGTCCGGCCAAGAACAGCTGGCGCACAACCGAGAGGCTGCCCTCGATGGCGATGATGCCGCCGTCCGTCCGCTTGAGCTCGCGCACATATTGCTCAAGATCGCCCGTGATCAGGCGGCTGTTGGACCAGGTCAGGTCAGCGGCAGCGAGCGTACGTGACGCAATATGCTTGGCGACCGGGTTGATGAACCCCGCGAACGGATCATCGGCACCGTCACCGGTCCAGTACTCGGCCCACTGCTCATACAACACCCGGCCGAGAATCACGTCGTCGACACCCTGAAGAGAACCGCCGACGGTGCGAACCAGCTCGTCATCAAACGAGTCGAACTGAAACGTGTTGGGCGCCGAGACGATCCCGTCTACAGATGCGAACAGTCGCGCAACAAGCCTGCGAGTCATGGCGCTGCCTTCCCTGACGACGACAAGAAGTCACTCCCGAGCGTACCCGCTCACTGGTTGATTCCACCCTCTGGCGCTCTGCTCGATGCCCTTGTTAGGCGCTGGGCTGGACCTCTCCCGGCGAGTCGCCCGTCTTCCTTGCTGCCATCCGTTGACGCCTGATGCCCAGCAGCGCGAAGGCCGAAGCCACGACAAACAGAACCAGCAGTGCTCCGAGCTCAAGCAGGTAAATGCGAGACAACGACTGCACGAGCGGGCCAACCATCTGGTTGGCTGTGTAGGGCGTGGCCACGTTCAGCATTCTCACGAACCACAAGTCCCATGCGATCCACTGGACGATCATGATCGCCGACAGCACCAAGGTCGCGCTGAACCAACGCGAGGATCGAGCGTCCCATCGCCGAGCGAACCATGCTATGCCGAGAATCACCAGAGGGGTGAGATCGAAGAACGGAAACACAAGGCCCGCCGCGATCACTGAGACCAGGAATGCGAGTACTGCGGCCATCGCCCCGAGGACGAGAAGCAACGTCGCCCACCGAGGCGCCCCTCGACGCGCCGCCGAGCTGCCACCTTCCATCCAGGGGACCTCCCCGCCCACCGGCCGTCATGCGCCTAACGTCTCGGGTATGAGCTGCAATCCGTGCCACTCATCCGCAGTCTGCCTCGCGCCGCCTTGAGCCACATACCGGGCCATCGTCACGTCGGCTTCCGCTCGCACGAAGTTGTCGACTGTGACGATCCGAGGCGTGCTCCCGTGGCTCTCCATGCGGATTCCCCCTTCATCGCTGAGGTCCGGGCGGTCAGGCTGTCCGTCCATCGAATGTCGTTGCCCGTGACCCGCGCTCACAGGCTACCGGCGACAGCGTATCAGCTCGCTGCGTCGGCTCGATGCGCCTGTTCGACAGCCGAATCCGGCTCGGGGCGCGATTCTGCGCGTCGGGCGATGATCGCAGTTCGGATAGCTAGCAGAAGCGTGGCAACCCCGAACCCAGCAGCAGAGAGCCCAATCCCGAAGAGCGCGCCGACCGCCAGTTGCGCCCACACGGGCGCGGTGACACCGGTGGCGACGTCGAGGTACATGAACGCCAACCCGATTCCGAGCCAGTATCCGACGGCGGTGAGAACACTCGCTACAGCCACCATGGCGAGCGATCCGAGAAGCCGAGGGGCGCGACGCCTGAACAGCCATACGGAAAGTCCGACGCCTGCGGCCACGAACACGACGATGAAGAGCGTCCCTTGATAGCCAGCCATCCGATCCCCCGTTGCGATAGGTCTGTCGAGCGTGTCAGCTATAGGCTGCGGCGATGCAGCTCTCAGGTCAGTCTACCTTCTGGCGTTCTGCTCCATGCCCGGGTTAGGCCGTGGGCTCCAGAACGCTAACGCGGTTGCAGGAAGGGATTCTGCGCTCGTTCAGTGCCGATCGTGGTCGACTCTCCATGCCCCGGGTAGACGGGGGTGTTGCCAGACAGCCCGAGCAACTTGTCTTTGATGCCCGTGACAAGCTCGCTCGCAGCCGCGTCGTCATCGGTCTTTCCTACACTGTCGCGAAAGAGCGTGTCTCCCGAGAACAGCACGTCGCCTACCAAGAAGCACACCGACCCAGGCGTGTGCCCTGGTGTAGGAATCACCCGGACTTCGAGGCCGTTGAATCGCAGATTGTCGCGTCCCGACAGATCGTCCGTTGGAGCGTTATCAGGATCTAACCCGAGTCCGCTTTGGCGATAGAGGGCGGCCTCGCCGAAGTCCGCGTCCCCGGGCACCCGAGAAGCCGAACGACAGAACCCGGTCGCCCCGACATGGGCCGGATGGC
>CAZIPT010000023.1:0-31634 GCA_964541375.1 uncultured Eubacteriales bacterium
CGGCGATCGGCATGCCGATGTGCCGCTGCTGCGCGCGCGCCTGGCGCTGGTGGGGGATCGCGCCGCGCCATCCCCGGATACCTGCGCTGACCCGGCTGCCGCGACACCGATGCCCGCTCCGGACTGTTATGACGAGGGGCTTGCCGCCGCGGTGCGCCGTTTTCAGCGCAACCATTTGCTGAAGGCGGATGGAGTCGTCGGCGCCAACACCCGCGCGGCGCTGAATGTGCCGGTGGCGGCACGCATCAACCAGATCCGGATCAACCTGGAGCGCGACCGCTGGCTGCTGCCCGGCCTGCCCGCGTCCTTCGTGCTGGTGGATGTCCCCTGCTACCAGCTCAGCTATTTCCGCCCCGGCGGCGACATCTGGCGCGCGCGCATCGTGGTGGGGCGACCCGCGCGGCCGACGTCCCCGGCGGGCCGGCCATGGGCCGGCGAGGGCGAGGGCGTCTCGCCGAGGGCGGCGTCGAGCAGTGGAAGCGCCAGCGAGTCGATCCGCAACGCCTCGGCCTCGCCCGTGTCGGGATGCTGGCATGTTCCGTCGGCGCCGCGTCCGGGGCACGCTGCGCACACGTCATCGGGGCCGCTCACGATCATGGCGGGGGTCTCCGCGGCGGAACGCTGCACGCGGTCAAGGTTGGCGACGAACTCGTCGGAGTACCCCTGGCCGCGGTAGAACTGCAGGCAGATGAGATGGTGACCGCGCAGCTGGGCGCTCACGAGGCATCCTGCTCGGCAACGAACAGCGCACCCTGCGGGGGTGCCGAGTCAAGCGGCAGGTCCTGGCGGGCGACGTCGATCGGGACACGAAGGCCGATCGCCTCGGAGCGGGCGACCAGAGTGCGCTTCACGATCGTCGGCGAGTTGTTGGTGCTGGAGCGGTGGAGCGCGAGGACGCGCCTGAGTCGCGCGCTGGCGAGCTTCTCGAGCGCCTCTGCCGCGTCAGGGTTTGAGAGGTGGCCCTGGTCCGAGCGAATCCGCGTCTTGAGGAACTGCGGGTAGGGTCCGTTGGCTAGCATCGAAAGGTCGTGGTTCGACTCGATGCCCAGTATGTCGACATCGGCCAGCGCCTCAAATGCTTCTGGGGTGAGCACGCCCGTGTCGGTGGCGATTCCGAACCGCTCGCCGCAGTCAGCCTCGAGACGGAAGCCCACGGGTTCCGCAGCATCATGCGATATGCGGAAGGGGATCACCGCGAAGCTGCCGACGCGGGTCGGCTCGCCGGCGGTCAGACTGCGGACTTCGGTCGCGATCGCATCCAGCCCCGCGGCCCTGCGCGTGCCGCGCGTGGCGAACACCGAGCAGCCATGTCGGCGAGCGAACACATCCACGCCACGGATGTGATCGGAGTGCTCGTGCGTCACGAGAACCGCGCAGACGCGAGACGCGTCGAGACCGGCCATCGCCATGCGACGAGAGGTCTCTTTCGCCGAGAACCCGCAGTCGATCAGGAGCGTCGTGGCTCCATCGGTCACGGCGACGGCGTTGCCGCCGGAGCCGGAGCCGAGGACCACCACACGCAGAGAAGGCGCTTCAGACATGCGAAGCAGTGTACACCGCCGAAGTGACAGCGCGCCCACGCCTCTTGTCTCGGCTGGCGTTGCGGAACGCGCCTAGCGCTGCATCGCCAGCAGTTCGCGCCCCCGCTTCCAGGCGAGTTTGAATCCGCCGACCTGCCACCAGTACAACACGTAGGTGAGCCGCTTCATGAAGATGGCCGGGATTCCCGAGAGTGAGAAGCCGAACATCCAGCCTACCCCCCAGCTCGGCCCGACGCTCACGAACTCGCCGTGCTGGTTGGGCACGAAGGGTGTGGTGCTGCCGCCGTCGAGCTCGGACAGGATGTTGCCGGTTGCGTGCTCGGCCGAGGTGATCGCGAACTGCGCGAGCATCGGAAGGACGCGGTTGTCCTTGGGGTCACGGAACGCTGCGACGTCACCCAGCACGTAGACGTCGTCGAAGGCCTCGGTCTTGCCGTCCGACAAGACGGGGATACGCCCCACGTTGTCCAGAGGGAAGCCCCAGCCGGCTGCGTGCGGATCGGCTTTCGCGCCTCCACACCACACCAGGGTCGCGGCCGGTACTTCTCGGCCGTCGGCGAGCGTGAGGCTCTGCTCGTTGACGCGCTCGACCATCGACCCGGTCACGACCTCCACGCCCATCTTGCGCAGGCGCGCGCGGGCCTTGTCGCGCAGCGGGGTAGGGAGGTCGTAGAGGATGTCGGGCCGGCCTTCGACCAGGTGGATGTTCAGGTCGCCGGGGTCGAGCCCCACTTCGGCCGCACGCTTGGGAAGCAGTTGGCCGAGAGTGCCGACCACCTCCACCCCCGTGGCGCCGCCTCCACACACTGTGAACGACAGAGCCGCTCGGCGAAGCTCGGGCGTGGGCATCCGAGCGGCCAGCTTTGACTGCTCACGCGCGCGGGACTGTAGCTTCTGCGCGTCGGCGACCGACCACATCGTGATTGCGCGCTCGGCCAGCCCGGGAACCGGCGGGATCGACGGCACCGCACCAGTAGCGACGACAAGACGCCAGTAGTCGACCTCCTCACCACCGGCGATAGTGAGCAATCGACGCTGCGGGTCGATGGTCTCGACCCTGTTGAAACAGGTGCGAACCGGGAGGTCCTTGAGTACCGCCGGCAGCCACAGCTCACAGAACTCCGGTCGCTCTGGACCGACGGCGACCAAGTCCAACTCCGAGAGAGCTTGCTGGCAGGGACTCGTTTCAAGAAGAAGCACCTCGACCCCGGGCCGCGGCCGCTTCTTGAGCGCGCGACCGAGCCGCACCGCGAGCGTCGTTCCGGCATACCCTCCGCCGACGATGACGATGCGGCGTTCGGGACTTGTTGGAGGACAGGCGACTGGGGGTAGAGACATCAACGGCACGACCTTGACTGTTCGTTTCGGCAGCTGAACCGGCGGTTGCCGGAGGACCGATGGTTTCGGGAATATACCCACTAACAGTAGCGCACCCGGATGTGTCAGCACTGCTCAACAATCATGCGGCGTTTCGCGAAGGAGACACGAAATGGACGTCCATCTCTACGCCTTGTCCACCTGTCCGTACTGCCGCATGACCAAGAAGTTTCTCGACGAACACGAAGTCACCTACGAATTGACCGAGGTCGACCTGCTTGACGGGGAGGTCAGCGATTCCGAGAGCCCCAAAGGCGCGGCGGCTGCAGAGGTGAAGCGGCTTTCGGGTGGCACGTCCTTTCCCGTTCTCGTGGTCGGAGATGAGATCGTGGTCGGCTTCAACAAGGGCCGCATGACAGACGTCCTCGGCCTTTAGGCTCTCGCCGATGACCGCCGAGAACCGCCCCGCCCGCACAGTATTCGGGCCGGGAACGACCGCTGATGACCTCAAGGCATACATGGGCCCGTTCGCCCGCCAACTCGGCTACAAGTTCAACACCGAGACGGACTTCGTCGACGATGTCCTCGAGAGCGAGCTTGTGGTGCTTGAGCGGGACGGCGACGTGTACTGTCCGTGCCGCATGCGAACCGGCGATCCAAAGGAAGACCTCAGGATCATCTGTCCGTGCATCCCCTTCTACGCCGACAAGTTCGCGGCGATGCAGAAGTGCTGGTGCGGACTGTTCATCCGCACCGACGTCGAAGACGGCGCCGATCTCATCGGCGTGATCGAGGAGCC
Source organism: uncultured Eubacteriales bacterium (assembly GCA_964541375.1). Taxonomy (GTDB): domain Bacteria; phylum Actinomycetota; class Coriobacteriia; order Anaerosomatales; family JAAXUF01; genus JBAXEO01. The sequence goes on from CAZIPT010000023.1 coordinate 3,658, forward strand.
CGAGGCCGGAACGATGGTCGAGGTCCCGGTCGCGCGTCTGGACTCTCTGCCTCCCGGGAGCGTGCGCCACGTGAAGGTCGGCAAGCGCGACATGGCGATCGCGCGGGTGGGGGACGAGGTCTTCGCGCTGTCGAATCTCTGTCGCCACGCCTTCGGCCCGCTGTCAGACGGAGTTGTTGATGGCTACTCGCTTGTGTGCCCATGGCACGGCTGGCGGTATGACGTGCGCGATGGTACCACCGACCACCCCAACGCTGATGTGTCGACGTTCCCCGTGACCGTACGCGAAGGGGAAGTGCTGGTCACGGTTCCGCTCGGACGTTCGCGGTAGACGCAGTCGAAGCCCGCAGTCTCCCTGTGTGCTGCTAACCCAGACGGCGTACAGCGGATACACCCTCAGGGGCATGCGTCGCGCTAGCCGAGAGGATAGTATCGCTGCATGGTCGAGACTCTCACATCGCGCTACCAGCGACTGTCATCGCTTTCGCAGGATGCCCTGTTCGCCGCTCTGCTCTCTATTCCCGGGTTCGCAAGCCTTGTGGCTGGACCTGTCCTGGGGCCCGGACCCGGGCCCGACCCGGTCCAAGTTCAGCCGACCATCGTTCGCTATGCGATGCCGTCGCTCCATGCATTCGTTCTCGTTGCCGCCGCGTTTCTGCCGCTTACGTTCAGACGTCGCTTCCCACTGTCGATTCTGGCGATCACGAGTATTGCCGCGGCGGCCTATGAGCTGACGAGCAATCCACCCTCGATGGTGATCGTCGCGCCCCTGGTTGCGCTCTACACCGTCGGGACGCTGCGCGATCGTCGGACGCTGATAATCGCAGCAACGCTGTCGGCAACTCTCGCGGTGGCCGTCTCGCTGCCGTGGGTGTACACCACTGGCTTCTGGTCCAATCTCGTACGGATTCTCTCGACCTACGGGATTGCGATGGCACTCGGGGAAGCGACTCGGAATCGTCGCGCGTACGTCGCCGAGGTCGAACGCCGCGCCGCCGATGCGGAGCAGAACCGCGAGGAGGAGGCACGCCGAAGGGTCGATGAGGAACGACTGCGCATCGCCCGCGAGCTTCATGACGTGACCGCGCACTCCTTGTCGATCGTCGCCGTCCAGTCCGGCGCCGCCCTCCACGTGCTCGACACCGACCCTGCCGCCGTGCGAAAGGCGCTCGAAGCGATCCGACGGACGAGCAAGGATGCACTCGATGAGCTCCGAGCGATGCTTGGCGTGCTCAGGCGGCCCGGCGACAAGGACGCTCCGCTCGCGCCGGTGCCAGGCTTGAACCGCGTGGGCGAACTCGTGGCCCCTCTGCTGGAGGCCGGCTATGAGATACATCAGGACGTCGCGTCGGATATCGGCGAGATCCCTACGGTGGTGGACTTCTCGGCGTATCGGATTGTGCAAGAGGCGCTCACGAATGTGGTGAGGCATGCCGGCATGTGCGCGGTGGATCTCAACGTGCGTCGGGAGGTCGACACGCTGGTGGTGCACGTGGAAGACGACGGGCACTCACCCACGGAGCCGGAACTCGCGCAGGGGCACGGGCTGACCGGTATGCGCGAGCGGGCCATCGCGCTCGGCGGCACCTTTGAGGCCGGCACGCGTGCGGGTGGCGGTTTCGCCATCACCGCACGCCTGCCGCTTGCGACGAAGGCGGGGGAATGAACGACTCGCCGACAATCCGGGTGCTCGTCGCCGACGACCAGGCGCTCGTTCGAGGCGGCTTTCGCTTACTGATCGACTCGGCGCCCGATCTCGAGGTCGTCGGAGAGGCGGCCGACGGGGTCGAGGCAGTGCGGCTTGCGCGCGAGCTGGTTCCCGACGTCGTTCTCATGGATATTCGGATGCCGAACATGGACGGGCTTGAGGCGACTCGCGCGATCACCGCCGATCCGCTCATCTCAGGCACAAAGATCATCATCCTCACGACATTTGACCTCGATGAGTACGTCTACGACGCGCTGCGCGCTGGTGCCAGTGGCTTCCTGCTCAAGGACACCGACCCTGACGCGCTTCTCGAGGCTATACGCATCGTGGCCTCCGGCGACGCCCTGCTCGCGCCTTCCGTCACGCGCAGGCTGATCGCCGAGTTCGCGAGGCGTCCGGCGCATCCCTCAGCGGGTCTGCCTCACCTCGAGCAGCTGACCGAGCGTGAGCGCGAGGTTCTCGTGCTGGTCGCACGGGGTCTCTCCAACGGCGAGATCGCTACCGAGCTCTACATCAGCCCGGCGACCGCCAAGACCCACGTGAGCCGCATCATGATGAAGCTCGACTCGCGAGATCGTGCCCAGCTGGTCGCGCTTGCCTACGAGAGCGGCTTCGTGACGCCGGGCGACGCAGGCGCCTAGGGTCGCAGGCGCGTACTCCGAGAGGAGTACGCGAGGTGTATCCCCCAGCATGACGATGTGCTCCTTCTCGGACGGTAGTGTCGGTAGCGCAGACCAACCATCTCCGAGGAGGAACCAAGATGCTGGCCTCCACCAGCCGAACACCATCCCGCCCTCTCTCGCCCGAACGGGTGTCCCGATGAACGCCGCAGCGGCGCCCCGGTCGGCCACACGCAAGAAGCGCACCCGCTGGGCGATAATCGCTTCCGTCGTCATGGCCGTGCTGGTTGTCGGTATCGTCGGCGCGACACTATTGCGACCAAAGAACTCCGGGCAGCCGACGGTTGCGACAGCAACAGTCGCGAAGAAGAGCATCACCGTCCTGGTATCCGGGACGGGAGAGACCGTGGTCGCCGACTCGGTCGACGTCAATCCCGAGATCACCGGCACCGTCGAAAAGCTCTACGTGAGCATCGGCGAGACAGTGACGGCCGGGGACGACCTCTACAAGATCTCGAGCTCAGATGTCGACGCGCAGCTCCTCAAGGCGCGGGCATCCCTGTTGCAGTCCAAGCAGAGCAAGACGCAGGCGCTGCAGGCCGAGGAGCAGGCGGACGGTCAGGTCTACTCGGCGGAGACCCAGCAGGTCCAAGCGCAGCAGAACCTCGACAGACTTGAGAGCCAGCCGGCCACCTCACCGAGCAACGCGAACGAAGTAACGATCGCCAAGCGCCAGCTCAAGAGCGCAAAGCAGGGTGTCGAGACCGCCGAGGTTGCGCAAGCGGCCGCCGAGCAAGGGGTTCAGACCGCCAGCGCCGATTTGAAGTCGGCGCAGAGGTCATATGACGACGCCCTGGCAGACACTAGGCACACCGTTGTGACCGCCCCGATCACCGGCGTGGTCACGGCGCTCCCGATATCGGTCGGGTCACAAGTTGCCGCGGGTTCAACCAGTTCCTCGAGTTCTGGCGGCTCGACGGCGGGCTCCAACGGTGGATCTTCGGCCAGCGGGGCTTCGGGCACCACCGGCGGCACATCGTCCGGGACGTCTTCGGCATCGAGCGGTTCAGGCAGCGCGATCACTATCTCCGACATGTCATCACTCAAGGTGCAGATAGCAGTGAGCGAGGTCGACATCCCAACGGTTGCGGCAGGACAGGGCGCGGTTGTGACGTTCGACTCGATTCGCGGTGAGACGTTCACTGGTAAGGTCGGCGCCATCTCGCCCAACGGCACCACGTCGTCGGGTGTCGTCAACTACACCGTCGACATCAACCTCGATGCGCTGAGCGCGAAGCTCAAGCCAGACATGACAGCGACCGGCGACATCACGACGCTCGTTGCAGACAGTGTCCTCGTTGTGCCCAACGCCGCCGTCAAGAATGAGGGGTCGACCAAGTACGTCAACGTCGTGGGATCTGACGGTCGCATCAAGAAGCAGACCGTCACCGTCGGCGTCGGCGACGAGTCGTACACGGAAGTGAAGAGCGGCCTCATAGAGGGCGCGACCGTGTCCACGAGCGCCTCTACTGCGATCGAGAGTTCCAAGAAGTCAGGCAATCCGATGATGCCCCCGAGACCGGGCGGAGCGGGTCGCCCGGGCGGCCCGGGAGGAAGCTGATGGCCGCAATCATCGAAGTCCGCGATCTGGTCAAGACATACGTGACGGGAGACTCGGAGACGTACGCGCTCAAAGGCGTTTCGCTGACGGTCGAGGAGGGCGAGTTCCTCGCCATAATGGGGCCCTCCGGCTCTGGTAAGTCGACGCTGATGAACCTCCTCGGTCTGCTCGACACCCCCACCAGTGGCAGCTACGAGATCCGAGGCATCGATGTATCGTCGCTTGACGAGACAGAGCTCGCTGAAGCTCGCGCACGGGAGATTGGTTTCGTCTTCCAGTCGTTCAACCTGCTCCCGCGAGCGTCGATCATGCGCAACGTCACGCTGCCGCTCATTTACGCTCGAACGCCGAGCCGCGAGCGAGAAGCCAAAGCCATCGTTGCGATGGGGGCAGCGGGGATACCACCCGAACTCCATGGCAAGCTTTCGAACCAGATCTCCGGTGGCCAGATGCAGCGCGTTGCCATCGCGCGAGCGCTGGTCAACAATCCCGCGATCATCCTGGCGGACGAGCCGACGGGCAACCTCGACAGTGTCACGGGCGATCACATCCTCGCGACGTTTGAGAAGCTCCGCGTTGAGGGTCACACCATCGTGCTGATCACCCACGAGCCTGAGGTTGCCGCGCATGCAGACCGGATCGTTCACGTACGAGACGGGCTCATCACGGACGCCATCGAGGACGGAGCCGCAGCATGATGATCAAGGACCTCTTGGGCGAGACACTCCTCTCGCTCATGGCGAACAAGGGCCGTTCGGCGCTGACGATTCTGGGCATCGTGATCGGAATCACGTCGGTGATCGTCATGGTCGCCTTCGGGCAAGGCACTAAAGCGTCGATTACCGCCGAGGTCTCGTCGATGGGAGCCAATCTCCTGACGATCACTCCCGGGAGCAGCTCGGGCGGGGGTGCAGGAAGTGGCGCAGGCTCGAACACCAAGTCACTCACGGTCGAGGACGCCGCGGCGATCTCCACACAGGTAAGGGACGTGAAGTCAGTAGCACAGGTGACTCAGGGCTCCTATACCGTCTCGGCCGATTCCAGCAATACGAATGTAACGGTAACGGGGACGACCACTGACTATCCCGCTATGCGCAACACGACGGTCGAGTACGGTGGCTGGTTCTCGGCCGACCAGCAGGCCGCGGCGGCTCGAGTCGCTGTGCTGGGGCCGGATACCGCATCGACGCTGTTCGGTACGGCCTCGAGCGCTGTTGGTGAGCGCATCCGGGTGTCGGGGCAACCCTTCACGGTCATCGGCGTCACCAAATCCAAAGGCAGTAGCGGCTTTGGAAACACCGACGAGGCCGTGTACGTGCCCTTCGAAACCTTCGATGCGCACCTGTCGAGTGCGGCCGGCATCAGCGCGCTCTACGTCGAAGCGACCACATCAGAAGCGATGACGCAGCTCGGGGCCGACACCAACGAACTGCTCCTGTCGCGCCACAAGATCGACAACGCGGATGATGCCGACTTCCAGATTCAGAACTCGGCAGACCTGGCGTCCACGATTTCGACGATCACCAATATGCTCACCGTTCTTCTCGGCACGATCGCCGGCATATCCCTCATCGTCGGCGGCATCGGGATCATGAACATGATGCTGACCACGGTCACCGAACGGATCCGTGAGATCGGCCTCCGCAAGGCCCTGGGCGCTACTCGCTCGGACCTCACGTCGCAGTTCCTTGCCGAGGCGGTCGCGCTGACATTAGTCGGTGGGCTGCTGGGAATCGCGTTCGGTTGGACGATTGCCTGGCTCATCACGGCCCTGTCCTCATACGAGGCGGTCGTGAGTGTGTACTCGGTGCTGCTTGCGGTGGGGGTGTCGACGGCCATCGGCATCGTGTTCGGCTACTACCCGGCGCGGAGGGCGGCGAAGCTGGATCCGATCGAGGCGCTTCGTTCCCAGTGAACTCTCCCAGGTTCCCGCTGTGTGATCCGCCGATCGCTGTCGGTACAACGCGAGGCGAGCGGCGGAGGCGACACCTGATCTCCATCGAGGGGTGGTCCCAAGCAGGGGCCGCCCCTCAACTAGTCTCGGCGACGCACGATCAGCCGCTGGCCGAGCACAGTGAGAACGCAGGACACGCCGAGGAATGCGATCCATTGCCACGAGACCGGCAGCCGGAGCGCGTCGAGCAACGCGGCCACCGCTGCACCGAATGCCCATGGCAGGATGAGGAGCCCACCTGTGAAGGCTTCTGCCAGCGCGAAGACGACCACGAGTGAGATCCACGACCAGAACCAGGGGTTCATCGAATCACTCGCTCCTTCCCACATCGTCCAGCCGCTGCGTTTCTCCACCAGCGTAGCGATTCCCCTGCGACGACTCCAGTCGAGCGAGCGCACCTGCTATTGCGCAGTAAGCGCATAGTATTAGTGCGTGATAGGCACTGGCTTGGTGCGGAATATGCGAATAGCATGGCAGGCAAGCATCACTCGACCTGTATGGAGGCAATCATGTCCGAGATCGCACGCACCGTAGACGCAACCATCGGTGGTACCCCGGTCGTCTTTCTGAACAGTCTCGGCGAGGGCCTGCCGGGCCGGGTCGCCGTAAAGCTTGAGTCTCGCAACCCCGGCGGATCGGTCAAAGACCGCATCGGGAGGAGCATGATCGACGATGCCGAGGCCAAGGGCCTCATCACCCGAGGCAAGTCCGTCATCGTCGAGCCCACGAGCGGGAACACCGGCATCGCGCTTGCCCTTATCGGCGCCGCGCGCGGCTACCGTGTCATCCTGACGATGCCGGAGTCGATGTCGATCGAGCGTCGCAAGCTGTTGCGCGCGTTTGGGGCCGAGCTCGTGCTCACCGACAAGGCCAAAGGCATGAAGGGCGCCGTCGAAGAGGCCGAGCGCTTGGCCGCCGAGACGCCCGATGCCTGGATCGCTGGCCAGTTCGACAACCCCGCCAACCCCAAGGCGCACTACGAGACCACCGGTCCCGAGATCGAGTCGGTGCTCGAGGGTCACACCCTCGGGGCGTTGGTCGCGGGTGTTGGCACCGGCGGCACGATCTCCGGAGCCGGCCGGTACCTCAAGGAGCGCTATCCCGACGTGAAGGCCGTCGTGGTCGAGCCCGCCGAGTCACCCATCATCTCGCAGAAGCTCGCAGGCGAAGAACTGACGCCTGGGCCTCATCTGATTCAAGGCATCGGCGCCAACTTCATCCCCAGCGTGCTCGATCTCGACGTCATCGACGAGGTCCAGCAGGTCAACGGGGACGAAGCCATCGCCACGGCGCGGCGGCTGGCCAACGAAGAGGGGCTGCTGGTCGGCATTTCAAGCGGCGCCAACGTCACCGCGGCGCTTCGCCTCGCAGCCCGTCCCGAGTATGCGGGCAAGGTCATCGTGACCGTGGCCCCGTCCACCGGCGAGCGCTATCTGAGCACGAAGCTCTGGGAAGAGCTGGGCTAGCGATGCGAGTCCCTCAGAGACTGGACTACGCGCTCAGGGCGCTCGTTCTCCTCGCGCTCCAGCCAGAGGGCGAGTACATCGCAGCCGGTGACCTGGCTGACCACCTGGGCCTGCCGCGTCGCTTCGTCGAGCAACAGGTGACTTCGCTGTCACGCTCGGGCATCGTGAGATGCCGGCGCGGGGCGGCGGGCGGCTGTGCGCTCGCGAGGCCTGCCGCGGAAGTCACCGTTCTTGACGTTGTGGAGGCCGTGCAGGGCGACGTGCTCGACGTTCCCAGGGTCACCGGCTCTGCGGCCTCGGCGCTGTGGGCCGAGGCGGCAGACGACCTGAGTTCATTCTTCGAGACAGTCAACCTGTCGGAGCTGGCCCAGCGTCAACGTGACATCGACGGCGCCGCAGCGACCATGTACTGGATCTAGTGTGTCGCAGTGTGCGCTGCCCGGTGGTGTGTTCGGTGGAGCGATGAATCAAAACCGCAGCTCATGAGCCTACTTGGGGATACCCAGAGTGTCGAAATGTATCAGTACGGCAATCTGTTACATACGGAAGCCTTCTGATACACTCCCTGTGACTCGCGGTGGGATGGCCGCAGTCACTGTGGAGCCCGTTCTCTGGTGCTCGCAGGACCAATCAGTTCGTTTTCGTTCAGGGAGCAAGGGAGGAACTATGAAGGTGAGCAAGAAGCGTATGCTCGCCGTCGTCGCAGCGCTTGTGGCGCTGACGATGGTTGCTGCAGGTTGCAGCGGCGGCAGCGAGTCGTCCACCGGTGGTACCAGTGAGACGACCGTCAAGATCGGCATCGGTGCGCCTCTGACCGCCGGCGCCGTTGCACTTGGTAAAGGTATGGAGCGCGGAGCTGAGCTCGCGATCGAAGAGGCCAATGCTGGCGAAGCCGCCAAGGCCGCGGGCATCAAGTTCGTCGGCGTCCCCGGCGACGACCAGGGCGACCCCAAGACGGGCGTCACGGTGGCCAACACCTTCGCTTCCGACCCGAACCTCCTGGGCGTCATGGGCCACCTCAACTCCGGTGTCTCGATTCCCGCCTCTAAGGTCTACGCCGACAAGAAGATCGTCATGATCTCCCCGGCCTCGACCAACCCGGCGCTGACCCAGCAGGGTCTCACCAGCGTCTTCCGCGTCTGCACCACCGACGCGGTTCAGGGCCCCGCTGGCGCCGACTATGCCACCAAGCTTCTCGGCTTCAAGTCCGCCTACATCGTCTCCGACTCGACGCCTTACGGCGACGGTCTCGCAGACGAGTTCTCGAAGCAGTTCGCTGCTAACGGCGGCACGGTTCTCGGTACCGAGAAGACCAGCGACAAGGACACGGACTTCACCGCCTTGATCTCCAAGATCAAGCCCCTGAATCCCGACGTCATCTACTACGGCGGCATCTACAACGCCGGTGCGCTCCTCACCAAGCAGGCCAAGGACGGTGGCATCAAGGCTCCGCTGATGGGCGGCGACGGTCTCTACGACGCCGAGTTCATCAAGCTCGCCGGTGCCGCTCAGGCCGAGGGCGACTTCGCCACTTCGGTTGGTCTCCCGCTGGACAAGCTCCCCAAGGGCGTCGACTTCAAGGCTGCCTTCGAGAAGAAGTTCCCGGGCGAGACCATCGCCGCGTACGACGCGTATGCGTTTGACGCGACCAACGTGATCATCGAGGCCATTCTTGCGGAGGCCAAGGCCAACAAGTCCGGCCTGACCTCTCCTGCCGGTCGCGATGCCATCATCAAGAACGTCGCCGACACCAAGACCACCGGTGTGACCGGCGAGATCTCGTTCGACGACAAGGGCGACACGACCAACAAGGCCATCACCCTGTACGTCGTTCAGGGCGGCACGTGGGTCACGAAGGCGGCTGCTGGAGCGGCTGTCGCTCCGTAAGCTCAGACTCGAGTTCCGCCGTCCGAAGATACACAGGACACGGTTCCGGGCGGGCATCAGTCATGGTGCCCGCCCGGACTCCGCGTTCGGCAGCAAAACGATCATTGGACGGCATCCCGGATAGACAGGAAAGCCCGCTGTGCTTGTGAATCTCATAATTGCGCAGCTCGTGAACGGTCTTACGCTAGGCGGGATGTACGCGCTCATCGCCCTTGGCTACACGCTGGTCTACGGCATCCTGCTCATGATCAACTTCGCTCACTCGGAGCTGTTCATGGTCGGCGCGTTTGTCGGTCTCGGCGTGATGACCTTGCTCACGAGTTCTAGCGCGGCAGAACGTTTTCCCTGGCTTGCGCCGGCCCAGGCGTTTTTTACCGGTAGCAGCTTCGGCATCATCTGCATGCTCGCTATCGTATTCCTGGTCTCGATGTTTGCCGTCGGCATCTTGGGCGTGACCATCGAGCGCTTGGCGTATCGGCCTCTGCGTCACGCACCCCGACTCGCCCCGCTGATCTCGGCCGTTGGCGTCTCCATCTTCCTGCAGAATGCGATCCTTCTTTGGGTCGACACCAAGCAGGTGCCGTTCCCCAATCCGCTCGGCAATGCGGCCGCATTTACCGTTGCCGGCGTACAGGTGAGCGTGCTGAAGGTGGTCATCGTCGTGACAGCGATTACGCTCATGATCGCCCTGGACACGTATGTGTCGCAGAGCCGGATGGGCAAGGCTATGCGTGCCACCTCACAGGATCGCGAGGCCGCAGGTCTTATGGGCATCGACATCAACCGCTCGATCATGTTGGCCTTCTTCATCGGTCCCGCGCTCGCGGCCGTGGCAGGCATCTTCTCGGGGATGTACTACGGCTCCATCGTCTTCTACATGGGATTTCTCCCGGGCATGAAGGCGTTCACGGCGGCGGTCATCGGCGGCATCGGTAACCTTCGAGGCGCCATGCTCGGTGGTTTCGTGCTCGGAATGGTCGAGTCGCTCGCATCCGGGTTTCTCTCGACCGGATACAAAGACGTTATCGCCTTCGCGATCCTCATCCTTGTACTGATATTCCGCCCCGGCGGTCTACTCGGCGAGTCCGTAGTGGAGAAGGTGTAGCCATGGGTGGAACCAAGATGGATATCAGCACCACCGTGTCGACGAATCAGACTACCCCGATAAAGCGCGCCCTCTATGTGCTTCTCGCGGTGACGCTCATCGCCATGCCGATCCTGTTCGAGGGCTTCGGCATGCTGTTCATGACGCGCATCCTGGCGCTCGTCGGGCTCTACGTGATGCTCGCCCTCGGGCTCAACATCGTCGTCGGGTACGCGGGACTTCTCGACCTCGGCTACATCGCGTTCTACGCGATCGGTGCCTACTCGGGCGTCATCATCGGCTCCGCGGTGTTCATGCGTTTCCCAGCGATGGGTCCTTACACGTACTTCATGATGATCCCGGTGGCTGCGGCGTTCGCCGCTCTCACGGGGCTTGCACTCGGTACGCCGGTGCTGCGTTTGCGCGGCGACTATCTTGCCATCGTCACACTCGGCTTTGGTGAGATCGTCCGTATCATCATCAACAACAACGCCTTTGGAATCACTAACGGCGCTGCCGGACTGCCCCGTGCGGGTGTGTTCATCGCCAAGCCGTTTGGTCTGGAGTGGCTGCAGAACAACGCGTTCTTCGTAATTGCGGGACTCGGGAAGAACGGGTTCAACTTTTCGTTCTCTTCGAACGTCTACTGGTACTACATCATCGTGCTTTTGTGCTGTCTCACGATCTTCGTGGTGCAGCGCCTGGACAACTCCCGCCTGGGCCGCTCGTGGGCTGCCATGCGTGAGGATGAGGTCGCGGCGGCTTCGATGGGTGTCAACATCATGCAGGCCAAGCTGTGGGCGTTCTCGCTCGGAGCGGTCTGGGGAGGCATCGCCGGCCTGACCTTCGCGAATTTCCAGCAGTTCGTCAGTCCTGAGTCGTTCACCTTCATGGAGTCGGTATTCGTCGTGTGCGCGGTTGTGATCGGCGGCATGGGCTCGATTCCTGGCGCAATCATCGGTGCCCTGATCATCCAGGGCACTCCGGAGATCATCAGGGGTTTCGCGGCCTCCGGAATCATCCCGCTCACGGGCGAGCAGGTCTCGGCGATCAGCAACTATCGCAACCTGGTCTTCGGCCTGGTCATGGTCATCATGATGGCCTGGAGACCCCAGGGTATTCTCCCGTCCAAGCGCCGTGCGGCCGAGCTGAGGCCGGACACTGACGAAATGGGAGACGAAGAGAGCGAAACGCTCTACGACGCCCAGCACGACAGCGGCCAGTTCTAGCCCGAGCACACACGCGGGCGCGAGAGAGGTAGCACAGATGGCACGCCTGGTTGACGCACAAAACGTCACGATGCAGTTCGGCGGCTTGAAAGCCGTCAACGACGTGACGATGCATATCGACGAAGCCGAGATCGTTGCGCTGATCGGCCCCAACGGGGCGGGGAAGACGACGTTCTTCAACATGGTGACGGGCATCTACGCCCCAACCAAAGGGACACTGACCTTCAAGGGGCAGGCCCTGGGTGGCAAGAAGCCGCACGTGATCACGCGCCTTGGCATTACGCGGACGTTTCAAAACATCCGGCTCTTCCAGAACATGACCGCTCTTGAGAACGTCATGGTCGGGCGGCACACGCGTACGTACGCGAGCGCTGTGGGCGCCGTGTTCCGCACGCCCAAGTTCAAGGCGGAAGAAGCCAAGACGACGGATCACGCCTTCGACTGGCTGAAGTTCGTCGGGCTCGGCGACAAAGCCAACGAGCTGGCCAAGAACCTGCCCTACGGCGACCAGCGCCGCCTGGAGATCGCCCGGGCGCTCGCCGCCGAGCCAACCCTGCTGTTGCTCGACGAGCCCGCTGCGGGAATGAACCCGCAGGAAAGCAAGAAGCTCAACCAGCTCGTACGCAAGGTACGCGATCTCAATGTCACCATCCTGCTGATCGAGCACGACATGAAGGTCGTCATGGACCTTGCCGACCGAATCTACGTTCTGGACTTCGGCGAGCTGATCGCCGAGGGCCTGCCCGCTGAGATTCAGCGCAACCCGAAAGTCATCGAGGCCTACCTGGGCAAGGATGCGGAAGCGGCACTTGCCGCCGAGGAGGCCGAGGCGACACACGCCGCCTCCACGCTCGCCGCCGATCAGGCCGCCGACACGGTGCCAGGCGCACCCGAGGAGGGCCAGACCAATGGCTGATCTGTTGCTCAAGGTCGACGATATCAACACCTACTACGGCAAGATCCACGCTCTCAAGGGCGTGTCTCTTGAAGTAAATCAAGGTGAGATCGTAACGCTGATCGGCGCCAACGGCGCGGGCAAGTCGACGACGCTCAAGACCATCTCAGGGCAACTGGCCCCCAAGACCGGCACCATCGAATACGAGGGTGCTCCCATCAACGGGATTCCCGCCCACGTGGTGACCGCTCGCGGCATCATCCAGGTGCCCGAAGGTCGGCGCATCTTCGCGCGCATGACGGTCATGGAGAACCTGGAGATGGGCGCCTTCCTGCGCAGCGACAAGGAGGGCATCAAGGCCGATCTCGACCACGTCTTCGAGATGTTCCCAAGGCTCAAGGAGCGCATCGGTCAGAAGGGCGGGACGCTTTCTGGTGGAGAGCAGCAGATGCTGGCGATGGGACGTTCGATGATGTCGAATCCCAAGCTGCTCATGCTCGATGAGCCCTCGATGGGACTGGCTCCGGTAGTGGTGGAGCTCATCTTCGAGAACATCCAGAAGCTGCACGACAACGGCATCACGATCCTTCTGGTAGAGCAGAATGCGCACATGGCCCTGTCTATCGCCGACCGCGGCTATGTCCTCGAGACCGGCGAGGTGAAGCTCAGCGGCACCGGGCAGGAGCTTCTGACCAACGAGGCAGTCCGCAAGGCCTACCTGGGCGAGTAGTCGCATTAGCGTGCGCCGAAGCGGCGCTTGAGAACCTGATCCGAACAGGGGCGTCCCGAGAGGGACGCCCCTCGCTTGTGCGGCAAGACCGGGACTCAGGCGCCCTCGAGGACTTCTCGGGACGCCGCGCGCGCGGCATCTGCCCTCGAGGCTGCCGCCGCATCGTGAGCCACCAGCGCGCCTGAGCGCACGCGCCAGCGACCGCCGCTTGCGACCGCGACCACGCGGTCCGTCCCACCGTGCTCGACGAGCGCGCGCTCGGGGTCCTCCGTCCGGCCGAGGGCGAACACCGCAAAGTCGGCCTGTCGACCGGGTTCAAGGACGCCAAATCGGTCCGCTACGCCGATGGCTTCAGCGCCCCGCACGGTGGCCAGCTCGAGGAGCGCGCGAGGCGCAATGGCCGGCTCTGCGCGGTGCAGCTCCCGCAGCTCGCCGAGAAGGTCGAGATCCACGTTGCTGGCTGCAGAGTCGGTCCCCACCCCGACGGCGATACCGGCTGCGAGGAGGGGTCCGACAAGCGGCGGCGGGTTGTGGAGGTAGAGGTTTGAGCGTGGGCAGGTGACGGCTCCGCGCACGGAATCCGCGAGCAACTCGACGTCACCCGGTTCCAGCTCGCACAGGTGAACCGCGGTCATGCCTCGAAGTACGCCGAGGCTCGACAGGTAGGCTACCGTGCTCGCGCCAGGGGCCTCGAAGCCGAGCGCGGTGCGCTGCGCCGTGCCGGCAAGGGGGCCGGTGCCGAAGTGCATGAGTTCCTTCTCGGCGGCGGATTCGGCGACGTGCACGGCGACCGGGGCATCGAGCCGCCCGCCCGCCTCGTGTACGGCTCGCAGCAGCTCCGGGCCGGCGGTATAGGGCGAGTGTGGTGAGAGGCCTGGGGTGACACGGGGGCCGAAGGCATCGGGCCGCTCGGGATAGCGCAGCTCGCCGAGGGTCGGCGCAAGCGCTTGCGCCCCGATGCCGAGAACCTCCCAGTAGAAGACGCCGCCCAGACCGGCCCTTGAGGCCGAGACCACTTCAGCCGCGCCGTACGCGATGTCGCCGACGACCGTGACCCCTGACGCGAGCGACATCTCGGCACCGACGACTCCGGACGCTTCATGATCGGCGATCTCCCACGGCTTCAGAGCTGCGACCAGTCGCGGGAGCCACTCAGCGAACGGCAGTGACGGGACGACGCCGGACAGCGCCGTGAGCGTGAGGTGTGTGTGGGCGTTGACGAGGCCGGGCGTGATGACGCCGCCGTCGAAGTGCGAGGACTCCTCGGCGGGGAACCGCGCCTCCAGGTCGCTGCGTGTGCCGACCGCGACGATCGTGTCGCCGTGCGTCACGATCGCGCCGTCGCGCAGCGGTTCTCGGCTGACCGGCAGCACCCAGTCGGCTGTCACCAACACCGACGCTAGTGCTTTCGCTCGTCGGGCAGGCCGAGAAGGCTCGGCTTGCGATACTCCATGCAGCGGCACGCGCCGGCGCCGAGCTCCGCGTCGGCCACCGCGTCGAGCACCACGCGCGCGATGGTTTCGGACTCCTCGAAGAAGACGGCCTTGAGTTCGGAGTGCTCCCAGTCGCGCACGACGCCCTCGCCGTAGTTGACGACGATGTAGATGCCGGCATAGCAGGCGCCGATGTCGCGGGCGAGGAAGACCTCGGGAGCAAGCGACTGGCCGATGACGTCGCCGCCCAGTCGCTTCATGTAGTCGACCTCTGCAACCGACTCGAAGCGCGGACCATCGGTCACCAGGTAGGTTCCACGCGTGAACACCCGCGAGAACGACTCGCTGGCCCCCGAGTACAGATGGCCGGCGAGGTTCGGGCAGATCGGCTCGCGCATGATCAGTAGGTGGTCGCCTCGGACATAGATGTCCTGCTTGATCGTGAGGTCGATGAAGTCGTTAGGAATGACAATGTCACGGGGGTCGAGCAGGTGGTTGAGCGAACCCACCCCGCCGTCAGCAAGGACCTTGCTCACACCGGCCTCGTGGAAGACCCAGAACACCTGGAGCGACGCATCGGCCCTCTTCACGCCGCGCCGCCAACCGTGCATCTTCACGGCGAGCGCTTCGCGTGCGCCGTGCGGGCCCTCGACGCTGAAGTGCGTGAACGCCGGCGAACGGCCGAAGGGCGTGTCGAAGACCAGCTCTTCGGCCAGAACGGTCACGCGCTCGTCGCCGAGTGCTGCCGGAAAGTCGAACGACAGCGAGCCGCTGCCGCCGCAGATGCCGAACTGAGCCGCAGGAACCTTGGGAGAGTGGGACATGTGAACCTCCTTCGCCTACGAGGTTACCCGAATGTGAAGGCCTCTGGCGCGGTAACCTCGCGGAGCGTTAGGCTAGCCGAATGCAGCCCGGAGCCGCATGAGCTCCGTGCGCGGAGAGGAACCCCGATGGATGACGCGCTTCTCGCATCAGTGATCCAGCACGCGCCCGCATGGGTGCGCTACGTCCTGACCATGTCGGAGATCGGCAGCTCAGGCGAGGGATGGGTGCTTGCCGCAGGGGAGAACATCGCGATCATGGACGCCGGCGGCACGTCCGCTATGCCGCTGTGGCCCTACCGTCTGCTTGCCGAGGGTGCCAAAGGCGCCGAGGAGGAACTCGCGGCGACCGAACCGCCGCCCATCGCGACAGCCCTGAGTGCGCAGGAGCTCGTCGAGAAGGTCCTGCCCGCCCCTGCCAACAACGGCGTGACCGGAGCGGTGTACACCGGGCCGGGAGAGAACCGCGTCATCGGCCCAGAGGGCGTCGCCCGTGACCTGCAGGCGTTCATCGACGAACCGCGCGACGTCGCAGGTGAACTCGCGATCGGGCCGCGCACCATCGAGCTGGAGGGCTGGGCGAACCTGACCGTCCCTGACCTGGGTGAAGATGACGCGGAGTCCGATGCGCGCTTCTGGCTCCTGGTCGCCGAGGATGGGCAGAGCGTAATCGGCGTCGTCGCCGACGAGCGTCCCGCGCTCGCGCTGTTCGCCCTGCAGGTCACCGCCGAGGACTTCGCCCGCGAAGTCGGTGTGCCCGGTACGCCCCGCCCCGTCAGCACGAGCTCGTTGATCGGATTCTGGCTGCTGATGGCGTTCACAGCGCAGTGGGACGCCGCTATCGTCACCGACGACGGCGGTGCGGGTGCGGTCAAGCCGATTCGGCTGGCGCTTGATCTGGCACGGGTTCCTCGGCGAACGGACGCCGGCTAGAAGCGCCGCACCTCTCGGTAGAGCGTGTCGCGCTGGACGGGTGAGTAGCCGGCGTCGGCCACGAGGCGCACGAGCTCTTCGCGCGCGAGCATGAACTTGGTGCCGGCTGCGGCGACCACGTTCTCTTCGATCATCGTCGAGCCCATGTCGTTGGCGCCAAAGGCGAGCGCGACCTGGCCGACCTTGGCGCCCTGCGTCACCCACGACGCCTGGATGTTGGTCACCGAGTCGAGGAACAGCCGAGAGACCGCCAGCGTGCGCAGGTACTCCCACCCGCTGGCCGCGCTCATCCACTCGCCGTGTGCGGCGAACTCGTCCTCGGCCAGCGCGGTGTTGCCGGGTTGGAAGCTCCACGGGATGAACGCGCGGAAGCCGACGTGGCCGGCTGCGACCGCCTCGTCCTGCACCTCACGGACGCGCGCCATGTGCTCGACGCGCTCCTCGACGGTCTCGACGCCGCCGAACATCATCGTCGCTGTGGTCGAGATGTCGAGCTGGTGGGCCTCGCGCATGACGCCGAGCCACTCGTCGCTCGTGGCCTTCTTGGGGCTGACGTGCCCGCGCACGCGGTCGACCAGGATCTCGGCGCCGCCTCCGGGCAGTGAGTCGAGCCCGGCCGCGCTCAGCCGAGACAACACGTCGCGCGTGCTGATGCCCGAAACTCGGGCGATGTGCACGATCTCCGGCGGCCCGAAGCCGTGCACGTGGATGCTTGGGTGATCGGCCTTGATGTCGCGGAGCATGCCCTCGTACCACTCGACGTCGAGGTCGGGGTGCATGCCGCCCTGCAGCAGGATGGCGGTACCGTCGAGGTCGATGGTCTCGGCGACCTTGACTGCGAGCTCCTCGCGGCTCAGGACGTACGCATCGGAGTCCTCGGCGGAGCGGTAGAACGCGCAGAAGCGGCAGCCGGAGACACAGACGTTGGTGTAGTTGACGTTGCGGTCAACGATGAAGGTGACGTCATCGCTCGGCACGAGGCGGCGGCGCATCGCGCTGGCGGCCACACCCAGTCGAAGCAGGTCCCCGCCGGTATCCGAGAGCAGTGCGACGGCGTCAGCAGCGCTCAGTCTCGCTTCGCCGCGGACGACGTGCTCTACGCGCTCCGCGAGGGCGCCGGAGTCCATCTGGCTGGAGTTCGTCACGATGTCGCTCCAAATATCGCGGGCTCGGGGACCGAGCCGAGCTGCCCGATTGCGTGGGCCTCCTGCAGATAGCGCACGAGGCCTTCCCGGTAGCGGGGTTCGAAACGGAACTGAAGCGCATCGAAGTAGCTGCGGAAGTGCTCGGGCGCGAACGGCTCCCAGCGCGCGGCGTAGTCGGCGATGTCGTCGAGATGCGCGCGGCAGTAGCCGAGCGACCCGTCGAGCTGGGCAATGACGTCGCGCACGGCATCCGGGTTGTTGTCGGCGAACTCGCGACGGACCGCCCATACGGCGTAGACCATCGGCAGCCCGGTCCAGGCCGTCCACTCGGTGCCGAGGTCGTACTCGAGGACGCCCTCGGGCTTGTCCCAGTACGCGCGCAGGGCGTCGTCGCCAATGAGCAGCGCGGCGTCGGCATCGCGCAGCATCGCACCCAGGTCGGGCGGCATCTCCGTGTAGTTCGCCGAGACGCCCCAGCGCTTGGCGAGCAGAATGCGTGTCAGCACCTGCGACGTGCGCGAGCTGCTGGTCAGCGCGACCGTCGCGCCGTCGAGCGCCTCGGCAGGGCACTTGGACAGCAGGAGGATCGACTGCACCGGCCCGTCGCTCGAGATGGCGATGTCGGGGAGCAGGACCAGATCTTCGGCGTGGCGCGCATACTCGATGGCGGGAATTGGTGCGATATCGAGCTCGCCGTTCACGAGCGAGACCGCGAGGTCTTTGGGATTGGCCTTGACCAGGTCGACGTCGAGCAGCGCGTCGTTCTTCACGAGCCCGTAGTAGAGCGGCAGGCAGTTCAGGAACTGGATGTGTCCGAGTCGGGGACGCGGCATCGACTACTCCCTGCCCGTGATCTTGCCCTTGAACTTGTACTTGTTTCCGCTGATGGTGATGTTGAGCGTCGCGTCCGAGCCGAGAACGAGCACTTCGATCGGCTGGCTCGAGCTGTTGGAGATGCCGCGCGTCACGTTTCCGACGGTCGCATCTCCTGCGGCCCCCATCGTGATCGTGCCCTTGCCGATGTAGCCTGGCTCCTCCGTGAGCGGCTTCAGATCGCTGCCGGCACCGACGGGGGCGAGCGTGAACTCGAGCTGCGAGCTGTTGGCGATCGCCGAGGCCTTCACCGACGCCCCGCCGGCGCTTCCCTTCGTACTGGTTTTGGCCGTTGCGGTACCGGTGTACTTGCCGGCGATGTCGCTTGTGGGGTTGGTGGCGTTGAGGTTCAGCGCGATGTCGTAGGTCATACCGCCCTTGGACGAGGTTGCGTCATCGACGATACTGACCACCCATGCGGAGTACTTGGGCTTCGCAGGCGGTTCCTCGACTGCCGGTGCCGGTTTGGGAGACGCCGCTTGCGAGTCGGAACCCGACCCTGCGCCGCTACCTGCGCAACCGCCCCCTGCAAGCGCAAACACCAGGAGCATGACGACCGCGACGATTCGCCTGAACGTCGAATGCGGGCGTGGCTGCATCATGGTAGAACCCCCTCCGTCAGTGGTCGATCCTGTTACAGCCAAACTCCATTGCCCCAGCTGGTCTACGTTCCTGTTGCGACGGTTCCACTGGCTATCCCGACGAGCGGTGGCGCGCCGATGGGTCCTGCGTTCCAGGGAGCGGTCGCAGCCTCGCGCTCGTACATGTGCACCACACGGTAGAGCGTGTCGCGCTCAACGGCCACGTGGCCTGTCTCGGCGATCATGCCGACAAGGTCATCCTTGGAGAGCGCTTCGGGTGTCGTGGCGCCTGCCATGTGCGTGATGCGCTCTTCGACCACGGTGCCGTCGAGATCATCGACGCCAAAGGCGGTCGAGATCTGAGCGATCTTGAGGCCGAGCATGATCCAGAACGCCTTGACGTGCGGGATGTTGTCGAGCATGAGCCGGGCGATCGCGAGCGTTTTGAGGTCGTCGAAGCCGGTGGTCGCCGGAAGGTCGGCGAGCTCGGTGTTGGCCGGATGGAAGGCAAGCGGGATGAAGGCGAGAAAGCCGCCGGTCCTGTCCTGCTGCTCGCGTAGGCGGATTAGGTGGTCGATGCGCTCCTCGGCGGTCTCGATGTGGCCGTAGAGCATCGTGCAGTTGGTCGCGATGCCCAGTTCGTGCGCTTCGCCGTGGATGCGCAGCCACGCGTCGGACTTGGTCTTCTTGTCCCATGCCGCCAGACGTGTGCGGTCAGCGAAGATCTCGGCTCCGCCCCCCGGCAGCGCGTCGAGGCCGGCGTCCTTGAGGTCGGCGAGCACCTCTCGCGTGGTCTTTTCGCTGATGATCGCCATGTGCTCGATCTCGACGGCGGTGAAGGCCTGAACGATCACGTGGTCGGGCACCGCCGCACGCGTACGCGCGACCATGTCGATGTAGAACTCGTAGCTCCAGTCGGGGTGCAGCCCGCTGACGATGTGGATCTCGTAGGCCCCGTCCGCGGCGCCTTCGGCAGCGGCCTTGGCGACCTCGTCGAGGGTCATCTCATAGGCGCCGGGCTCGCCCGCGTCGCGCGCGAACGCGCAGAACTTGCAGCGGTTCCGGCAGATGTTGGTGGGGTTGATGTGGCGGTTGACCATGAAGTAGACGCGGTCGCCGTTGATGCGCTGGCGGGCGAAATCAGCCATCTGCCCGATGCCGAGCAGATCGTTGCTCGCATAGAGCGCGGCGCCGTCCTCGCGGGTGAGGCGCGTGCCGGCGGCGACCTTCTCGGCGATGGTGGCCAGGGCGGGGTCGGTCAGGTTGAACGAGGTCACGGGCGGGCTCCTCGGCAGCGGTGGATGAATGCACAGCTCCCCAAGGATATTCCTCGCCGAGGGCTCGTGCCAGAGAGGGGATTCCGGAGAGGCTATCGCGCTCATTCGGTCTGGCCTGAGGGCCCCGGTCGACAATCGCAATCGGGCAGAGCGGCTGATACGCCAATCCGGTGGTTGGGAATGACCCAACCAAGTCATCAGGCGGCTGGGGAACACCGCACGGTCGCCCGTCCCCGAGGAGGCACCATGCGTAAAGAGTGGAAGGGCGCGGCAGCGGTGTTCGCAGCTGTCGCTGTCGCAGTGGCGCTGATAGGCTGCTCCACAGCTTCGGCGCCGAGCACGACCCCAGCGGCCGAGAAAGGCCCGATCGTCGTGGGCTCCAAGATCGACACCGAGGGCAAGCTCCTGAGCGCCATCATTCTGGCGAAGCTTGAGAACGCCGGGTTCAAGGTCACCGACAAGAGCGGCACCGGCACCACCGATGTCGTGCGCAAGGCGCTGCTCAACAAAGAGATCGACATCTACCCCGAGTACACGGGCTCCGGGCTTATCTTCTTCCCGAACCAGGATGCCGCCATCTACAAGGTGGGGGAGGACGGCTACAAGGCCGACCAGTCCAACGATGCATCCAACGGCGTCCTGTGGCTTGAGCCGGCCAGGGCGAACAATACCTGGGCTCTGGCGGTCAAGAAGGATTTCGCTACCGCTAACAACCTCAAGACCATGAGCGACCTGGCCGCCTACGTGCAGGCAGGCAAGCCGATCAAGGTGGCTGCGTCCGACGAGTTCTTCAACAACGCCGACGCCTGGCCCGCCTTTGCTGCGGCTTACGGCTTCGACATCCCCAAGGGCAGCCGCGTCGTGCTTTCGGGAGGCGACACCGCCCAGACCGAGAAGGCGGTCGCGGACGGCACTGATGGAGTGAACGTCGGCATGGCCTACGGCACCGATGGCGCGCTCTCAGAGCTCGGCCTCGTGGTGCTGGCCGACGACAAGAACGCCCAGCTCGTCTACTGGCCTACGCCAACCATTCGCAAGGAGATCGCCGACAAGTATCCTGAGATCGCGACGGAGCTCAAGCCGATCTTCGAAGCGCTGACTCTTGAGAAGTTGCAGGAGCTCAACGCACGGATTCAGGTCAACGGCGAGTCCGCTCAGACCGTTGCCCAGGACTTCTTGAAGTCGGGCGGGTTCCTCAAGTAGGTAGCTCTAGGCCGACACTTCGAATCGAATCGGGAGTCCGATGATGCGCGGCAGCAGACCCTACAAGGTCGGAATCGCCGCCGCCGTTGTCGGGCTCCCGCTCTTTCTCCTGCTGCCGTTTGCCACGGTCAGGCGGAGCCGTATCGCCACGGGAGTGGACCTGCGGCCCTGGTCGGCGATCGGGCCCGCGCTCACCATCGCGATCGCGCTCCTCTGGGTTGTGGTCGTGGTGCTGTCACTGCGCGAGGGTGGCCGAACTCGTAGTGCCGCGCGAGGGTTCTTGGGCGCGGGCATCATCGTGGCGCTCGTGGCCGCGTCGGGGTGGGCCGCGAGCAACCTGGGCCCACAGACAGGGCAGTTCGCTCGCGTCTCGATCGGCGGAGGTGCGTGGGTCTCGGCGATCGCGGCGTACGCGCTGGTGCTGGCGAGCCGTCGGCTGCTCGGACGGAGAAGCCTGCCGGGTGTGGCGATCGGCGTGCTCGCGCCGTTGGCGATCGTAGGGATGCTTCTCTCCGGCTACCTCGACGACCTAGGCATCATGAAGGAGTACGCCAACGTCGCCGACCGGTTCTGGGTCGAGACCCTCAACACGATCATCTTCGCGGCCGTAGCCGTCACGATCGCGACGGCCGTTGGCGTGTATCTGGGGATGGTCGCGTTCAGGAACCAGCGCTTGGAGCGGCCCGTCTTCGCGACGGTGAGTGTGTTCCAGACGATTCCGGGGCTCGCGATGGTCGGCCTGCTGGTCGCCCCGTTTGCCGCCGTCTCCTTCGCGCTGCCGGTGCTTCGTAGATTCGGCATCGGCGGCATCGGCTGGGCACCCGTCGTCACCGCGCTGACGCTCTACGCGCTGCTCGCGATCGTGCGCAACACGTACGCCGGGCTCAGGAACGTGCCGGCCGCCGTTGTCGACGCCGGGCGGGGGATGGGGATGACCGACGGTCAACTGATGCGCAAAGTGGAGCTTCCGCTGGGCATGCCGGTCGTGTTCTCGGGCGTGAGGACCTCCACCGTTCAGACGATCGGCAATGCCACCCTCGGCGCCTTCGTCGGCGGAATCACGCTCGGCCGATTCATCTTCCAGGGCCTCGCCGAGCAGTCCCCCGATCTCACGATGCTCGGTTCGATCGCTCTGGTTCTCATCGCGGTGCTCGCCGATGGCGCCTTGAGAATTGTCCAGAGTCGCCTGTTTCGAACCCACTCGGTGGGCGGAGAGGGGAGCCTTCCGTGATTCGCTTCGAACACGTGACCAAAAGCTATGAAGGCCAGACACATCCTGCAGTCGATGACTTGTCGCTGGAGATCCCTGAGGGACAGACGGTCGTTCTGATCGGACCCTCGGGGTGCGGGAAGTCCACGACGCTGCGCATGGTCAACCGATTGATCGAACCCGACTCGGGGACGGTGTCCGAGGACGGCCGGGACGTTCGCGACTTTCCGCCCGAGGAGCTGAGGCGCCATGTCGGCTATGCGATTCAGGGCGTCGGCCTCTTCCCGCACTTCACCGTCGCCGAGAACATCGGCGTCGTCCCGCGGCTTCTCGGCTGGGATGCCGGGCGCATCTCAGCGAGGGTGGCCGAGCTGCTCGACCTGGTGGGCTTGGACAGCGCCGACTACGCCGAGAAGTTCCCCGACGAGCTCTCGGGCGGAGAGGCGCAGCGCGTCGGCGTGGCCCGGGCGCTGGCGGCCGACCCGCCGGTCCTGCTGATGGACGAGCCGTTCGGCGCCGTCGATCCGCTGACTCGCGAGAAGCTGCAGGCGGAGTTCGTCGCCATCCAGGCGCGGCTGCGCAAGACCGTGGTGTTCGTGACTCACGATATCGACGAGGCGGTCAAGCTTGGCGACCGCATCGCGATCATGCGCGAGGGGCGACTCGTTCAGTACGACACGCCCGAGCGAGTGCTGGCGTACCCCGCCGACGACTTCGTGGCCGGCTTCGTGGGCGCCGAGCGCGCGCTCAAGCGGCTGTCGCTCGCGCCCGTCACCGAAGCGCTCGATCCAGCCGATGGCGCGACCGCCGCGGGCGCCATCGTGCCGCTCGACTCCTCGCTGCGCACGGCCCTGGCGCGCATCATCGAGTACGGCGTGCCGGTGGTCGGGGTCACCGACGAGGCCGGGGAGCTTGTCGGCAGCGTCAGCATCGAGAGCATCGTCGATCGATTCAAGCGGCCTCTCCAGTGAGACGCGGCATGACAGCACGTCTGTTCCTGTGGCCGACGGTCGCTTTCGTCGTGTACCTGGTCCTCGCTTCGATGCCCGGCCTCTGGGCCGCAGTGCTGCACACGCTCTTTCCCAACGAAGCGCGCGTGCTCTACCAGCAAGCGACCATGCTCGAGCTGATCGGCCGGACCCTCGAGCTGGTCGCCATATCGAGCGTCCTGTCCATCGCTGTCGGCGTGTCGATGGGAACACTCGTCACCCACGGCGCCGGTATGGACTTCCACGACGTGGTCGTAGACCTGACCAACCTGGGGCAGACGTTTCCTCCGGTCGCGGTCTTCACACTGGCGGTCCCGCTTCTTGGATTCGGGGTTCGGCCGACGGTTCTCGCCCTGACGCTCTACGGCGTTCTCCCGGTGCTGCAGAACACGATCGCCGGTATGCAGGCGCTGCCACCTGCGATCATCGAGAGCGCTGCCGGCATGGGCATGAGTCCTCGGCAGTCGCTCTGGCGCGTGGAGCTGCCGCTTGCCTCGCCGGTCATCCTTGCGGGGGTCCGCGTGTCAGTCGTCATCAACGTGGCGACCTCCACGATCGGCGCAGTGGCAGGTGCGGGTGGTCTGGGCGCCCCGATCATATCGGGGCTCGTGAACTCCGATCCCGCCGTCACGCTCCAGGGCGCGATCCTGACAGGTGCGCTCGCACTGATACTCGACGCCTATCTCGGGGCCATCGAACGCGGAGTCGCACAGGGCGTCGGAATAAAGACATCGTAGTAGAGCAATAACCAATCGTGATATAGTCCTCCTGTCGGCAGGTGACAGGACGGAGCAGTTTGTGGGCTGTGCCCAGCGCAAAGCGAATCTCGCAGCATCGACGGCTACAGCGTCTCCCGCTGTCCGGCATCTGCGTCCGCTTCCGGTCATGACGCTCGCCCAGCAGGCCGAGCTATCCGCCGCATCACACTACGAGGCTGGCTACTGGTGCGGTGAGGCCGTCCTCAAGACTATCAACGGAATCGCGCCCGACCCGGTCCCAGGTGACATCACCCGGCTGGCATCGGGCTTCTGCGAAGGCTTCGGCGGGTCGCGCTGCACGTGTGGGGCGCTCGCCGGCTCGGTTATGGCCGCCGGAATCCTCACGGGCAGGACCGCACCCCAGGACGACTGGGAGCCGGTCTACGACTTTGCCGGTGAGCTGCGCAGGCGTTTCGTCGCCGATCAGGACGCCGAGAGCTGCGACGCGATCGTCGCGCGCATCGGGGACATGGACGACCCCGAGCGATGGGCACATTGCACGATGTTGGTCGGCCGGTGCGCTCGCTGGGTCGTCGAGATCGCCGAAGAGCGGGGCAGCCTGTAGATTGGTGCTCAGCGCCGCTCCGCGATAGATCAGCTGCCTCGTCCCGCCACCGGTGTGTGTCCGTGCGCTACCCTGTAGCCATGGATTCCGTCGCCGCAACCGCCCGTGCCGCCAGCGACCGCAGTGGCATGCTGCCCGAGGGCGCGCCAGTGCTCGCCATGGTCAGCGGCGGCGCAGATTCCGTCACGATGCTGCGGCTCTTGGCTGCCGGTGATCTCGGCCCGATCGGCGCGCTCTCGGTCCTCCACGTCAACCATCTGCTGCGCGGTGCTGACGCTGACGCGGACGCGGAGTTCGTCCGTGAACTGGGCGAGTCGCTCGGCATCGAGGTCCTCGTCGTGCGTTTCGACGTCGCCCAGTACGCTGCGGTCGAAGGTCTCAACCTCGAAGACGCCGGGCGCCGCGTTCGCTACCGTTTCGCCGAGGAGGCGCTCGACGCCGCTTGCGAGGCCGCACGCGTGAGGCCCGAGCAGGGCAGGATCGCCGTTGCTCACACGCGTGACGACCGCATCGAGACGTTCCTGATGCGGGCGATCACGGGGGCAGGGGCGGGCGGCCTGTCTTCGATTCCCTACCGGCGCGGCCGCATCGTGCGCCCCTTGCTGGACTGCGACCGAGCTGACGTGCGCACTTATCTTGAGGACCTCGGCCAGCGGTGGCGCGAGGACGAATCCAACTCCGATACGTCTCGGCTGCGCGCACTCGTTCGGGCGAACATCGTGCCCGTCGCCGAGCAGGTCAACCCGGCGTTCCGCGAGACGCTCGCGCGCTCCATAGACCTGCTCGCTGCCGACGATGCACTGCTCTCGCGCCTCGCCGAGGACTTCTCGCGCGACTTCGCCGAAGTCACCGCCGACGGTCGTGTCGAATTCG
Source organism: uncultured Eubacteriales bacterium (assembly GCA_964541375.1). GTDB lineage: Bacteria > Actinomycetota > Coriobacteriia > Anaerosomatales > JAAXUF01 > JBAXEO01. Next base: position 29,513 of record CAZIPT010000023.1, read on the forward strand.
ACCGCGCGTTCATGGAGTCGCTCGATCCGGCGATGGCGCGGCGCACGGTTCGAAAGGCGTTGATCCGCGCGTTTCCGGAGGCTTCTCGGCTGGAGGCGTCGCACGTCGAAGCGCTCGTGGAAGGCTTGTCGGCGAACGCTTTTTCGCGCGACCTTCCGGGCGGACTGCGAGCGGAGACCGAGTACGGTAAACTGTTCGTCTCGCGAGCGGGCATCGAGCCGCTTGTGCTGGCACCTTGCTTGCTCCCGTTACCCGGCAACGCCGAGCTTGGCCGAGCCGGAACGATCGTGGCCGAGGTGGTCGAGCCCGCGGACATCGCCGGTGACGCCGATTCGATCACGATCGATGCAGGAGACGCACGTACGCTGGTCGTCGATGCGGTTCATCCTGGGGACAGGATTCGGCCGTTCGGGATGTCCGGATCGCGCAAGCTCTCCGACCTCCTCACCGACGCCAAAGTGCCGCGCAGGCTGCGTATGTCGGTTCCCGTCATCAGAGACGGAGAGCGGATCGTGTGGCTCGCGGGTGTTCGGATGAGCGACGACTACCGGGTTGGGCCCGGCACCAGGAGAGCCTTTCGGCTCACGTGGGACCGGGAGAGCGGCGACTAGTGCCACGCGCGGTCGACGAAGGGACGTTTTAGGATCCATGGAGCTTCATCCCGATCTCTCACACATTGTCCTGACCGAGGACGAGATCCAGAATCGCGTTGCCGAGCTCGGAGCCGAGATCAGTGCCGACTACGGCGACGAATCGGTCCTGATGATCGCGGTGCTTCGCGGCGCGGCCATCTTCGTCGCCGACCTATCCCGCGCGGTCACTTCGCCGGTCGAACTCGACTTCATGGCGGTTTCAAGCTACGGCTCGTCCACCAAGTCGTCGGGCGTCGTTCGCATCCTGAAGGACCTCGACGAGACCATCGAAGGGCGCAACGTCTTGGTGTGCGAGGACATCCTCGACACCGGGCTCACGCTCAAGTACCTGCTCAAGAACCTCGCCTCGCGCAGGCCCAAGTCACTCGAGGTCGTGGCGCTCCTGAGCAAAGAAGGCAAGCAGAGGGTACCTATTCAGTGTAAGTACGTCGGCTTCGACGTCGCAGACGAGTTCGTGGTCGGCTACGGACTGGACTACGCCGAGAAATACCGCAATCTACCGTACGTGGGCGTCCTGAAGCCCGCTATATACGCAGACTAGCCAAACACCGGCGCTGCGGCTTACTCCCAAGGAGACTGGGTCACTGTGAACAAGAACTTCAGAACCGTCCTTCTCTATCTCGTCCTTCTGGCCGTGTTGGTCTGGGTCGTCATGGTGCAGCTCAACAAGAGCACCGACGGCCAGCCGAAGGCGCTTGCGACGAGTGAGTTCGTGACGGCGGTCAAGGACGGCCGCGTGCAGGACGTCACCTTCGTGGTGCGCGACAACAAGCTCGCGGGTCAGTATTGGGAGACCCTGAAGGCCAAAGAGGCCAAGGAGAAGCCCAAGGAGTTCACCTCCGCATACGTGGGCACTGATACGCTTGCCGTGCTCATGGCCCAGCATCCGAACGTGACCTACACGGTGGACGCATCCGGTCCCAGCCCGTGGATCACGATCCTCTCGTCGGTGCTGCCCATCCTGCTTCTGGTGTTCGTCATGTTCTTCTTCTTGAACCAGATGCAGGGCGGCAACTCCAAGATCATGAACTTCGGCAAGGCCAAGGCGAAACGCATGACGCGCGATCAGCCGCGCATCACGTTCAAGGACGTGGCCGGAGTCGACGAGGCCATCGAGGAACTCGAAGAGATCAAGGAGTTCCTGGCCAACCCGGGCAAGTTCCAGGCGCTGGGCGCCAAGATCCCCAAGGGCGTCTTGCTCGTAGGACCTCCGGGAACGGGCAAGACGCTGCTGGCCCGTGCCGTCGCCGGCGAGGCAGCGGTGCCGTTCTTCTCCATCTCCGGTTCCGACTTCGTCGAGATGTTCGTCGGCGTGGGAGCTTCGCGCGTCCGCGACCTGTTCGAGCAGGCCAAGGCCGCCAGCCCCTGCATCATCTTCGTCGACGAGATCGACGCGGTCGGTCGCCAGCGTGGCGCCGGCCTCGGCGGCGGCCACGACGAGCGCGAGCAGACCCTCAACCAGCTGCTGG
>CAZIPT010000024.1:0-30071 GCA_964541375.1 uncultured Eubacteriales bacterium
GAGCCGCTGGCCGCTCCGCGTCGCAGCCGGCGCGCATAGCGGACGACCTTTCCCGCATACTTGCGCACGCGTTCACGAGCGTTACACTAGCAAGGTCCGCCCGGGCCGCAGCCGGTCCGAAAGGCGCGCCTTCTCCAGGCCCAAACGCGCCCGATCGGGTTCGTTCAACGAGTGAAGGGAAGCTCGCAGATGATCATCGGTGTACCCAAGGAGATCAAGAACAACGAGTTCCGCGTCGGCATGACGCCGGGCGGCGCTCGTGAGTTCATCGAGCACGGTCATACCGTCTTGGTCGAGAAGTCCGCCGGTGAGGGTTCGTCCTTCCCTGACGCCGAGTACATCGCGGCAGGCGCGGAACTCGTCGACACCGCCGAGGACGTCTTCTCGCGTGCCGACATGATCGTCAAGGTCAAGGAGCCGCAGGCCGTCGAGATCGAACCCCATCGTTCCGGCCAGATCCTCTACACCTACCTGCACCTCGCCCCCGACCACGAGCAGACCGTCGGTCTCGTGAAGTCCGGCGCGGTCTGCATCGCGTACGAGACCGTGGAGCTGCCGAACCGCTCGCTGCCGCTGCTCGCCCCGATGTCCGAGGTCGCGGGCAGCATGGCCGCGCAGGTCGGCGCCACGTACCTGCAGAAGCCCTTCGGCGGACGTGGCGTGCTCATGGGCGGCGTCCCCGGGGTCCTGCCGGCCAACGTCGTTGTGCTCGGCGCCGGTGTCGTCGGCATCAACGCCGCCTACATCGCGTGCGGCATGGGAGCTCACGTCACCGTCCTCGACGTGAGCCTCGACCGCCTGCGCTACATCGACGAGCTGTGGGGCAACAAGATGCGCACGCTCTACTCGAGCAAGCACAACATCGAAGAGGCTGTGTACGCGGCCGACCTAGTTATCGGCGCCGTGCTCCTCCCGGGCGCCAAGACCCCGTACCTCATCACCAACGACATGCTCCCCAACATGAAGCGGGGTTCGGTCGTCGTCGACGTGTCCGTCGATCAGGGCGGTTGCATCGAGACCACACACGCCACCACGCACGCCGACCCCACCTACTTCGTCGAAGGCGTACTGCACTACGGCGTCGCCAACATGCCGGGTGCCGTACCCAACACCTCGACGCTGGCGCTGACCAACGCGACGCTTCGCTACGGTCTCTCCATCGCCGACAAGGGCTGGAAGCAGGCGGTCGCCGATGATGCGGCGCTCGCCAAGGGAGTCAACGTGCTCGAGGGCAAGCTCACGTACGCTCCGGTCGCCGAGGCGCTCGGTCTCGAGTACACCTCGCTGGAGTCGCTCATCGCGTAGGCACCCTCGGCCGGATCCGCACCGCTGCGAGAAACCCATGGTGGCCGCCCTACGGGGCGGTCACTGTCGTTTGCCCAGGGGCTCGATCAAGGACGCCACCATTCAGCCCGGCACGTGGCTTCTTGCTCACCGTGTCGCCCACGAGGCGAGCGGCGCGTGTCGGCAGAGCGTCACGATCGCGGAGATGACGGTGTCCGAAGCCTATACTTGAACCGTGAACTCCTACGTCGCCGAATACCTGGGTCACCTCTCCGTCGAGCGCGGGTACTCTCGGCATACCATCGCCGCGTACGGGCGCGATCTGAGCGACTACGCATCGTTCCTCTCGGCAAGGGGAGTTGACGATCTGACCACCGCCAGCCGAGACGACATCACCGCGTTCATCTCGGCGCTGTGGGACCGAGGACTCGCGCCGAGCACCGTCGAGCGTCGTGTCGCGGCGGTCAAGGGGCTGCACAAGTTCCTTGTGCGCGAGGGGATCACTGAGAACCACCCTACGGCACGGCTGCCGCTGCCCAAAGTCCCCGAGCGCCTTCCCGAGGCCGTCTCGATCGAGGACATCGACAGGCTTCTTAGTCAGCCCTTTCCCGATACGCCCGCCGGGCTGAGAGACCGCGCGATGCTGGAGACCCTCTATGGCTGCGGGCTTCGAGTGAGCGAGCTGACCGGGCTCGAGCTGTCCGGACTCGACCTCTCGGCAGGCTATGCGAGGGTGTTCGGCAAGGGGGGGAAGGAGCGCTTGGTCCCGATCGCAGGGATGGCGGTCCATGCGCTGGACGCCTACCTTACGCACGGTCGGCCCTACCTACGGCCCAAAAGCTCCGTACGTGCGTTGGACGGCTCAGCGGTGTTCCTGAATGCGCGTGGGGGGCGGCTGTCTCGGCAGGGGGTATTCGGTATCGTGCGGACCTACGGAGACAGGGTGGGACTGAAGATGCACCCCCACACGCTGCGCCACTCATTCGCAACCCACCTGCTCGAGGGTGGCGCGGACCTTCGCGCTTTGCAGGAGATGCTCGGCCATGCCGACATCAGCACGACGCAGGTCTACACACACGTGGATCGGCGGCATATACGCGAGGAATACCTGTCGACGCATCCTCGGGCTCGCATCCGCTCAGTCTAGGCGTCGCGGCGACACAAACCCACCGCTATTTGGTACACGATTCCTCACCAGTTGGTCTAGTATGGAAACGACAGCATAGTCCCAGTCCTGAGGAGGGGGATCTCCGTGAGATCGAAGTGGGTCAAGTATGGGGCCGTCTTGCTTGCAGTGGCGCTCGTCGGCGCCATGGTCGTTGGATGCTCCAGCGGCGCCAAGAGCGGTTCCAGTACCACCACCGAGCCGACCGCCAAGGTGAAGGCCGCCATGGTGACCGACATCGGTGGTCTGGGAGATAAGTCCTTCAACGACCTCTCCGCCGCAGGCCTCGCGAAAGCCGAGAAGGAACTCGGGGTTCAGACCAAGGTCGTCGAGTCCAAGGCCCCGACTGACTACGAAAGCAACCTCACGCAGCTGGCCAACGCCGGCTACAACCCGATCTTCGCGGTCGGGTTCCTCATGACGGACACCGTCACCAAGGTCGCCACGGCGACCCCGGACGTCATCTATGGTGGCATCGACGAGTTCTTCATGCCGACCATCCCCAACGTCATCGGCATCACCTTCAAGGAAGCCGAGGCGGGCTATCTCGCGGGCGTCCTCGCTGGTTCGCTGACATCTCAGACGAACGTTGATCCCCGGATCAACGACAAGCTGATTCTCGGCTTCGTCGGCGGCATGGAGATACCGCCGGTGCAGGCGTACCAGGCCGGCTTCATCGCTGGCGCCAAGAAGGCCAACCCCGCAGTTGAGGTGAAGAGCATCTACACAGGCTCCTTCACCGACCAGGCGAAGGGCTTCGAGGCAGGCAAGGCGCTCATCGAGCAGGGCGCGGACATCGTCTTCGCTGCGGCTGGCCAGACTGGTCTCGGTACCGCCAAGGCCTGTCAGGAGAACAAGGCGCTCTTCATCGGCGTCGACTCCGATCAGTTCCTGACGATTCCGGCCATCGGCGACACCATCATCACCTCGGCGATCAAGAAGATCGACGTTGCTGTCTTCGAGACGATCAAGAAGGCCGTCGACGGCACCCTCAAGGGCGGCGTCAACGAGGCGCTCGGCATCAAAGAAGATGCCGTGGGTCTGGCGCCGTACCACGACTGGGATACCAAGGTCCCCGCTGAGACCAAGAAGCTGGTCGACGACGCGATGGCCGAGATCGCCGCGGGCACCGTCACCGTTCCAAGCAAGTAGCCTGCACTTCGGACCACTTGTGAGTCGCTGACTACTGCAGGGGCGGCCGGCCGAGCCGGCCGCCCCTGACACGCGAGGGAGCCTCTATGTCGGAGCACCATGCGCCCGTTCCCGCGACACCTCCACCGAAAGCCACGGACGCGTCGCCCATTCTGCGTCTGTCGCACGTAACCAAGCGCTTCCCCGGCGTCCTTGCGGTCGACGACGTGTCGCTCGATGTCCACTGCGGCGAGGTCGTAGCACTTCTCGGCGAGAACGGGGCCGGCAAGTCGACGCTCATGAACGTCGCCTACGGTCTGCTCGCCTCTGACGGGGGGGAGATCGTCATCGATGGCGCCCCCGTCGACGTGAAGGGTCCCCGGCAGGCAATCGACTTAGGCGTCGGGATGGTTCATCAGCACTTCATGCTCGTTGAGACGCAAACCGTCACGGAAAACATCGTCCTCGGGCTCGAGCCCACCAAGTACGGCGTCATCGAGCGCGACCGAGCGCGCGAAGAGGTCACGGCCATATCCGAGCGCTACGGGCTGAAGGTCGATCCAGACGCCCGCGTCATGGATCTGTCCGTGGGCATGCAGCAGCGCGTGGAGATCCTCAAGGCGCTCTTCCGTCAGGCGCGAATCCTGATTCTGGACGAGCCGACCGCGGTGCTCACCCCGCGGGAGGTCACCGAGCTCTTCGTGATCGTGCGCCAGCTGGTCGACGAAGGCCTTGCAGTGGTCATCATCACGCATAAGCTCGATGAGGTCATGGCGTTCGCGGACCGGATCGTGGCGATGCGTGGGGGGAAGGTCGTGGGGGAGACCCGGCCGTCCGAGACCGACGAGGCCGGGCTGGCCAAGATGATGGTCGGCCGAGAGGTGGTTCTGCGAATCGACAAGCTGCCGTCCGTCGCGGGCAACCCCGTGCTCAGGATCACCGATCTGCGGGTGGACGACGACCGCAAACTCGAAGCGGTCCGTGGGGTCTCGCTCGAAGTCCGCGAGGGCGAGATCGTTGGGATTGCAGGTGTCTCGGGAAACGGGCAGAGCGAACTCGTTGAAGCGATCACGGGTCTACGCCGACCCAGTGCAGGCTCGATCATGCTCCGCGACAACGACATCACGCATGACGGTCCGGCGAGCAGTATCGAGGCGGGCGTCTCGGTCATACCGGAAGACCGACAGCGCCGAGGGCTGGTCCTGGAGTTCGATCTCGTCGAGAACATCGCGCTAGGTGATCATCGCCGGGCCCCCTACTCGCGGCACGGGCTATTGGACCGCCGTGCGATGCAGGGCGTCGCCAAGGCGCGAATCGAGGACTACGACATCCGTACACCCAGCGAGTTCGTCGCCGCGGCCAACCTGTCCGGCGGCAATCAGCAGAAGGTGGTCGTCGCTCGCGAGCTCGGTCGGGACCCGCAGCTGTTGATCGCCGGGCAGCCGACCCGTGGTCTCGACGTCGGCGCCATCGAGTTCGTGCACCGCCAGATTCTCGCGGCTCGCGGCAACCGCAAGGCTGTACTACTTGTAAGCATGGAACTAGAGGAGATCCAATCGCTCTCCGATCGCATCCTGGTCATGTTCGAAGGCCGTATCGTCGCCGAGTTCACCGGCGGGGAAGTCTCGGAAGAAGAGCTCGGCTACTACATGACCGGTGGCGGGAAGGCCGACCGGAACGTTGACGAGGGACGAGCAGTCTCGAACTTGCCGAGGGGGGACAATGTCTGACGCGATCCCGCCCATCATCTCGTCGCCCGAGGGCATGGAGAAGCGGTTCGCCGCAGAGCGCGAGCGGTCCGATCGGCTCGTACGGGTCGTCACACCGTTCATCTCGGTCGCCATCGCCATGCTGATCGGATCGATCTTCATCCTAGCGTCCGGGCACAGTCCCGTGGCGGCTTTCGCCGCGCTCTGGCAGGGTGCCTTCGGCAGCCAGCGTGCGATCGGCGAGACGCTGTTGCGCTCGACACCGCTCATCTTCACCGGCCTCGCACTGGCCTACGGCTTTCGTTCGGGGCTCTTCAACATCGGTGCCGAGGGGCAGCTGTTTCTAGGCGGGCTCGCCGCGGCGGTCGTCGGACTCTGGGTCGGCGGGATGTCCTGGATGATCTCGCTGCCGGTGATTCTCCTCTCGGCAGCGCTTGCCGGCGCGGCGTGGGCGTTCATCCCGGCGCTCATGAAGGCCCGAATCGGCGCCAACGAAGTCATCACGACGATGATGTTCAGCTACATCGGCCGCTATCTGGTCTCATTCGTGATCACCGGGCCGATGAAGGACAAGGGCGGGATTCCGCAGACTCCGCAGCTGCCGCCCAACTCCATCTTGCCGCGTTTGCACACGCTGCTGCCGTTCCTCAAGGCCAACCGTGCGCACACCGGGATCCTGATCGCGATCGTCGTGGCCGTGCTGGTATGGGCGGCGCTCAAGTACACCACCCTCGGCTACGAGGCCCGGGCGGTGGGGTTCAACCCGTTTGCGTCCTCGGCCGGAGGCATCTCTGTCTCGTCGACGATCATCAAGTCACTGTGTATCTCCGGGGCGCTTGCCGGGCTTGCCGGAGCCGTCGAGGTGATGGGGGTCTACGGCAGGTTGTTCGACAGCTTCTCAAACGGGTTCGGCTTCACGGGGATCGCCGTGGCACTCCTTGCCAAGAACAACCCGATCGGAGTCATCCCGGCCGCGCTGCTCTTTGGCGCCCTGTCGGCCGGGGCCGGCACCATGCAGCTTGAGGCCGACGTATCGCAGCAGGTCGTGGCCATCATCCAGGGAATCATCATCTTCCTGATAGCCGCCGAGACGATCGTGCCGTGGGCGCTGGACAAGTGGCGTCGGAGAAAGGCGGTGAGCCCCGTTGCTGTCTAGCATCATCACCCCGGATCTCTTCGCGGCAGCCATCCGACTTGCGACCCCCATCGCCCTCGCCGCGATCGGCGCCTCGATCTGCGAACGCTCGGGCGTCGTGAACATCGCCATGGAAGGGCTGATGCTCGTCGGTGCGTTTGGCGGTGTCATGGGAGCGCTCCTGACCGGATCGTTGTGGGTCGGAGTCCTTGCGGCACTGTTGGCCTCGTGCCTGTTTGCGTCTCTGCATGCGTTCGCTTCGATCAACCTGAGATCCGACCAGGTGGTCTCGGGCACGGCGATCAACATTCTTGCAATCGGCGTGACAGGCTTTCTGATCGAGATGATCTTTGGCCGACCTGGCAACGTCGGCGTGAGCGACAGCGTCATGGCTGAGCAGGTTTTGGGACATCCTGTTCGCACCGTGTCGACGATTCAGCCGGTCTTCAGCTTCCCCAACGGCGGTTCCGGCTTCATGGGCACGGTCTGGACGTGGATCAACACCATCTTCTTCAGCTATACGCCCATCGTCTATGCGGGAATCTTCTTCGCGGTATTCCTGACGTGGGCCTTGTTCCGGACGCGGTGGGGGCTGCGCTTGCGTGCGCTCGGCGAGCACCCTCGCGCGGCGGACACCGTTGGCATCAACGTGATTGCCGGCCGGTGGGTCGCCGTTCTGATTTCGGGGCTCATGGCGGGCCTGGCCGGCGCGAATCTCTCGCTGGAACAGGTCGGCGGCTTCTCGGATTCGATGACCAACGGTCGCGGGTTCATCGCGTTGGCTGCCAACATCTTCGGGCGCTGGATTCCCGGTGGCGCCTATCTGGCATCACTTCTGTTCGGATTCGCTGACGCGCTCCAGCTCAAGCTCCAGCTCTTCAGCGACGTGATCCGGATACCGCCGCAGTTCTTCCTGATGCTTCCCTACGTGCTGACAGTCGTGGTGCTCGCGGGTGTTGTTGGTCGTGCAGTTGCTCCCGCTGCGCTCGGCAAGCCGTACAAGGCCAAGGGCTAGACCCTCAACGCCGATATGGATCTACCTCACGGGGCCTTCCGCGTCGTCGCGGGAGGCCCCTGGGCTATTCTCCTCGTCATCTTCCTGTGCGGTGACGGTGCGAAGCCGGTGAACGACGACCATCACGATCGCGACCATGAGCAGGATCACGGCGTCCATCGGCAGTTCCGGCCTCCAGCTCCCACGCACGACCGAGCGCGCCGCGTACAACCCGGCGACGATCGCTGCTACGGACCACAGCGGCAGTCGTATGCGCGGTCTCGGGAGCACCAGGAGTCCTTTCCGGGAGCGACTACTCGGCCACGGGGCCGATGGGAGGCTGGGGCGCCTCGGTGACACCTGCGGGAGTCTCGTCGTCGGCGCTCCGAGTTGCGATGCGGCGACGCTTGCGTACTCGAGCGATCGCGACGATGACGACGACAACAAGCAGCACCGGTGAAAGCGCGATGATCACGACGATGAGGGTGCGCAGCAAGGCGGCAGCCGCCTGCACACCGGTGGTCACTGCCGAGGTGAACCCCCAGGTTCCGCCCGAGGGCTGGACGAGCGCACCAGGTGCCGAGAGGGCCAGTGTCAGGGTAGCCATCGCAGCCTGGCTGTCGAGATAGGCGATCTGCGCCTGCATGGCCTCGATCTCGCCGCGGACGCGTGAGAGCTCGCGCTCGATCTCGAGCATCTCGCTCACCTTGGTGGCCTTGTCGAGGAACCCACGCAGCCGTACCTCCTCGGCCTGAAGGTTCTTCAGGCGGGCGGCAAGGTCAACGTGCTGTTGAGTGACGTCGCTTTCAGCCGCGGACTGGCTGAGAACCTTGCCGAGCTTGGCGGCCTGGGCCTCGACCGATGCGAGCTTCTCAGCCGGAACTCGGAGAGTGATCTGAGCGCTGCCTGACTGCTGGCTCGAATCTGTCGGTCCGGCGGCACCTAGAGGAACCGGACCGCCCGTGCTCCCGTCGCCGGCCTGCACGGTGAGCTGGCTGATCTGCGAACCGCTTGCTAAGGCGAGCGCGCGAACCGCCGCCAGGCTCTTGTCAACGTCCTTGACCTGGATGGTCATGTTCGCGGTGCTGATGACGATCCGGTCGGGAGCGACGGTTTCGGCGGATTTGGCATCGCTGGGTGCGACTACGGCCTGTCCGGCTTCGCTCGGCGCGACGGGGGCCGCAACATTGCTGCCCATCGTGGTCGATGCACCGGTCCCGGTCACCGCGTCTCTAGCCGAGCGTGCCGCCGAGCAGCCCGCCGACGTTGCAAGTAGTGCGGCGATCGCGAGCACGATCCCGATGCGCTGTACCACGCGATGCTGAGCGTTCATGACCGGGCCTCCGTATCAGTTGGTCTCGGCAAGAACGGCAAACGCCCTCACCGCGACAGAGAAGCGGGAGAGCGTCTGACAGGTACTCAGAAGGTCGAAAGAGGGGAGGCGCTAAACCTCTTTCTTGTCCTCGAGCTTCTTCAGGGTGGACGCCGCATAAGCACCGATACCGATGCCCACCAGCACCACGACGAAGAACGCGAGAATCAGCACGTTGACAACAGCTGCAGCCCAGTTAGCGGTCATGTGACCGGTCCCTCCGCGTCGGAGATATGAATCAACCTGATTCTAACCTCACGGCTGGGCTACGGCAAACATCTTCCTGTCAAATCCGTGCCGACCGGCCTTCCCGTTGATCCGTGTCGCTCTGTTCCGCACGTACGCCGTTATGACGCTGGACAGTCCCTCGGGGTTCGCACGAGAGAAGAATCATTCGCGGCACACCTCGGCGACCTTCGGAACAGTCGTGGAATGGAGTGGCACAGCGCGGGACAAGGGTGTCATGAGTTCCCATGTAGGTGTTGCATTGTGGGACAAAGTGTCATAGAGTCCTAGGTGTTGAGCGGGGGACTCGGTCAAAGAGTGTTCCGGGGATCGGGGATTCGAGAGGGGGCACGGGATGTTTCTTGGCGAGTATCAACACACGCTGGACGCGAAAGGTCGCGTGTCGCTGCCCTCCAGATTCCGTGCCGAGATGACCGGAAGCCTGGTCGTCTCCAAAGGTCTCGACAACTGCCTCTACGTCTTCTCGGCCGAGGAGTATCGGCGCTTTGAGGAGACGCTCACGTCAGGCAGTGACTTCGATCCCAAGAAGCGCCGGCTGCGCAGGTTCTTCGTCGCCGGCGCACAGGATGTGGAGCTCGACTCCGCAGGACGCATCTCCCTCTCGCCGGTGTTGCGCGACTACGCCGGCTTGAAGAAGGACGTCGCCGTCACGGGCAACGGCAACCGCATCGAGATCTGGGATGCCGCCGCTTGGGCGACCTACAACGGCGAGGCCGAGGGCTCTATTGAGGACCTCGCCGAAGAGCTGGCCGCTGCCGGCCTGCTCTAGGCCTTGAAAATGGAATACCGGCACACCCCAGTTTTGCTGGCCGAGGTCACGCAGCAACTATCGCCGCAACCCGGTTTGATCATTGTCGACTGCACCTTAGGCGGGGCAGGACACGCGAAACGGCTTCTAGAACTCGTGGTACCCGCGGGACTTCTCGTGGGCATCGATCAGGACGACGCAGCACTTGACGCAGCAGCAGTCACACTACGCCTCGGCCAGCAAATGCATTCCGAGCAGATCATCTTGCTCAAGGGGAACTTCGGGGATCTCGACGAACTGCTTTCCAGCGCGAGCATTCCCTACGTCGATGGGTTCTTGTTCGACCTCGGCGTGAGTTCCCCGCAACTCGACGTCCCCGGACGAGGGTTCTCCTACATGGAGGACGCGCCCCTGGACATGCGGATGGATCCGGGTCATCAGACTCTCACCGCAGCTGAGGTCATCGCAGTCTACTCAGAAGCAGACCTCGCCCGGATTATCCGTGACTTCGGTGAGGACCGGTGGGCGAAGCGCATCGCAGCTTTCATCGTAGCCGCGCGAGCCCGCCGCCCAGTCGAGACCACGTTCGAACTCGTGGACGTCATCAAGGCGGCCGTTCCCGCGGCCGCACGACGCGAAGGTCCCCACCCGGCGCGGCGCACGTTCCAGGCGCTGCGGATCGAGGTGAACCAGGAGCTTGAGGTCTTGGAGAAGGCGCTCACATCGGCCACTCGATGGCTTCGCCCCGGAGGACGGATCGCCGTCATCAGCTATCACTCGCTCGAGGACCGAATCGTGAAAGTCTTCTTCGCCGAGCAGTCACGGACGTGCGTTTGCCCTCCTGAGCTGCCCGTATGCACCTGCGACACCGTGCCGGTACTCCGCATCCTGACGCGCAAGGCGATCGTGCCCAGCGCCGAGGAGATCGAGGCCAACCCGCGCGCCCGCAGCGCGAAACTGCGGGTCGCCGAGAAGTTGTAGAGAAGACATCCCGGGCTCGCCCGGTGTGTGGGGATGAGGAGGTGTGTTGACGATGGGGCTTCCGGCACTACGACATGATTCGCATACCGTCTCGGCCCGTCCCAACCTCCGCGTGGTGCGGCCCCAGCGCAAGGCCTCATCGTCCAAGCGTCGGCGGGTTTCTCACGCCGCCGCCTATCAGGCATTCGTCTTCTTCGCCGTGGCGGTAGCCGTGATCGCGACGCTCGGCCTCGGCCGGGTATGGCTTTCGGTTCAAGCGACCCAGGCATCCATCGACTCCACCAAGCTTAGACAGGAGATCAAGAGCGAGCGCTACCAGGGCGACCTGCTCGAGGTGCAGCAGAGTGCGCTGGCGACTCCGTCCAGGATCCTGACCATCGCGAGCGGCACTTTGGGTATGGCTCCTGCCACATCAGTCACGTATCTTCGACTGAAGGGCCCCGAGACCCCTCAGCAATCCACGGTTGCCAAGGCTGCCGGGACGAGCGGCGTCAGCATCTTCGAGCGTGCGATGGACATCGCAGCCGGTGAGGCGCAGGTACTGCTGGTGGGCGATGTCGGTCTCGCGTCCGCGCGCTAGGGGCAAGACAGGAGGCAGAGTGGCGCCAAAGCGCAGACGGCCGCCGGGGAGCGGCCGCTTCACGTTCGTCCTCCTTCTGTGCTCGTGCCTCCTGCTCGGTATCGTCGCCAGACTCGTGTACGTGCAGATTGTGGCCGCGCCGTCCTACTCGGCGAAGGCGAGCCTGCAGCGCCGCCGAGACATCGTGCTACCCGCTCGGCGTGGAACGATCTACGACCGCGAGGGTGAGCCGCTTGCGGTCACGGTTGACGCCAGAACGATCTATGCGGCCCCCAACACCATAAAGGACAAGCTGGGAACCGCCGCCGCACTCGCATCTGTGTTGGGCGGGACGCCGAAGCAATACGAGTCACTGCTGGCAAAAGACACGGGGTTCGTCTACATCGCTCGCGCGATCGACGTCGACAAGGCGAAAGCGCTCGAAGACCTCAACATCAAGGGCATCGGCTTTCTAGATGATTCGCGGCGCATGTTTCCTTCCGGTGAGCTTGCGTGCCAGATCCTCGGGTTCGTGGGCAACGACGGTACCGGACTTGCCGGGATAGAGAAGCGCTACAACGATGTCTTGGGCGGCCGAGCAGGGCTGTTGGTTGGGGAGCGTGACCCGTATGGCCGCCCGATACCGGGCGGCGTGCAGAAGAGCTTCGATCCCGTCGACGGCCACGACATCGTTCTGACTATCGACAAGGACATCCAGTATCACGCGCAGACCGAACTGGCGGCAGCGGTGAAGAAGTGGGGCGCCAAGGGCGGTTCGGTCGTGGTGATGAATCCGCGGACCGGCGAGATCTATGCAATGGCATCTACCCCCGGCTTCAATCCCAACGACTACCGCAAGGCCAACGCGGAAGGCTTCCGGAATCGTCCGATCTCAGACGCCTACGAGCCGGGGTCAACGATCAAGTCCTTGACGGCGGCGGCGGTGATCGACAAGGGACTCTTCACTCCCAAGTCCCGCTTTGACCTTCCGTCCACCTTGACCGTTGCCGGTCGGACGATCCACGAGTCCCACGACCGTGGCAACGTCAACTGGTCGCTCATCGACATCGTGACGAACTCCTCCAACATCGGGGCCGTAAAACTCGGCCTCAAGCTGGGCAAACAGGGCCTCTACGACTACTTCTCGGCGTTTGGGCTGACCGAGGCGACCGGGGTCGACTATCCGGGCGAGGCGCGTGGCTGGCTTCCCAAGCCTTCGCTGTGGTCGGCGTCCTCTATTGCCAACATCCCGTTCGGACAAGGGCTTTCGGCCACGCCTCTGCAGTTGTGCAGGGCCGTGGGGGCGCTTGCCAACGAGGGCGAGCTCGTCACGCCGCACTTCCTTCTGAAGGTGCCGGAAGACCCCTCGATGCAGCTAACGTGGCCCAAGCGCCGTGCTGTGTCTGCTGAGGCCGCGAAGTCGACGACGGACATGCTCAAGAACGTCGTCGTTCAAGGCACCGGCAAGGAGGCCGCGGTCACCGGCTACGAGGTCGCCGGCAAGACCGGCACTGCACAGGTGGCACTCAAGAACGGACTGGGGTACGCAGAAGGCACGTACATTTCGTCCTTCATCGGGTACTTGCCGGCAGACGACCCGCAAATCCTCATCTCGGTCAAGATCGACGAGCCGAGCAACGCGATCTACGGCGGTACAGTTGCTGCGCCCACGTTCGCGATGCTCGGACAGTTCTCGGTCGAGCACCTCAAGATCCCGCCGTCGACAGCCAAGAGGGCGGCTGCGACGGGCACGGTGAAGCCGGTACAGGACAAGGGCTCAGGGCAGTGATGGGCGTGGTAGAATCTGCGGCCGGGCGAGCGGAAGAACCGATGACTCAATCACACATGATGAGCCTTCTGGGTGGCGTGAACGCGATGCCGCTGAGCGGGCCGGACTCGGCGATCAGTGGCGTCGCGTACCGCTCGGATTCAGTCAGTCCGGGCGACGCCTTCTTCTGTATCCGTGGGCTGGCACATGACGGTCACGACTACGCCGAGGACGCGATACGCCGAGGCGCCGCCGCTCTGGTCGTCGAGCGAGCGCTGCCGCACCTCGATGCGCCCCAGTTCTTGGTTCCGGACTCACGCGTCGCGCTCGCATTGGCTTCAGCTGAGTTCTTTGGCCATCCCAGCCGAACGATGAGCCTCGTCGGTATCACCGGCACCAACGGCAAGACCACCACAACCTACCTCCTCGATTCGATCATGCGGGCGGCCGGCCACACCACCGGGATCGTCGGCACCGTGGAGACGCGCATCGCGGGAGATCGGATCGCCGCGAGCCGTACCACCCCGGAGTCCTCGGATCTTGAGGCGCTTCTGGCCCGTATGCGTACGGCGGGAGTCACGGCTGCATCGCTGGAGGTCTCAAGTCACGCGATCGACCTGCATCGCGTGGACGGCCTGTGCTTCTCGGCGGTGGCGTTCACGAATCTCACTCAGGACCACCTGGACTATCACAACACGCTCGAGGAGTACTTCTCGGTGAAGCGCCGCCTGTTCACCGACTTCGATGTCGCCGCGCGCGTGATCAATATCGACGACCCCATGGGCGCCTCGCTTGCCGCCGAGCATCCCGACGCGATCACGGTGGGACTGGCTGCGGGTGCCGCCGTAAGAGCCGAGAATGTCACGCTGGATGCCGCCGGGGCGCAGTTCGACCTGATCATCGATGGTGAGCACATCGAAGTCGCGCTTCCCCTAGCGGGCGCCTACAACGTCAGCAATGCGCTGGTCGCTGCCGGATGCGCGACAGCGTGCGGCGTGAGTCACGCATCGATCGCACTCGGCCTGGACCGGGCGCCGCAGGTGCCGGGTCGGCTGGAGCGCGTCGACGGCGGAGCTGACTTCGCGGTGATCGTGGACTACGCGCACACGCCGGACTCGCTGGAAAAGGCGATCAGGGCGGTCAAAGCCGTGACGAAGGGGCGCGTGATCGTGGTGTTCGGCTGCGGGGGAGACCGAGACCCTGACAAGCGGCCACTGATGGGAACGGCCGCTGGGTTGTCGGCGGATCGAATCATCGTCACGAGCGACAACCCGCGTTCTGAGGATCCCGTGGGCATCATCCTGCAGATCGAGGACGGGCTCAAACTGGCCGGCGCGCAGTGGGAGGTCGAGGTCGACCGTGGGCGCGCTATCGCCCGCGCGATCGCGATGGCCCAGCCCGGTGATGCGGTGCTCATCGCGGGCAAAGGTCACGAGGACTACCAGATCTTTGCGGACCGGACGATCCATTTCGACGACCGTGAGGTCAGTCGCCGGGAGCTGGACGCGCGATGCTGACAGCCGCGGTCGACAGGATCGTCTCGGCGACTGGTGGGTCGGTGCTCGGCGCATCGTACGACGTCATCGGCAACGGTGTCGTGGTCGATTCGCGCGAGGTGACTCCGGGCTGCATATTCTTCGCGCTGCCCGGAGAGCGTGTCGACGGCCACGACTTCCTCGAAGATGCGATCATCGGAGGCGCCCACGTGCTCGTGGTGTCGCGCAGCCGGGAGGAGATCGAAGGGATCCTGGCTCTGGCCGCGGCTCGCGAAGTCGTCGTCGTCAAGGTTGCCGACAGCGTCAGGGCCCTCTCCGACCTGGCCAGATACCACAGATCTCGCCTGAACTGCGAAGTCGTGGGTGTCACCGGGTCGACCGGCAAGACGACCACGAAGGACTTTCTGGACGCAGTGCTCGGCTCGACGTTTCGCGTGGTGTCGACGCAGGGCAACCAGAACAACGAGTTGGGCGTTCCTCTCACCGTGCTCCGGGCCGGCCCTGACACCGAGGTACTCGTCGTGGAGATGGGCATGCGTGGTCTCGGCCAGATCGAAGAACTGTGCGAGGTCGCCCGACCCACCGTCGCGCTGGTGACCAATGTGGGCGTCACGCACATCGAGCTGCTGGGCTCACAGGAGGCGGTCGCGAGCGCGAAGGGCGAGCTGGTTCGGGCGCTTCGACCCCGAGGCGCCGCCTTCCTCAATGGCGACGACGCGTTCAGCGCGACCATCGCCGCGACCTCTCGTGCGCCTGTGACGCTGTACGGCCTCTCGGAGGACTGCGCGGTTCGCGCCGAGAATATCGCCGTCGATGCGATGAGCCGGGCAGCATTCGACCTGCTGGCCGCAGAGGGCAGCGTCCACGTACGGCTCGCGGTTCCCGGCCGGCACAACGTATACAACGCGCTCGCAGCGGCTGCCGTCGGGCTCTACCTTGGCGTTCCGATGGATCGCCTGGACGCCGCACTCGCTTCGGCAGAAGTCTCGGCGATGCGGATGCAGGTGTTCAGCTCGGCGGACGGCGTCACGGTGATCAACGACGCCTACAACGCCAACCCTGTCTCGATGCAGGCAGCGATCGTCACGCTCGCCGAGATGGACTCCGCCGGTCGGCGGATAGCCGTCCTCGGCGACATGGCCGAGCTGGGCTCGCTGACGGAACTCGCGCACTTCCGCATCGGCGAACAGGTGGCCCGGCTGCCGATCGATACGCTGGTGAGCGTGGGACCGCGCGCGCGGCACATCGCCGATGGCGCACGCGCCGAGGGCATGGCAGCCGGCCGGATTCACGCGTGCATGACCGCCGAGGAGGCCACAGAGGTTCTTCGGGGCACACTCGGTCACAATGATGCAGTGCTCGTGAAGGCCTCGCGTGTCATGGGCCTGGAGTCGGTCGTCGAAGAGATCGTGAGCCCCGCGTGATCAAGGTCGCCCAATATCCCACCTACCAGGTGTTTCTCGCGGTGGTCATCGCGATGGTGGCGGCAGCCCTGCTGTTTCCATTCTGGATTCGCCTACTGCGAGTTCGCAACATCGGTCAGCAGGTCAGAGCCGACGGTCCGCAGGGTCATCTGGTCAAGCAGGGCACGCCTACCATGGGTGGCGTCCTCATTCTGCTGGTAGTCACGGCGACTTTCCTGATGGAGGGCCGTACTTCTCGGCTGAGCCTCCTCGCTCTCGCCGCGATGCTCGGATGTGGGCTCCTCGGCTTCATCGATGACTGGTCCAAGGTCTCCCACGAGCGCTCGCTCGGCCTGCGCCCGCGCGCGAAGCTGTTCTGGCAGGGTGTGGTCGCAGTCACCTTCGGGCTGCTGGTGGTCAACTGGGGCGGTCTTCCCACCTGGGTCTCGATTCCGCTGACCGACGAGAAGCTCCAGCTGGGCATCCTGACGACGATCGTGCCAGTGGCCGGCATGGCGATCATCGTTCCGTGGCTCTATCTGGCGCTGGTATTCATCATGGTTGCGGGCATGAGTAACGCGGTGAACCTCACCGACGGCCTCGACGGACTCGCCGCCGGCACGGTCACGATCGTCACGCTCGCATTCGCCGCGATCGCATTCCGCCAGAACGCGCTGCCCTCGGCGCTTCTCGCCGGAGCCGTGGCCGGCGCCTGCGTCGGCTTCCTCTGGTACAACAGCTATCCCGCCGACATATTCATGGGCGACACCGGCTCACTGGGCCTCGGTGCCCTGATCGCCGCTCTGGCGGTCATCACCAAGACCGAGTTGCTCCTGCTCATCATCGGCGGCATCTACGTCGCCGAGACGCTCTCAGTCATCTTGCAGGTCGCGTCCTTCAAGCTCACCCGCAAGCGAATCTTCAGGATGGCTCCCATCCATCATCACTTCGAGATGCTGGGTTGGTCGGAAACCAAGGTCATGGTCCGTTTCTGGATCATCACCGGCATCCTGGCCGGTCTGGGCTTCGCGATGTACTTCGTTGGAACCGTCGCTTCGAGGGCGCGATGACCGGCTGGGGCGACATTCTCGTCCTGGGACTGGGGCGCAGCGGGAGTGCGGCCGCGCGCGCCGCTTTGGGGCTCGTGGCAGAGGGCCGTGCGCGCTCGGTCACCGCAGTCGATGCCGCCGAGAACCCCGTACTCGCCGCTACAGCCGAGCAGTTGATGTCCTTGGGTGCCCGCGTCGCGCTGGGTTCGCCGGAGGTCCACGGCCACTTCGACGTTTGTGTTGCAAGCCCCGGGATTGCGCCCCATGCGCCGCTCATGGTCTCGGCATACGCCGCCGCCGACAAGGTGATCTCGGAGGTCGAGTTCGCCTTCGCGCTCTCGTCTCAGACTTGGGTCGCGATCACCGGGACTAACGGAAAGACCACGACGACAGCGCTCGTGACACATCTGTTGAACTCGGCTGGGATCAGCGCCCGGTCGGTGGGCAACTTCGGCCCGCCTGCGGTGGATGCAGCTCTAGACGCCGAGGCGAGCGAAGTGTTGGTCGCAGAGGTCTCGTCGTTCCAGCTCGCACACGTCGAGACCTTCCACCCCCGAGTGGCTGTGCTGCTCAACATCACTCCCGACCATGCTGACTGGCACGGATCGCACGAGGCGTACGTCGCCGCCAAGGCGCGCGTGTTCGAGAACCTCGACTCTGACGACACCGCGGTCGTCGACGTCGATGACGAGGGCTCCGGACCGTTCGCCGAGAAGCTCGAGGCACGCGGAATCGGCGTCGTGCGTGTGAGCCTTCACGAGCCCCATGCGCTCGGGGCGACCACGAGCCACGGTGAACTTGTGTTGGAGACTCGCGGTGGTCCCATCCGGCTGGTGGGTGCCGATGAGCTCCAGATCCGAGGCACTCACAACGTCAGCAACGCTCTGGCTGCCGCTGCCGCTGCCCACGCGCTTGGTGCGACGCCCGCCGCCCTTCGCGCCGGACTCAGGTCCTTCGAGCCCATAGAGCACCGCTTGGAGCCTGTGGGGCGGGTGGACGGCGTGGAGTGGGTCAACGACAGCAAGGCAACCAACCCCGACGCGGTCTTGAAGGCCCTTACGGCGTTTGAGGGCACGCAACTCATCGTGATGCTCGGCGGGCGGAACAAGGGGAACGACTTCGGACCTCTTGCGGCGCAGGTATCGGCGACCGCGAAGGCTGTGGTGCTCTTTGGCGAGGCGCGCCATGAGCTTGCTGAGGCGTTTCGGGGTCTGCCTGTACATTCCGTCGAAGCAGTGAGCCTATGTGACGCCTGTGAAGCGGCGCGTCTGCTCGCCGAGCCGGGCGATGCGATCGTCCTTTCGCCCGCGTGCGCATCATTTGACGAGTTCAGCTCCTACGAGCATCGCGGTCGGGTCTTCAAGGCCCTCGTCGGCGTGATGGCGGGGGAGGAGGGCTGATGGCGCGCAAAGAGTACGCAGGCGGATCCATTGCGCGGTACCTGCTGATGGGCTCGGCGGTCTTCCTCACCGTCTTCGGGCTGGTGATGATCTACTCGGCGTCCTCGATCTCCGCTTACGTAAAGGAAGGCTCTGCCGCCCACTTCTTCATTCGGCAACTCGCATTCGTAGCCATTGGTGCCGTGGTGGCGATCGCGATATCGAGGTTTGACTACCGTCGGCTCCAAGGACCGCTCGGCTTGCAGGCTTGGTGGGTAAGTGTGGGGTTGTTGGTGCTCACCTATGTCTACGGCGTGGTTCGTGGCGGAGCCCGACGATGGATTCCCCTGGGCTTCACCCAGCTCCAGCCTTCTGAGCTCACCAAGATCGCGTGCGTGCTGGTTGCCGCGGCGCTGGCCGTTGAGTGGCAACGAGGGCGCATCGACACCGGTGACTACCTGAAGAAACTCGGAATCTATGTGGGGGTCCCGGCCGTCCTCATCGTCTTCCAGCCCGACTTGGGCACGGCGATCCTCATGGCGATCGGTGTCGGGATCGTGCTCTTTCTCGGAGGCATCGAGCTGCGGTGGGTGGGACTCGCCGGCGCTGCTCTGGTAGGCTTCGGCGTCTTCGCCGTCGCAATCGCTCCTTACCGCATGGAACGCGTAGTGACAGCGCTCAATCCCTGGGGCGATTCTCAGGGCAAGGGCTACCAGGCGGTGCAGGCTCTGCTCGCCTTCGGGACCGGCGGCATCAAGGGCGTCGGTCTCGGGTTGTCTCGGCAGAAGTTCTTCTACCTCCCCGAGGCGCATACGGACTTCATCTTCGCAATCATCGGTGAGGAGGCCGGTCTTCTCGGCACGCTCGCGGTGGTCCTCGCGTTCGCTGTACTGCTGTTCGCCGGAATTCGGATCGCGGTGGGAGCACGCGATCCGTTCGGGAAACTGGTTGCCGGGGCGCTGGCGGGGATGCTCGCGTTTCAGGCGGTGCTGAACATGGCGGCCGTCACAGGCATCTTCCCGGTTACGGGTAAGCCACTCCCGTTCATCAGCTACGGTGGCTCATCTATGCTGGTGACGCTGATGTGTGTTGGATTGATCCTGTCGGTTTCGGAGTTCGGCGCGCATGCCCCGCGTGCGGTGCGCGCCAAGCCCAAGAGCGAGGAGCGCGTTCGTGCGAATCCTGATGAGCGGCGGAGGAACCGCGGGCCACGTGTACCCCGCCCTGACGGTCGCCGAGCAGTTCGCCGCCGCGCCTGACGAAGTCGTGTTCGTCGGCACTCCGGACGGTCTCGAAGCACGCATCGTCCCCGCGGCCGGTGTCGCCTTTCGCCCGCTCGCGGCCGCAGGTTTCGATCGTGCCCGTCCGTGGACGCTGGTCACCTCGTCGATGCGTATCGCCGCCTCGACCTTTCGCGCGTGGCGGTGGCTGGGCGCCGAGAAGCCCGACGCCGTTATCGGATTCGGCGGCTATGTGTCGATTCCGGTAGGGCTCGCGGCCGCTCTGAGGCGCGTCCCGCTCGTGCTGCACGAGCAGAACTCCGTTCCGGGCATCGCCAACCGCTTTCTATCGCGTTTTGCGCAGGCCGTGGCGGTCACCTATGAGGAGTCCGCGGCCGTTCTGGCACACCCTCAGCGTGCCGTGGTCACCGGCAACCCCGTGCGACGGGCCGTGCTCGACGCCGACCGCTCAGACGGGCGTCGCTCATTGGGGCTCGACGCCGAGGCTCCTGTGCTCCTCGTCTTCGGTGGGAGCCGGGGCGCCCGGCACCTCAACACCGCCTTGATCGGGCTTCGTGACCGGTTGCTAGCCGTCCCCGAACTCCAGATCATCCATGTCGCCGGCAAGGCGGAGGCCTCGAGCGTCAGGGCCGCGCTCTACAAGGCCGGCGGCGACGGAGGCGGCCGGTGGCGGGTCCTGGAGTACCTCGACGACATGGGCTCGGCGCTTGCGGGGTGCGATCTGGTCGTGGCGCGTGCCGGAGCGACCTCCATCGCCGAGATTACCGCCCTCGGGCTGCCGTCGGTTCTAATCCCGTATCCCTACGCCACCGACGACCACCAGACCAAGAACGCACGGGCTCTCGTCGCGCACGGTGCGGCCGAAGTCATCGCGGATGCCGATCTGGACGGACAACGGTT
This sequence comes from uncultured Eubacteriales bacterium, assembly GCA_964541375.1. Lineage (GTDB taxonomy): Bacteria > Actinomycetota > Coriobacteriia > Anaerosomatales > JAAXUF01 > JBAXEO01. Next base: position 20,561 of record CAZIPT010000024.1, read on the forward strand.
TGGCGACGTGGTCGTCGGGCTGCTCGGCGACACGGAGGCGCGTGCTACCATGTCTGCCGCGTCCCGTGCGCTCGGACGCCCCGACGCGGCCTCGCGCGTTGCCGCCCTCGCTCGAAGCGTCGCGGGTCGCCGAGGCGGTTCCCGAGACGATCACCCGGACTCCTCGGAGGAAACCGTTGTCTGATCAGGTCTACGCACACTTCATAGGTGCCGGCGGTGCCGGAATGAGCGGTATCGCCCTTGTGTTGGCCGAGCGTGGCGTCCTCGTGACAGGCAGCGACCTGAAGGAGTCGCGCTACTCGCGTGCTCTTGAGGCGGCGGGCGTTCACGTCTCGATCGGCCACCATGCCCAGAACCTCGGCACGCCGCAGATGGTAGTGGTCTCCTCGGCGATTCCGGACACCAATCCGGAGGTTGTCGAGGCCCGACGGCTCGGAATCCCCATCTGGCCGCGTGCGCAGATGCTCGGTCACCTCGCGGGCGAGCGGTCGACCATCGCCGTTGCTGGCACGCACGGCAAGACCTCCACAAGCTCGATGATGGCGACCATGCTTTCCGGGATGGACCTCGATCCCACATTCCTGATCGGGGGAGAGGTATGCGGCTTCGACACCAACGCGGTCAACGGTGGAGGAACACACTACGTCGTGGAGGCCGACGAGTCTGACGGCTCGTTTGTCTTCCTGGATCCGTTCGTTGCGGTCGTCACCAACATCGAGGCCGACCATCTCGACCACTACGGGACGCTCGAGCGAGTCGAAGGCGCATTCATCGACTTCATGAGCAGAGTGGCCCCAGACGGCGCCGTGGTGGTCTGTGGCGACAGTCCCCGAGTCATCGAACTCGCGCAGACCGCAGACCGCCGCATCATCACCTACGGATTTGCCGAGGAGTGCGACGTCCGCTGCCGCGTGCTTGGCCGAGAAGGTATCGGCACGCGCTTCGAGGTGACATTCCCGGATGGCGTGGTGGCTACCGCAGTCACCAGCGTGCCGGGAAACCACATGGCCCTCAATGGGACGGCATCCCTGGCAACCGCGTGGTTCCTCGGCCTCGACGTCGGCGCGGCCGCCGAAGCACTATCGGCGTTTTGCGGAGTCCGACGCCGTTTCGACCTTGTCGGCGAAATCGATGGGGTTACTGTGGTCGACGACTACGCGCATCATCCCACCGAGGTGCGCGCGACGCTGGCGGCTGCGCAGGCGCTCGACTTCGGGCGCATCGTCGTCCTTTTCCAACCGCACCGCTACTCGCGCACTGAGGCGCTCGCTAGCGACTTCGGGGATGCGTTCACAGACGCGGACCGCATTGCTTTCATGGATGTCTACAGCGCAGGCGAGCCTCCCATCCCGGGTATCAGCGGCAAGACGCTCCTTGAGGAGTTGCTGGAGCAGCATCCCCGAGCACAGGCGGCCTATCTGCCGCACCGTAGCGACGTCGTGGCCTTCCTTGCGTCGCGCTGCCGTCCGGGCGACCTGGTGCTCACGATGGGTGCCGGCGACGTCACCGCTGTCGGTCCGGAGCTCGTCCGCGAGCTTGCAGACCGCAGCGCAGCGGATGACCTGCGATGAGCCTGGCGCAGGCCACAGCCCGGCTTCGCGATTCCATGACGGGGGTCGTCCGCTCGCACGAGGCTATGACCCGTCACACGACGTACCACATAGGTGGGCCCGCAGCCCTCTTCCTCGAGTGTGACACCCTCGCCGACCTCTCGTGCGCCACGGAGGTCCTCGCCGAAGAGCAAGTCGATTGGACCGTGCTGGGCAAAGGAAGCAACGTACTCGTCTCTGACGCGGGCTATGAGGGCGCCATCCTGGTTCTCGGCAAGGGATTCAAGCGGCATTCGATCGAAGGCCAAGAGCTGCGCACGGGAGCGGGCGTGATACTCGGCGCAGTTGTTCAGGATGCCTTCAAGGCTGGTCTGTCGGGTCTCGAGTTCGCGGTCGGAATCCCCGGGACGGTCGGGGGAGCACTCGCCATGAACGCCGGAAGCCGCGAGGAGTGGATCGGCGCGATCGTCGAGTCCGTCACGCTGTTCGTGCCAGGGCGGGGACTTGTCGGCGTGCGTGGGCCCGAGATAGCGTGGGGATATCGGCGCACCGACCTTCCCGAGCGGGGGATCGTTGTAGAGGCGGTGCTCCGCGTCACCGAGTCCGATGCGGCCCACATGCGCCGGTCCATGGAGGCCAGCCTGCGCCGGCGGAAGCGCTCTCAGCCACTGGGAATGCCCAGCGCGGGCAGCGTGTTCGTCAACCCGGAAGGTGACTCAGCCGGTCGTCTCATCGAGTCCGCCGGGCTCAAAGGCGCCTCCGTTGGTGGAGCCCAGATCTCCGATGTGCACGCCAACTTCATCGTGAATACCGGCGGGGCCACCGCCTCAGATGTCGTGGAGCTGGTCCAGATCGTCCGCGACGCAGTAAAGGAATCGAATGGCATCGAACTCAGGCCGGAAATCCGGTTCGTCGGGTCGTTCGTCTAGTCGGAAGCGCGTCGTTATCGGCGCCGATGAGACGACCCGCGTCCGCTATAGCCGAGACAAGCCAGAGGTCGAGTCCGAGCGCCGCAAGACACCCCGGCAGTCGAAGCGGGACTCGTCGCGCACGGGCCCGGCGACTGCGACCAAGTCGTCATCGGCCGGTCGTCGCATGGCCAGTGAGAAGCGCGACGAACGGGATAGACGTCGTCGGGCGATCATGCGCCGCCGCGTAGCCCTTGGCGTACTGGCGGCCCTCTTGTTCGGGGGCGTCGTCTGGGGGCTCGTCGCGGTCTGGAGCGCGCCGCTCTTGCCTGTGAAGGTCGTGAAGATCGAGGGCGTCAGTCGCCTCACCACCGAGTCGGTCCTCGCTTCGGCAGCGATACCGGCCGGCGCGACCCTGCCCAAGCTGCCCAAGGCACGGATTCTCGCCCGATTGCGAGCAAACCCGTGGATCGCGGAGGCGACGGTGAGCCGGTCGTTGCCGGGTACGGTCAGGATCGCGGTCGTTGAGCGGACCCCCGTCGCGGTGGTCGACGCCGGGGGAACGGAACAGTGGCTGGTCTCGGCCGACGGACACTGGCTCAGCCGGCGGAGCCCCGAGGACACGATGTCCGTTCCGACGATCAGGGATGCTCCCGGTGCGGTCCCGGTCGCTGGGAGTGCGACGGAGTCTACGGAACTCAAGAACGCGTTGGCGGTAGTCGCCGGACTCAGTCCAGAGCTGCGGAGGAGGGTCCGGACTGTGACCGCGCCGACGGTGGATAAGACCGCGCTCATCCTCGCCGACAGTGTGGAAGTCTTCATTGGCAGCGCCGAGGACATCGCAAAGAAAGACCAGCTTACGCTGCAGATCCTTGGGAAAGAGAAGAAGCTGGTCTACATCAACGTTCGGGTCGTACAGCGCCCCACGTGGCGAGGGCTGGACCTGCCCAAGTAGCCGTGGCCGAGGGTGAGAGCCCACCCCTGGGATACTCCCGGTACGAGAACTTGTTACAGACCCCTTGCACTGGGGGTAAGGTTTATGCGAAGATTGAGCGTTCCACCCGTACAGTAACGGTCAACTTGAGGTTTAGGGTAGAAGCTCAGACCGGTTTCCCGGGGGAGGCGAGACATGCTCGATACAGGTGCCAACTACTTGGCCGTCATCAAGGTCGTCGGCGTCGGGGGTGGCGGAACCAACGCCATCAATCGCATGGTCGAGGCCGGCGTAAAGGGCGTGGAGTTCATCGCGGTGAACACCGACGCACAGGCGCTGCTCATGTCAGATGCGGACTATAAGGTCCACGTCGGAGTCAACCTCACCAAGGGTCTGGGCGCAGGCGCCGATCCCGACGTGGGGTTCCAGGCCGCCGAGGAGAATCGCGACGCCATCAAGGAGGCGCTCCAGGGTGCCGACATGGTGTTCATCACCGCGGGTGAGGGCGGTGGAACCGGAACGGGTGCCGCGCCGGTCATCGCTCAGATAGCAAAAGAGGAGATAGGCGCACTCACCGTAGGTGTCGTCACGCGGCCGTTCGCGTTCGAGGGTCGAAAGAGAGCGCTACAGTCCGAGGACGGCATCAAGCGTCTCGGTGAGATGGTGGACACTCTCATCATCATCCCAAACGACCGCCTCCTCCAGGTCGCCGAGAAGAAGACCTCGATCTTGGACGCCTTCCGCATCGCTGACGACATTCTGCGTCAGGGCACCCAGGGCATCACGGACCTCATCACGGTTCCCGGCCTGATCAACCTCGACTTCGCAGACGTTCGGACGATCATGGCCGACGCGGGTTCGGCGCTCATGGGCATCGGACTTGCCACCGGAGACAACCGCGCACACGACGCCGCATCTGCGGCAATCTCCAGCCCGTTGCTCGAGTCGTCGATTCAGGGCGCGACCGGCGTTCTGCTGTCGATCTGTGGCGGCAGCGACTTGGGCCTGTTCGAGGTCAACGAGGCCGCCGAGGTCGTTGCCGCAGCGGGCGCGCCTGAGGCCAACATCATCTTCGGCGCCGTTATCGATGACTCGATGATGGACCAGATACGCGTCACGGTGATCGCGACAGGCTTCAACGGTCGCAAGAAGCAGGAAACGATGGCCTTCGCCGGTATCGACGAGGAAGAGGGCACGTCCTTCATGCCTCAGTTCGAGCCCATCGGCGAAGACGATCTCGATATCCCCGCGTTCCTGAAGAAGCGTACGTTCTAGCTGCTTCTCGATTTGGATCCGGTGGCGACGACGGCGCGACCTCGTCGCCACCGGATCCTATTACTCTCCACCGAAGGACCCACCGGAAATGCAGAAGGCCCGCCGATCTCGGCGGGCCTTCTTGGTCTTGCTTCAGCTGGTGCTACGAGGTGGGAACGTCGGGGTTGGTGGGCGGCGCGGGCGGAGCGGTCGGCGGCTCATAGGGAGCAGGAGGTGCTATCGGAGCCTCAGGTGCTGCGGCCGGAGGAGCTGCGGGTGCTGCCGGAGGAGCCGCCGGCGGAGCGACAGGCGCAGCCGGAGGAGCGTACGGTGCTGGCGCCGCAGTGGGCGGCTCGTAGGGGGCCGGAGGTGCTGCGGGCGCTGCTGGAGGCGCCGGAGGAGTGTAGGCCGGCGGCGCGGTGGGCTGTGCCGGAGGTGCGTAGGAACCCGCGGGAGGCATGTAGCCCGGGACGCCGACAGGCGCTGCGACCTGTGCCACACCATACGACTTTGCGGCCCACTGGCCGAAAAGGTGGCCGATGATCATGAGCTCGAGGTAGACCGCGGCGAGCCCAACGATGGAACCCAGGAAGGGAACGACGCTGAGAACGCTCATGGCGAGAGAAGCCGCAAAGCCTACGACGATGGCCCACAGCCAGGCTGCGAAGTAGCCGCTTCCGTCTCTCATACGAGCGATGATTCCACCGAACTCGAACAGCGCGCCGAAGGTGCCCTTCATCGCGTAGTTCACGGTGGCCGCCTGGACGAAGAACAACATGCCGATTCCGTAGACGATGGCGACGAGCGAGAACAGGCACATCCCTCCGCCGAAGAGCCCGGCACCGGAGTTTCCGTTGCTCGCGGCTGCGGCGATGATTCCCGGCAACAGGAGGACGAAGAACGCGATCCAGATCGGAATCGCGTAGATCATATATGCCAGGTAGAGCAGGAAGCCTCTAACCCACTTCGAACCGAAATCGTCCCAGTTCGGGAGTTCTTCGCGACCTTCGGAAACGCTCTTGATGTAGTCGAGCTGCGCTCCCAGGACGACCGGCGCGGTGACCACTAGCAGCGTCCACAGCCAGCCGAACAGGGTCTTCTTGACCCACTCCGTGTCGGCGAACGGTGCTTTGAACGCTCGCCCCAAGTCAATCTTGTCCATTGCGTCCCCTCCTGTGTCGATGTGTCCCCGTGACGGGCACTTCCGCATTGGATACCCTGACGTGACCAACCACAAGTGCGCGGGCAATCAATACTGTCCCATATATTCCCTACAAACTGGAGGCGCACGCGTGATTTCGGCACTTTCTCGGCGTTCGTCCGATACCGCAGACCCCGTGCGAGTCTGGACCGATCCCGCTCTGTCGCAGGCCTCGGGCGTCGTTATCGGATTCTCGGAACGCGTCGGAGGGGTCAGTGGTGCGCCGTTCGCGAGTCTCAACCTGGCAGCCCATGTGGGAGATGATCCCGATGCGGTCGACGAGAATCGACGACGCCTTCTGGCAGCCCTGGGACTGGCCGAGTTCATTGACCGACTTACCATGTCCGAGCAGGTTCACGGCGATCGAATCGCGCTGGTCGACCCGGCGCAAGCTGGTGCGGGTGCGTTTGCCGCGGGGGTTAGGCCCCCGCTTCCGGCAACGGACGCGCTCCTCACTCGCGCGCAGGGAGTACCGCTCATGCTGTGCTTCGCGGACTGCGTCCCGGTCATCCTGGTTGCCCCGGGCCCCGCCGTTTCGGTCGTTCACGCCGGCTGGCGAGGCGCGCTCAGCTCGCTACCCGGAAAGGCCGCCAAACGGCTCGCGCACGAGGTCGGATGCGGTACCGACGTGATCACCGCGTACATCGGTCCGCACGTCGGAGCGTGTCACTACGAAGTCAGCCCCGAAATCATGTCGCAATTCGTTAACACCTTTGGTACATTTGCGCGGGCCGAATCGGGGGGACTGGACCTCGACGCCGCAGTGTCCGCCAGCCTTGACCGTGCAGGAGTCGCGCCGTGCAGCATCGTTCGTCTCGGATCGTGCACCGCCGAGACCACCGACCGGTTCTTCTCGTTTCGCGCCGAGGACGGCCGAACGGGACGACACTCTGCGGTGGCCTGCATCCTTCCGCAACCCTAGCGGCCCTCCTGCTGGCGCTGGCCCTCCTGGTGGCCCCCGTAGCCGGCTGCAACTCTGATGCGCGTCGAGCGGCGCAGCTCAGTGTCAGTGGATCTACCACGTTGCTCCCGATTGCCGAGCAGTCCGGTGAGGTCTTCCACAAGCAGCACCCGGATATCGCTGTGCTCGTCTCGGGACTGGGGTCCTCGGCGGGTATCGAAGCGGTCTCTGCAGGAACTGCCGATATTGGCACCTCATCGCGCGACCTGAAGCCCGAAGAGGGGCAGCTGGGGCTGGTGGACACCCCCGTTGCATACGACGGAATCGCAGTGATCGTCAGCCCTGAGAACAAAGTGGACAACCTAACGAAGGCTCAGCTGCAGGACATCTTTGCGGGCAAGATTCGAAACTGGAAAGAGGTCGGCGGGGCCGATCGTCGGATCGACCTGGTAAACCGCGATGAAGCCTCGGGCACTCGAGAGGCCTTCAAGAAGATTGTCATGAAGGATGTCCCGTTCGACCCTGCAGCAGCGGTCTTGCCCGGCACCGGGCAGGTGCGAGATGTCGTGGCTCGAGCCGGTGGCGCTATCGGCTACATCTCGCTGGGCTTCGTGGAGCCTCGCTTCACCAACGTTCGGGTCAAGGCCCTCTCGGTGGATGGCGTCGCGCCGAGCGAGAAGAGCGTCGCGAACCGGACCTACCCAATCGGACGAACGCTCCACTTCTTCACGAAGGGCGAGCCCACAGGCACCGCCAAGCGATACATAGATTTCGTCCTTTCCGACGCTGTACAGAACGGCGTCGTCGTTGAGGCAGGCTTCATCCCCATCGCCCAGGGAGGGGCGCAGTGAGCCAGGACGCTCCCAAAGTGACCAAGAGCCTCCAGCTCGTGTCGAGGTCTACCTATGTCAAGGAATGGCTGCTTCAAGCACTCTTCTTCACGTGCGCCTTCGCGTTCGTGCTCGCGGTCGCGCTGATCTTCATCTTCGTTGGCTGGAAGGCGCTGCCGATCATCACCGACTACGGATTCTGGAGGTTCGTCAGCGGCAAGGTCTGGTCGGTGTCTACGGGTCAGTTCGGGATTCTGCCGCTCATAGCAGGCTCGTTCCTGGTGACTCTGGGCGCGCTAGCGCTGGGCACGCCTCTCGCGGTAGGTACGGCGGTATTTTTGTCGGACGTCGCGTCTCCACGGGTGAGGTCGTTTGTCCGTCCGGCCGTCGAGCTCCTGGCGGGCATTCCGTCGGTGGTCTACGGATTCTTCGGGATAATCTTCCTGCGACCCATCGTCGCACAGCTCTCGGGCAGCCTCGGATTCGGTGCTTTCACTGCATGGATCGTCCTTGCGATCATGATCGTGCCCACGATCGCGGCGCTGTCGGAGGACGCCCTACGCTCAGTTCCTGAAGGAATCCGTGAGGCGTCCTACGCAATGGGCGCAACGCAATGGCAGACGATCTACAAGGTCGTCCTCCCGGCTGCGAAGATCGGAATCATCGACGCCATCATCCTGGGCATGGGCCGGGCGATTGGGGAGACGATGGCCGTGCTGATGGTCGTCGGTAACGCCCCAGTCTTTCCCAGTGGCATCTTCGCCCCGCTGTCGACGATGACCACCCAGATCGTCATGGACATGCCGTACGCGGTCGGTTTGCACAGGACCGCGCTCTTCGCGATAGCTGCGATGCTCTTCGTGTTCTCGATGTTCTTGGTGGCAAGTGTCCGCCTCTTGTCGAGGTTGAGGGATTAGGCATGAACCGGACCCTCGCAAACAGGATCGCTATCGGTGCGCTCTGGGCCGCGGCCATGCTGACGGTCGCAGTTCTCGGCGCACTGCTGCTCTACGTCTTCGTGAACGGCATCCGCGTCATCTCACCCGCGTTCATCTTCACGTGGCCCCGCGGGGTCAATGCAGAGGGCGGCATATGGCCGACCATCGTGGCGACTGTCTATGTGACGACTCTGGCGATGCTGATCTCTACGCCGGTCGCAGTGCTCGCGGCGGTCTACCTCGCGGAGTACGCGTTCCAGGGCAAGGTCGTGACCACCATTCGCTTCGCTGCCGATTCGCTTGCCAGCGTCCCGTCCATAGTGATGGGTTTGTTCGGATTCGCCCTCTTCGTCGAGGCGATGGGATTCGGGCTATCCATGATCTCGGCGGCGTTGGCTCTCTCGCTTCTGATGCTACCGATCATCATGCGGGCGACTGAGGAAGCGATTCGATCTGTTCCCAAGTACATGCGGTGGGGTGCCTACGGGCTCGGCGCGACGAAGTGGCAGGTGGTCCGTCGAACGGTGTTGCCGGCTGCCGCGCCGCGAATCATCACCGGTATCGTGCTCGCCATGGGTCGCGCCGTGGGGGAGACCGCAGTCGTTCTCTACACCATGGGACAGGCGGTCAACCTACCGATATCCCCGCTCGACTCGGGTCGGCCGATGACGGTGCATCTGTATCTGCTGGCGGTTGAGGGCATCAACCTCCCGGCCGCTTTCGGTACCGCACTGCTTCTCATACTCATGATCCTCGGTTTCAACCTGAGCGCCCGCTGGATTCTTGCTCGCTATCGGAAGGTGTGACGATGGCCGTTCAACTCAACACGCAATCCGCCCCCGTCGAGGCGGGGCCGGTAAAGGTCGAAGTCAAGAACCTGGACTTCTGGTACTCGGACTTCAACGCCCTCACCGGCATCACCGTCGACATCAGGTCGAAGGCGACGACCGCGTTCATTGGGCCCTCGGGCTGTGGCAAGTCGACGTTCCTGCGCT
>CAZIPT010000025.1:0-29786 GCA_964541375.1 uncultured Eubacteriales bacterium
ATCGTCGGCACGCCGTAGAGCGCGGTGGCTTTCGCCTTCTGCACCGCCGCCAGCACGATGACCGGGTCGAAGCTCTCGACCATCACCAGCGTCCCGCCGTGCGTCAACGTGGCCAGCACGCCCAGCACGCAGCCGAAGCAGTGAAAGAGCGGCACCGGCAGGCAGACGCGGTCCTCGGCGGTGAACTTCTGGCGCTCGCCGATCCAAAAGCCGTTATTGAGGATGTTGCGGTGCGTGAGCATGACGCCCTTGGGGAACCCCGTCGTGCCGGACGTGTACTGCATGTTGATGGTGTCGGTGTTGGACAGGCCGGACTTCGCGGACGCCAGGATGGTGTCGGGCGCGTGCTCGCCGAGAACCAGCAGCTCAGGGACGTTGTAGAAACCGCGGTGCTTCTCAGGGCCCATGTAGATCAGCGACTTGAGCGTAGGGAACTCGGCCGACGAGAGCCGGCCGCGCTGTTGCGTCGCGGCCTCGGGCACGAGCCCGCGGACGATCTCGATGTAGTCCACGTCGCGAAAAGCATCGATGATGACGAGCGCCTTCATGTCGCTCTGCTTGATCACGTACGCGAGTTCGTGGCTCTTGTAGACCGGGTTGACCGTCACCAGCACGACGCCGATCTTTGCCGTCGCGAACATGAAGGTCAGCCAGTCGGGAACATTGCGTGCCCAGATGCCAAGGTGGTCGCCGGGCTCCATGCCGATGGCGAGGAGCCCCTTGGCGAGGCGGTCGACGCGCTCATCGAACTCGGCGTAGGTCCAGTGAAGGTCGCGGTCGGGGTAGACGACGAACTCGCGGTCGGGGTCGGCGGCGACAACCTGCTCGAAGTAGGCGCCGATGGTCTGCTCGGTATGCGGCATCTTGGCTCGTCCCCTAAGCCGGCGCGTAGACGACGGCCAGGATGCGCGCGGCTGTCTCACTGTGGGCGCGCAGCTGGTGCGGAACGATCGAGTCGTAGTAGATGCTGTCCCCGGCGCCCAGAACGAGCAGGTCCTTGCCGTACTCGATCTCGATCTCGCCGTCCATCACGAAGATGAACTCCTCGCCCTCGTGGCTCGACAACGAGTGCGAATCCGACGGCGCGGGATTCACGGTGATCATGAACGGTTCCATGTGCCGCGAACTCTTGCCTTCGGCCAGCGCGAAGAAGTCGAGTATGCCGCCGTCGGAAGACGTTGCGAGCGACTTGAGCCGAGCGACCTCCTCGGCGTGGTCCTTCCGAGTGATGATCGGACCGACCTGCGTGTCATCGTCAAGAAGGGTCCCCAGTCGCACACCCAGTGCGCGCGTGACCTTGATGAGCGGCGCGAGCGACGGTGCGAGTTGACCGTCTTCGAGCCCCTGGATGACTTCGAGGTCGCAGTCGCAGCGCTCGGCGAGGTCTTCCTGCGAGAGCTGCAGTGATTCGCGCAGCGTCGTGATCTTGGCCCCGATGCGGTTGTCTGTCACGGCTGTCCCCTTCCCCTGCGCGCCCGGCGCGCGCGTGTGGACAGGGTACCGCGAAGGCGTCGCTGCGTGTACTGCCCAGAGTACGAAAAGACCGCCTCGGACGGGCGGCCTCTTCGTACTCCGTGTGACACGCTGCTGCTAGCGGACTTTGACCGTCCGGTACTTGGAGTAGCCGACGCCAGTGCGATACGCGCGGACTCGCCAGGTGCCACGCGAGGTGAGTCGAAGGGACTTCTTGTAGGCGCCGGTTGCGTCGGCGGTGGTGGTCAGCTTGAGCCTGCGGATCCACCGACGGCCCGACTTCTTCTCGGCGTAGACGGTGACGCGGGTGCTGGGGCACCTGGCGCCGGCCCCGATCCTCCCGGCCAGTGAGAACGTACGCCTCGCGTGCACGTGCGCAGGTGCGACCGGAGCGCCGTTCGCGAGCTGCGGCGTGACGAGCATCCACTCGCTTTGCGCCTGGCTGAGGTCGTCTCCGCCCCAGTAGACGGCGCGGTAGTAGGTCGGGCGGTCCGGCGTGATCTGGGTGACTACGAAGCCGCCGTCGGTGCTCTCGTGGAAGTACCCGTCCTCCCACTCCTCGCCGTCGTACGAGTGGTAGATCTTGAGCGTACGCCCGCCCGTGGCGAGCGAGCCGTCAGCGCGTCGCAGTTCGATCCGGAACGTGACCGGAGTGCCGTAGAGGGGAGCCAGCGTGTCGGGACTCAGCGTGATCGTGGACTTCTCAACTGCGGTGAAGCGCATCTCGGCGGTGGGTGTCCCCGGCCAGGGCGCCTTGCCGCGAACCGTGAGATATGCGTCCTCCCCCGGCGCGATTTCGTCGGGAAGGTCCCATGAGAACAGCGTGTCGACGAAGGTGCCGCCATCCATCTCCCTGCCGACAAGATCGACTCCGGAGACGGTGACCGAGGAGGTGTTGGTCACGGAGACGTTGTAGACGCGCATGCCGTCCTCGAGATACGGGCTGCTCACCCCTCTGAGCTTTAGGTTGATGGCGCCGGTCGTGCCGGTCTGTTTGTAGGCATACGCGGTCGCCGAGTCCACCGTCCACGTCGTCTCGATGCCGCATGGCCAAGACTCATGGAAGGTGGTCCACTGATTGGGCGCAAGAAACTGACAGCCGACCCAGATGTCGCTGGTCTTGTCGGCGTCCTCGGCCCATGAGACGCGGACCTTGTCGACCTTCACCGTCACGGAGCTGTCGTTGGTGATCATTCCGTCGACGAACCGCAGGTTGGTTCTCGGGTCGGGATTGTAGAGGTAGCCACGGGCCTCCGCCGGGATCGTGACCGTGGCCTCCTCGCACGCGAGTGCAAAGGCGGGCATCGCGAGCATCACCGCCATCGCCGATACCACCATGATGCTGAACGCGCCGGCCAGCCGTCTGGCGTAGCTCATCGACCCCTCCTCGGGACGGCCGCGCCCAGCGGCCTGCCATCGTGTCGTAGTGAGGGTATCGGCAGGAACGGGTCCGGCATAAGAGGGTGTCCCACGGTCCAAGCGTTGCGCTGTGATTACCGTCACGCCGTTGCAGCCTCTAGGGGTATCCTCCTCAGTGAAACCTCGGCCAGGTCTCAAGGGAAGGCGCATGCCAACAGAGCTGGACAAACTGCGGCTGTACGTCCGCATTGACGAGGGCGAAGGCCCCGTCATGGTGCTGCTCCACGGCATCAACTCCGATGCCAGCGACTGGCGCAAGGTCATCGATACAATCGGCAGCGGCTACCGATTCATCGCGCCGGACCTTCTCGGCTTCGGGGAGTCGCCCAAGCCGGAGGATATCGAGTACACCGCCGACGACCACGTCGCGGTGCTCGAGGCGACCCTCAGAGACCTGGGCGTGGACCGGCCGTTCCTGCTGGTCGGCTACTCGCTGGGCGGCGACATAGCGGTGCGCTACGGCTCGACCTATCCCGAGAAGCTCAGGCGCTTGTTCATGCTTTCGGCCCCGTTCTATCTGCCGCCCGAGGCATTCGAGCGACACGGATTCGGCATCCAGTTCCTCAAGGTGATCCTCTTCCAGCGAGTGTGGGAGTTCATCTCGAACTCCAAGAAGGTCGACAACCCGCTCTACGCCTTCGCGGATGGCCGAGGTCAGGAGTTCGCGAAGCAGTTCCTGCGCACCGACGACGTCCCCAAGCACTGGGACATCATGAGCAAGAACCTGCGCAACTGCATAGGCAAGGCGACCTTCGTCGACGACCTGCCCAAGCTGTCTATGCCGGTGACGTTCGCGCTGGGCATCCGCGATCCGATCGTCCATCCCGACCAGACCCCCGACCTCAAGAGGCTCAAGCCCGACATCGACATCAAGCGCATCGTGGGACTCTCGGCGGACCACTTCCTGCTGGTCAACATCCCCGAGACCGTGGCGAACGAGATCATGCGCGACGAGGTGCGCGAGCTGTCGGTCCGGTATCGCGCAGGCACCGGCGCCCCGACCGTCTTCCTGCATGGGATCTTCGAGGATCCGACGTTCTGGAAGCCGGTGGCCACGGCGCTCTCATCGCGCGGGGAGACGGCGATGATTGATCTGCTCGGCTTCGGCGAGTCTCCAAAGCCGTTGTCGTCGCACTACACGCTCGCCGATCACAGCGATGCCATCGTGCGCACGCTCCTGCGTGATTACCCCGGCCGACAGGTGCGGCTCGTCGGACACAGTTTCGGGGGACTGGTGGCCCTGGCGGTCGCCGAGGCCGAACCGAAGCTGGTGAACGAGGTAGTCGCCTTCTCCCCGCTGCTCCTGGCGCCCGCGGGCGAGGAGGACTCGGTCAACACGACTTCAGCCGAGATTCACGCGATGAACGATCGTATGCGGGAGATGGCCGGCGATCGCAGATCGCGCGTCGCGGCGGACCGGGCCGAGGAGCGCATCATGCCCCTGATGCGCTCGGTGGAAAACGCCGTCATCCCGACCAGCGCCCAAACGATCCTCGAGAACGAGCCGCTTCCCTTCACGCTCGTGCTGCCTACTCAAGACCGCGAAGAACCCTGCACCTATCTCGCGGAGCTTGCGGGCAAGGCCGATCTCGGCACTGCGATCAGGCCGCCCGGCACCAGGATGCTCCCGCTGGAGGACCCGGGCGCGACCGTCCTGCTGCTCGACGCCGGCGCCGAAAGTGAAGCCCGGATCGCGGAATCCCTGCCTCGGGCGAAGCCCAACGCCGCATTGGGCGACGTGCGCGCGGTGTTCGCGAGCACCGCGAACACGATCATGTGGCGAGGCCTCGGTACCCTGGTTCTCGGACTCTGGATCCTGAGCGTCCGCCAGGTGAACCCGCGCCTGATCGCTTTCGCGTTCGCAATCTGGGTGGCTGTGGAAGGTGTGTCTACCATCTCGGGCGCGGTCGGTCTGCGCCGCACAGGTTCCACCGCTTGGGTGCCCTGGTTTCTTATGGGCCTTCTCTCGTTCGGCGTCGCCGCAATCCTGCTCACCCGGACCGACCTGACCATGCGCATCATCGCCCTCGTCATCACGTTCCGCGCCCTCTACATCGGGTTGGCCGATCTCTACGTCGCCCGCCGAGTCAGCAATACGCCGACCGCCCGGTGGATCCTGGTACTTCAGGGGCTGCTCGGCATCGTGGTGGGAATCACCGTATTCTTCGCCGGTGTCGGCGCGAACATCCTGCAGTGGGTCATTGGCGGCTACTTTGCTGTCTCGGGCGTCTCGGCAATGGTGTATGCGATCGTGAACCGCGTCACGGTGACCAGGCGCGTTCATTCGGCCCTGATGCGTGAAAGAGAGGCCGCTCAAGCGGTCCGAAACTAGAGGAGTCATCGTGGCGCTCCGCGTCCGCTCGTTCATCGTCCTGTCCGCGCTGCTGGCGTTCGCTCTGAGTTTCACGAGCGCGGCCCTCGCAATCGCGCCGCCGGTCCCCTCGGTGCACGTGAGCGCGCCGATCGCACTACGCGCGGGTACGTCGTTTGTCGCTCGCGGCACCGCGGGCGACGGCGTGACCGCCGACGAGACCGTCGCGCTGTTGCTCAAGCGGCGGGAAGGTTCGGCGTGGGTCGAGGTCGCTTCGTACTCGGCGACGACCACCGCGAGCGGGTCCTTCTCGGCAAGGATCGTGGTGCCGTCGCGTGGACACTGGCGGGTCTTTGCTACGCTCCCGGCTACGGCTGGCCATGAGGCCGGCACGGGGTCCTCGGCGACGTTCAAGGCCGTGGGCAAGAAGGTCGTCGCGCTGACGTTTGACGACGGGCCCTGGCGCTCCTCGACCGACAGGATCGCTGCGTCCCTGAAGCGCTACGACGCCGATGCGACGTTCTTCATGCTCGGCTCTCAGGTGGGCGGCCAGTCGGCGCGCGCCAAAGCGATCGTCGCCGCGGGTAACGAGGCCAGCGTGCACAGTTGGGGCCACGCCAACATGGCGCGCCGCAGCAGCCGAGCCAACGCCGCCGACCTCAAACGCAGCAAGGCCGCGATCGCGAAGGCGACGGGCGTGACCCCCGTGTGGTTCAGGCCGCCCTACGGCTCAACCAGCTCCGCGCTCAAGCGCACCGCGAGCGGAGTGGGGCTGCGGCAGGTGATCTGGACCGTCGACACGCTTGACTGGCGCTACCGCAACGCCGGCTCTATCTCCTCACGCGCGCTGAAGGGCTCGCGATCGGGAGCGGTGATCCTGATGCATGACGGTGGCGGGAACCGCTCGGCGACCGTCGCGGCGGTGCCCACGATCCTCAAGACGCTGCGCTCACGAGGCTACGACTTCGTGACGATGAGCGAACTCGCGGCGCTGGGATACAAGGTGCGCTAATCCGGCAGAGCTGCTCGGCTAGCCCTCGCCGTCGATGCGGTCGAGAAGCTTCTCTGTGTCGGCCTCGGCCACGGCGCCTTCCGCCGACACCAGATCGCCCGAGTTACCGGACAGCATCGAGCCGGCCTCGACGGCGATCCCCACGACCTTACCGACCGCGTCACGAAAATCGCGCTTGGGGCTGTGCTTGTCCTCCGGCTTCTCGGCGGGCGCGGACTCGGAGCCCTCTTGCGGAGCGTCCGGGGTGATGTCGTCAGTCATGATGGCTCCTCGGTTGCGGCGAGCGCGTGGCTCGGAATCGTCTGTGAGTACGCCTGCATTGTACCCGCCTTGGCAGCGCGTGCGCGACCGTCGTGCGTAGGCAAGCGGTGCGCAGGGGTACCATCCTCGTGACAGTCCGCATACCCGCCGAGGAGCCGTCGGATGTCCAAGGACGAACCCAAGCACGACCACGCCGAGAAGCCCGTCGCGGCTGACCGAGAAGCTCACACCACCAAGAACGGCAAACTCGACCGTGCCTTCTACGAGGACGAACTGCTCAAGCTTCAGATCGAGCTGGTCAAACTCCAGGAGTGGGTGCGGCAAGAGGGTCTGAGAGTAGTCGTGATCTTCGAGGGCCGCGACGCGGCCGGCAAGGGCGGCACCATCAAGCGCGTCACCGCCGCTCTCAACCCTCGCATCTGCCGCGTGGTCGCACTGCCCTCGCCCACCGACCGCGAGAAGTCGCAGTGGTACTTCCAGCGCTACGTCGAGCAGCTACCCGCAGCCGGCGAGATCGTTCTCTTCGACCGCTCCTGGTACAACCGGGCCGGAGTCGAGAGTGTCATGGGCTTCGCCACCCCCGAGCAGGTCGAGGAGTTCTTCCGTGACTGCCCCGAGTTCGAGCGGATGCTCATGCGCTCGGGCGTCACGCTGGTCAAGTACTGGTTCTCGGTCTCCGACGAAGAGCAGGACAAGCGCTTTCAGGACCGCCTCGACAACCCGCTCAAGCGATGGAAGTTCTCGGAGATGGACCTTGAGGGCCGCGACCGCTGGGAAGAGTACTCGCGAGCCAAGGACGAGATGTTCAAGTACACCGACACCAAGGAATCGCCCTGGTGGGTCGTCGACAGCAACGACAAGAAGCGCGCGAGGCTCAACTGCATCAGCCACCTCCTGAGCGTGATCCCGTATCAGGATGTCACCCCTCCGGCGATGGTTCTCCGGCCGCGCAAGGAAGCCAGCAAGGGATACATGCGCGTGCCCATCGATTCCCAGACGTTCGTGCCAACGCGCTACTAGCGGCGACGGCCAAGACCGACCCGGCGCGGTTCTTTGGGTTCTCTCACATTGCGACCCGGGGCACGCGCGGTGCTTTCCTCAGGGCCAACCGATTGAAGGGATTGGTCCATGAAGAAGCTCGTCACAGCTGCGGTTGCGTTGGTGTTTGGCGCTACGTTGCTCGCTGCTCCGACTGTCGCCCTTAGCGTCCCGGGCAACTCGTGTAACCCGCCGGCCGGCCACGGTCGAAGCGGTTGCCACCGCGTGACCGTGTCGTCCGCTACACAAGCCAAAGCCAGGGCAGCCCAGAAGGCCCGTGCCCGTGCGAAGGCCCAGGCTGCGGTGCGCGCCAAGGCGAAGGCCAAAGCAGAGGCCGCCGAGAAGAAGCGGGTGGCAACAGCCGCGGCACAGGCAGTAGCAGCTCAGAAGGCCGCCGATGAGGCCGCGGCTGCGCCGGTCTCCGCCCCGCAGATGGCACCCACGGCAGTCACCCCGTCAGCTCCGGCTGCTCCCGATGCCAGTGCTCCGGCGACCACACCTTGGTGGATAGCGCTCTGGCACATGATCGCCGGATAAACGAAGGTCGCCAATCAACCGCGCTTGAACGTCGATCAATACGACAGCAACGAAAGAACCCACCCCGATCGGGGTGGGTTCTTTCGTCAAACGGTGTCGGAAGGGGTAAGACACTGATATGCCCGCCGTCACGGTGCAAGGCCGGCCACGGAGATCGCAGTGTCGTCTCGGCTCGCAGTGAGTGCCCACGGATTCCTTGGAAGGCTCCTTTGGCGCAACACGTTGCATCCGCACACCGTTCCCACGCAAGGCATCACTCCGCTCAGACGGCTGACATCGCCACGGTCACTCGTATCCTCCGAGCCTTCACCATCACTCTCGCCGCACTCGGTACGCCCCTTCTGCTGGCGATGATCTTCGCGCTTCCGTCGATGTGGCCTCGTTTGCTGCTCACGGCCATCGCCCTGGACGCTGTCTGTGCGACCGTCTGGGTCATGACCTCGCACCGACACGCTCGGCGCGGCGCTTGGCTCCTCACCTGGACGATGTGGGCGCTGTTCACGGTAATCGCCTACACAGCCGGCGGCCTTGAGTCGCCGGCGATCGCGGCGCAACTGGTTATCGTCGTGGCCGCCGGCCTTCTGCTGGGATGGAGAAACGGCGTCTACGTTGCGGTCGTCGCAACCGCGACCATCTTCGCGCTCGCCTACTTGCAGTGGCTGGGGATGCTCCCGGTCAGCGCGGTGAACCAGACCCCTTGGTGGCGTGCTCTTTCACTCGCCACCTACGTGATTCTTCTGGGCATCCTGCAGGGCGTCATCATGAGCACGTTCACTCGAGTCCGGGACCGGGCGGTCCACGACGCCTCGAAGCGCCGCAAGGCGGAGTCCCGGTTGCGGCAGGTCATCGACCATGCCCCGTTTGGAGCACTCGGGTTCGAGGTACGCGATGAGGACCGGCTCGTGGCCACCGACGCCAACCTCTCCGCCAGCATGGTCCTGGGAATGGACGCATCGAGGCTGCTGGGAATGGAAGCCGAGACGGTTCTCGCTGGGCCCGGCGGAACGGCGGCGGGACACGAGATCATGCGGGTGGCCCTTGAAGGCGGTGGCTGGGAGGCCGACGACTTCGCTTGGCGTGTCGGCAAGAACTCCGGCATCTTCGAGATGCACGCGGTCCAGACGGGGCCCGGACGCGCCGAGCTATTCTTCATGGACGTCACCGAGAGGCGGCGTGCCGAGGCCGAGATCCGCCACATGGCCTTTCACGATGAGCTGACCGGCCTTCCCAACCGCGCGCTCTTCTACGACCACCTGCACATGGCCCTCGCGAGCGCCCAGCGCCGAGGAGACCACGTTGGCCTCCTCTTCCTCGACCTCGACCACTTCAAGCAGCTCAACGACCGCTACGGCCATTCGTTCGGCGACCTGCTCCTGGTTCAGGTGGCCGCTCGGCTGCGGCAAAGTGCCCGCCGAGGCGATACCGTGGCCCGCTTTGGCGGCGACGAGTTCACGGTGCTGCTGCCTGACGTCGAAAGTCATCGCCAGGCCGAGGCGGCCGCGCGCAAGATCCTCGCCGTGCTCGCAGAGCCGCTCGAGATCAACAACCGTACCGTCAGCCTCACCGCGAGTGTGGGCGTCGCCATAGCCCCGCGTGCGAGCCGCGATGCCGTGACGCTCGTGCACCAGGCCGACCTGGCGATGTACCACGTGAAGGCCGACGGCCGCGGTGGTTACCGCTTCTACGACCCCGAGAGCATCCTGCCGGGTACTCGGGAGGACCCGGTGGTCGAGCCCCTAGCGGCGGCGCTCGCGGATGAGGCGGTCTAGCGAGTCCGAGAAGTTCTCTCGGTCCTCCTCGGTGAACTTCGAAGGGCCACCGGTGCGGCCGCCCGCGCGGCGGAGCTTCTGCTCGGCGTGGCGGACCTCCATCTCGATGTCGATCGTCGCCTGGTAGAAGATGCGGCCTCGCGGGCTGATTGCTCCGGCTCCCCGGCCAAGCGCCATGGCGGCGAGACCGATATCTTGAGTCACGACGATGTCCTCGGCGCCGAGACGCTCGATGATCGCAAAGTCGGCGGAGTCTCGACCGGTGCCCACAGTCACGCACTCGACCCCGGTCCGGCCCTCGTAGCGCACGAAACTCTGGTTGGTGTTGGCGACGAGTACGACCGACATGCCGTTGGCCCGCGCTATCGAGATCGCCTCACGGGTGACCGGGCAGGCGTCGGCATCGATGAAGACCGTGCTCACGGCCGCTTCCCCCAGAGTTCGCAGACGTACGTGGCGCAGATCGGTGCGCGATAGACGCGGGGCAGCAGACAGCCCGTCTCCACGTCGCAGAAGACGCACTTGCGGTAGTCGACCGACGCAGGGAGCGCCTCGCGGTACGCCTCACCCGCAGGCGTGGGCAAGTGGCTCACGCGCGGGTCGTGCAGCGGGATCACGCCGGCCTCGCCAGGAAGGTACGCGGCGTCCGTGACGCGGAGCGCGCCCGTGTCGATGAGCCGCTGCTCCCAGAGTGCGATGTAGTGGGGCAGCCAGCCCTCCCCGATGTAGTGCCCCTCCTCGTCATGCGCGAGGAAGAGCGCGCAGCACAGGCCGCCGCAGGAGTTGCAGAGCTCGAAGTCCTCCTCGGCGGCCGTATCCCGCGGTGCCGATGTGCGGGATTCATCGGCGCTAGGCAAGGGGAAGCCGTATCTCGAACTGCGTGCCCGCGTCGGAGCTCTCGAAGGAGACCGCACCGCCGTAGCGCTCGACGGTCGCCAGCACTATCGCGAGGCCGAGGCCGCTGCCCTGGTAGGCGGCGACGTTGCGGGCCCGGTGGAAGCGCGAGAAGACATCGCCGTACTCGGCCTCGGGGATACCGATGCCGGTGTCCGCGACCGAGGCGACCGCGGAGCCGTTCTCGGCACGCGTGGCGACGGTGACTGTCCCGCCGTCGGGCGTGAACTTGACGGCGTTGTCGAGCAGGCTCTCGAACACCGTTTGGAGCCGGCCCTTGTCGGCCAGGACGGCCAGGGCCGAGGGCTCGATGGCGATTTCGAGGGACAGCCCGGCCTGCTCGGCACGCGAGGCGACCGCTTCGGCGGCTTCGCGCACCGTGGCCGCAAGGTCGATGCGCTCGATCGTGCCGCCCGGGTCGCCCGCCTCGATGCGCGAGAGACTCAGCAGGCCCTCGGACAGCGACTGGAGGCGATCGGCCTGGCCCAGCGCGCGTCCGACGAGTCGGCGCTCGTCGTCGGTGGTGGCCGCTCCCTGGGCAAGCTCGAGATCGGCCCGCAACGCGGTGAGCGGTGTGCCGATTTCGTGCGCCGCGTCGCCGACAAAACGCCGAAGCGCGACCACGGTGCCCTCCATCTGCTCGGCCATCTGGTTGAACGACTCGCCGAGACGCCCGACCTCGTCGGCGCGGTCGACGGATGCCCTCGCGGTCAGGTCACCCTCGGCCATGCGATCGCTCGCTTCGGTCAGGTCGACGATGGGCTTCGAGATCCGCGAGGACAGCAGGTAGCCGGCCAGCGCCGCCAGTGCGACTGCGAGCACGGCGGCCAGCGTCCACGCCTGCGCGATACCGACGAGCACCGCGCGGCCTGAGGTAGGCGGCTCCGAGAGCAGCAGGTAGCCGGCGGACTGGCCGTCCGACGTGGAAAGCGCGACCTTGAGGCTCGCCCCGGAGGGCCGCGGCGGGCTGTCACCACTGAAGATGCCATCGCCGAGTGGCTGCGGACGGCGCTCGTGGAAGCCGCCGCGTCGAGCGCCCGGTCGGATGTCGAGCGCCCCTAGGTCGAGGTCTCTCGGCGAGCCCGAGTCGACCAGCAGCTTGCCGTCGTCGCCGTAGACGCGCACGCGCACCTGCTCGACGACGGCCACGCGGGCGGCCCATATCGCAAGCGCCGACCCGCCCGGGCCAGGCATCGGTTCGTTACGGATCTGAATCTCGGCCGATCTCAGGTAGTCGTTCTCGGCACGGGAGTAGTAGCCGCCGAGCACCGAAAGCAGAATGCCGCCGAGAAGGACCGCCGTCAGCAGCGCGATTCCGGCGTACGTCACCGAGAGCTGCGCGCGTAGCGACTTTGAGCGGAGCGCTGCCATCCTATGTGGCCAGCCGGTAGCCGACGCCGGGCACCGTCAGCACGAGCTGAGGATCGCTGGGGTCGGCCTCGATCTTCTCGCGCAAGCGCCGCACGTGCACGCTGACGGTCTTGTCGTCGTAGTACTCGCCGTCGGCTCCCCACACGTTCTCGATCAGCTGCGCGCGCGAGAACGCCTGACCGGGGTGACGCGCGAGGAACGTGAGCAGCCGGTACTCGGTCGGTGTGAGGTTCAGCTCTCTACCGCCGCTGCTCACGGTTGCGCGAGTGCGGTCGATGACGACGTCTCCCACGTAGAGGATGTCGGCATCCGCCGAGGAGAGCTCGCCGTAGGTTCGCCGCAGCAGCGCGCGGATGCGCGCAAGCAGCTCGCGCATGCGATACGGCTTCGTGAGGTAGTCGTCAGCGCCCATCTCCAGGCCGAGCACCTTGTCGAGCTCGTCGGACTGGACGGTGAGCATGAGGATTGGCTGTCGCAGGCCGAGCTGCCGCATCTGTCGGCAGAAGTCGAAGCCCGAGCCGTCGGGGAGCCGCACGTCGAGCACGATCAGACTGGGCGACTCGTCACGCGCCCACGCGACGCCGCCGCCACCGGTGGACTCCCAGTGGACATCGTACCCCTCGTTGCTGATGCCCTCGACGAGGCCCTCGGCTACGGCGGGATCGTCCTCGATCACGAGGATGCTGTGGGTTCTCTCGTTCATCATAAGATGAGCGTATCACTGCAACGGCCGCCCCTCGCCTAGGAGGGGCGGCCGGAGTTGTGAGCTACTGCGGCACGCCGTCGGGAGCCGTCTGGCCCTGAGGAGCCGGCTGGCCCTGGGAATCCGGGTGGCCCGGGGGGAGCTGACCCTGAGGCTCCGTCTGGCCATACTGGCCGCCGAAACCGCCGTTGCCGTGCCGGAAACCCTGCCCGCGCCGACCTTCCTCGAAGCCGCGGCCATTCATCATGCCGCCGCCCGGCCCGCCGAACTGGCCTTGCCGGGCCGCAAAGCCACCGCGCGCGCCACCGATGTGGCTGCCGACGGCAACGCCGCTGGCGAAGGTCGCGCCAAGCAGCATCAGTCCGAACACTGTTGCCGCCACGGCTATCAGCGCCTTGGATGTACCGCTCAGAGGCCGTGAGGCCGGGGTCGTGTACTCCACTGCGGGCGCCGAGGCTGCCGGCGCCTGCACTGCCGGGGAGGCCTCCACCGCTGGCGCCTCGACCACCGGCAGGACCTCGGTTGTCTCGTTGCTGTTGTCCGTCATGAACGCACCTCTTTCGTGATCGGGGTCCGGCGACAAGACAACCGGCTCGTTACCCTACTGTGCGCCCGGCATCTTGCGGAGCGCCTGCGGGGAGGTTACAGAACCGCAATCTCGGACTGTCGGGCCGGAAACATGGCCATACGCGCCGGAGGGGTATGATGGGGGTGGCTGGCAATGGCGTCATCAGCGCCCCATAGGGTGTCGACGTAGGCCGGCGAGAGAAGGGCCTGGCACGCCGCTCGCGGCTACTCCGGCCTCCGCGGCAGTGAAGGCCGCATACAACGATCTGGGCGACCTGGAGGGTGAAACCACTGAGAATCCGCATCCGACTGCTGATGGCTACCTGTCTCGCGCTCGCCATCGCGCTGGTCGCGGCTTCACCGGTTCTCGCCGACACGATCGCGCAAAAGCAGGCACAGGCCGACCAGGTCGCAGCGCAGATCGAAACGCTCAACAACAAGGCCGAGATCGCCGCCGAGAAGTACAACGCGGCTCGCGACCGCTACGACTCGCTCGAGAAACAGGTTCGCGACAGCAACGCCAAGATCAAGAAGCTCAAGGCGCGCACGTCCGTGCTGCAGACGCACCTCGACACCCGCGCCAACGAGATGTACCGGCAAGGGCCGATGAGCTTCGTCTCGGTTCTTCTGAGCGTCAACGACTTCGAGGAACTGGACTCGACCATCCGCGTACTGACGTCGCTGAACCAGAACGATGCCTCAACGGTTGCGGAGCTCAAGCAGAACAAGGCCGATGAAGCCGCGACCAACGCCACGCTCGTTTCTGCGAAGAGCAACGCCGCCAAGCAGCGCACCGCGATGGCAATCAACGAGAAGGCCGTCAACCAGCAGCTCGACGAGCGCGAGAAAGTGCTCGGCGGGCTCAACGCCGAGGTCAAGGACCTGATCGCGCAGAAGAAGGCAGCCGAGGAGGCCGCAGCACACGCCCGCTACCTCGCCCTTGTAGCACGGCAGCGCGCGGCGGCGGAGGCGGCTGCTCGGCGTCCCAAGCCGGCAACCAAGCCCAAGTCGGCCTCACCGAAGGACGATGGCGGCGACGCCCCCACCAGCAGCAAGGGCGCGGCGGCGGTCTTCTGGGCGATGAAGGCCATCGGCAAGCCGTACCGCTGGGCGGGCTCAGGCCCCAACTCCTTCGACTGCAGCGGCCTGACGATGTGGGCGTACGGCAAGGCCGGGGTCTCGCTCCCCCACAGCTCAGGCGCCCAGATCGGCCGCGGCCCTCGCATCTCGCGCTCGAATCTCGAGCCGGGTGACCTGGTCTTCTTTGGGAGCCCGATCCATCACGTCGGGATGTACGTGGGAGGCGGCGACTTCATCCACTCGCCCAACTCGGGCTCATCAGTGCGCATCCAGTCGCTCTCACGACGTAGCGACTTCTCTGGGGCCTGCCGACCCAGGTAGCCGGGCATCCCGACCGACCCCCGCCGTGCTGAACCGAGCCGAACCTATCGTGCCGAGAACCTGGTCGGGGCACCGCTGTTGGCCGAGTAGGGCCACGCGCCGGAATACGACGTCACCATCATCCACTTGCCGGCATACGGCACCTTGTACCTCGCCGACAAGCGGCCGTCCGCACCGGGGGTCATGACCTTGGTGCTCCTGAGCCTCCAGTAGGGGACTGTGCTCTTCCTCCATCGGCCGCGAACCCTGGTGCGCACCGTCTTGCGCTCCAGATGGAAGAGGTAGAGCTTCGTGGTCCCGGTGCTTGCCGCAGCGCCGCGCGTAATCCACGCGGTGAAGGTTGCGGTTCTTCCATGTTTCGGCCGGGAAGGCGAGACGCGCGGAGCCGACAGGCGGGTCGATACTTCCGGTAGCGGTGCTCCCGCCTCACCGAGCGCCTCGGCCGCGCGCACGCGTCCGTAGCCGAAGTATCTGTCCTTGCCCGCGGAGCCGAGATCCTGCGCCGTGGAGAGCAGCTGGCTCTCAACTTGGCTACGAGTCCATTCGCGGTGAACGGCACGAATCAGTGCGACCACGCCGGCGGCGTGCGGTGTGGCCATCGACGTCCCATTCATGAAGCAGTAGCCGCCGCCCAATCGAGTCGAGTAGACATTGGAGCCGGGTGCCGTGACATCCACGCCGTCGCCGTAGGTAGAGAAGAACGAGAGTCTGTCGGCTGAGTCGGTGGATCCCACCCCTATCACGTTCGCGTAGGCGGCAGGGTAGATCACGCCGTCTTGGCCGGTGTTCCCGGTCGCGGCAACCACGACACAGTCTCGGCGAACGGCATACTGTACGGCGTCGTTGAGTGTTTGGCTGTAGTCCTCGCCGCCGAGCGACAGGTTGATCACCTGCGCACCGTGGTCGGCCGCCCAGCGGATCCCTTCTGCAACGTGGGAGACGTCGCCGCTCCCGTTGGCACTCAGCACCTTCACCGGCAGGATGGTGCAGTCGTTTGCGACGCCCGCCACGCCGATGCCGTTGTTGAGCGTCGCTCCAATGATGCCCGCTACGTGTGTGCCGTGCCCATTGTCGTCCTGTGCGGTAGTGTCGCCGTTGGAAAAGTCGTAGTCGTTTGCGGTGTCGATCCGGCCCGCGAACTCGGGGTGGCTCAGATCGACCCCCGTGTCGATAACCGCGACCTTGATGGCGGCACCGCGCGCGACGTCCCAAGCGGCAGGGGCGCCGATGCTCTTCATCCCCCACTGCTGGGGAAACCCCGGGTCGTTCGAGTCCATGAGCGCGTAGACAGGGCTGTCGGGCTCAACGTACGTCACGCCCGGGCGGGTACTGAGCTCGTCGATGAACGCCGAGACATCCGCGCCTTCAGGGACCTTGACCACGCCGAAGTCCGCGTTTGTCGAGAGGTCCGGGGCTGTCGCGCCCATCACGAGCGCCGAGGAGAGCGCCGGTACTTCTTGGCCGGGGTCGAACCCGACGATCACGCGCGTCGCGTCTTCCGCGGCTGCAGCTGGAGCGGGGGCTGACGGCGCAGCGGAGCTTGGCTCCGAGCTCGGAACCGAGACGGACCCGGACGGTTCGACTGACACCTTCGAGAAGCTGGCACCGCCCCACCGCGACCGCACGTACGAGCACCCTGGCAGAGTCAGGGCGAAGGCAAGCATGCACGCGAGAATCAGCCTAGGGAAGGCCTTCACGATTCTCATCTCCTACGAGTGCCGAAGTCCCGGGTGAACGAGGCTCTGATCCCGGCACTGCGGTCAGGCCTCTCGAATCGGTTCCCTACCATTCCCATCGGCAGCACAGTGTGGCGGCTTGAGCCGAGGACCGACCCCACTGCGAGGCCGGGCCGCTCCATCGACAAGGCCTCGCCGGCGTCGTCCCGACGAGGCCTTGCGCTTCCGACTGGTCCTTCTTCAGAACTCTTGCGGGCCACCGCTCGCAGCTACTTCGCCGTGAACCGCTTCGACGCTGAGCTGCTTGCCGCGAAGCCTCCTGAGCCGGAGTAGTTGGCGGTCATTGTCCAGCTTCCCGAGTAGGGCAGCTTGTAGCGGAGTGTCAGCTTGCCGTCAGACGCCGCGCTCATCGTCTTTGTCGCCCTGACACGCCAGTACTTTTCCTTGACGCTCTTCCACTTGCCGTTGACCTTCCTACGCACTGTCCTGGTCTCAAGACGCGAGAAAGTCAGGCTGGTAGACCCCTCCGTGGCTGCGGCGGCCGGCGTGAGCCGTGCTGTGAACGTCGCGGTCTTGCCGTGCGTCGGGCGGGACGGCGAGACGCCCGGCTGCGAAACGCTCGATGCTGCGGGCGGAGTCGCTGCAAACGTCGCCGTGATGGTCTCATCGCCCGTGATGTTGGTCATGTCGAACGAGCCCACTGCACCCACCGACGCGCCGTTCACCTGGACGTCAGCGATGTGGTAGTTCCGCGACGGAGTGATAGTGAAGGTCCTGCTGTCTCCATGGTTCACGGACTGCGGTGTACCGGGGCTGATCGTACCTGGGCCCACGGTGGTCGGCGTGACCGTGTAGGTGTTGCGAGCGAAGACCGCCGAGATGGTGTGCCCTTGACCCGTCACGTCTGTGAACGTGTACGAGTACACGGGGCCGACCGAGTGGCCGTCAACCACTACATCCTCTACGTGATAGCCCAGCTCGGGGAAGATGTTGAACGTCTCGGTCGTGCCGTAGGGGATATCGTGGGTGGTCGCTGCGGCGATATGGCTGAGCGGGACCACGAACCCCACTCCGGGGCCGACCAATGCCCCTGGGGCGCTCGCGGGTGAGATGCTGCCGTTCGCTCCAGCATTGATGGTCAGGGGAATCAGATCGGGACCAAAGAACGCCCAGACGGCGTGGTCGTTTTGGACGTTGGTCAGGGTGACGCTCGAGCTGGTGCCGATTGAAACGCCATCGACCATGACGTCGACGATTCGGCTGTTGGGGTCGGGTGTGATCGCAAAGGTGGTGCTGTCAGCCGACGCCGCCACGAGTTGGGTGCTCGACGGTACGATCGATCCCAGGGAGCTCGCCCACGGACTGATCGTGTAGGTGGTGGCCAGACTCGGTGGTGCCGCAGTGGCCGGCACCGACCTGGCGTCACCGGAGGCGTTGTATGCGGTGACGCGATAGCGGTAGACGGTGTCGGCAGCCGTGGTCATGTCCTGGTAGGTCGTGGCATTAGCGAGCGCAGTGCTGATGGTCGAGTACGGTACCAGCTCGACCCCCCGCGTGCTGACCGTGCTGCGTTCGATCCTGAAGCCGATCTCCGACTTGGGGTTTCCCCAGGTCGCCGGGTCGCTCGCTGGCGTGCCGTCGACCCAGACGAGGTTGATCGGCGAGCCGGGGATTCCGGGTGCGCCGTTGGTTGCCAGCAATGGAGTGACCGGCACGCTGGTTGTGACATCAAGCGAGATCGGCCGCATCATCTCCATCTCTTCGTGGCTCAGGATGTGGCAGTGCCACATATACTCCCAGCCGAAGTTGACGACTTGGTTGGTTGTGGGCGGAACAAGGGGGTTGCCCGTAAGGGTTGCGACGTTGCTGAACCCCATGGTGGCGCCCTGCGGCTGAGTTGGATCGAGTAAACGGACACTCTCGGGTACGCCAAATGGCAGGGTGGGTGCGATCGGCCGCAGAGCGACGATCGTGTCCTGCAGCGGGTTTACCCTGATGGTCTCCTTCCACCCCAGCTCATTGGGGTCTGGGAAGTCGACCGCGTTGTCCCAGCCGACGCGGTTTATCAGCTGTACATCGAAGAGATGGAAGTGAATCGGATGCGTATCCACCCCGTTATGGGTGATCTTCCATATCTGTGTGCCGTCACCGGCGACGGGGGACATCGGCACCATGTTGTCGACCACGTTCTCAGTCGAGGGATCGATGTAGGTCTGAGGGATAAATCCCTGCGTGAGCGCCGTCCCGCCGGGGACGGCCAGGCCCAACTTGCTCGCCATCCTGCCGTACTCGTCGTAGGCCCCACCCATCTCGTCGTGCATGCCCTTGCGATTGAAGACGATGTGTCTGGTGAGCCCTGCGATGGTCATGAAGTCCATCGACTCGTCGTTGATCCCCGAGTAGCCCGCGTAGGGCCAGGTTTTGGGGAACGCGGTGGCGTAGGCGGAGTCATACGCCGACTGCGCAACGATGATCGGATCCTGCGACTGTGCGAACACGCCGGGCGTAGTTGGAGTGGATGCGAACGCGGCGTTGAGCTTCGCGATGTTGAATGCGGGGGCCGGCTTGCCGACGACCTTGATCTGCATGACGGTCCGGGTATTCGGACCGAAACCCGCCTCCGTGGGCGCGGAACCTCCCGTGGCGCTGTTGTCTGGACAGTTGGTGAAGTAGTCGTTTCTCGGGTCGTTTGCCGGGAAGGCGGCCGGCGCGTCGTTGTAAAGGATGAGGGTGTGCCCAGAGTACTTTGAGAGGTCGACGATCACGTCGGCGCGCTCGCCGGGCGCCAAACACAGGGCCTTGCTTGAGACGTTACCGAACGTGAAGTTCTTGAAGTTCAGGTTCCAGTCGATTGGCTGGTTCTTCACCACGGCCGGAGCGGGCAGGAAGCCGCCCTCGCTGCCGATCTGTATGAAGTCCGGCCCGGCTGTCCTGGGATCCGGCACTCCGCCGGGGCGGCCGTCGACAGGCCATAGTTCCGGGAATCCGGCTGTCGGAGCGGCCGGGACCATCTTCACTTCTGTATTCGACCGCCCATCGGAGGTCCACACCGTTGGATCTGCCTGGTAGAGCTGCAGGTTCCAGGAGCGATCGTTGGCTGCATTGAGAATCCGGAAGCGGTACGGCTTCGCCTGCAAGGTCACAGACGGATAGGCGGTGCCGTTGACTAGTGGAGTATCGAAGAAGGCTTCCATGGTCGCCGAGATCTTGGGCACGCCCGGCATGACCG
This sequence comes from uncultured Eubacteriales bacterium, assembly GCA_964541375.1. Taxonomy (GTDB): domain Bacteria; phylum Actinomycetota; class Coriobacteriia; order Anaerosomatales; family JAAXUF01; genus JBAXEO01. The sequence goes on from CAZIPT010000025.1 coordinate 19,662, forward strand.
GAGGCTCCCACGGCGCGTTGACAGGGTCGTAGTAGGGATTGGTCACCAGGCCGTGCGTGATGTCGGTCGTGGGTGGGTAGAACCACAGGCCATAATCCCAGCGGCCCATCGGATTGCCTCCGGTGAGGTCGTAGGGGTTCTGGTTAGGCATGTAGACGTGCGGGAACCACAGGTCGCCGGTGTGAGCGGTCCCTGGCGTCGAGCCACCGTTCCATGTCGGATCGGTCGTAGGTATCGTCGACGCATCCACGAAGGTCTTGTCCTGGATGATGAGCGGGATCTGATCGGAGGGGATCGTGCCTTGTCTGATGAGTCGCTGCTCGGTGTCGTCGGTCAGCAAATAGCCGCCAGCTTCGCCAGCGTAGACGTTGAGCCGAGTCAACCCATAGGTGTGGTCGTGGTACCAGAGCATCCGAGCACTCTGCTGATTCGAGTAGAAGAACGTCATCGACCCGTCGCCCGGGTCGGGCATGTCCGGCACCGGCTTGACGCTGACGCCCTTGGGATACGGCGTGCCCTCACCCGCCGGCGTGATCCACTGGTGAGGTGTCCCGTCGGAGATCCAAACCGTCTGTCCTCCGTGAAGATGAATCGTGCCGCGGTTCTGGGTGTAGTCGTTGACCAGGTCGGGTCCCAGACCCGCCCCCATCACGGACTTGTCGACCGGCAGGAACAGGTCGCCGCCAGCACCGGTTGGAAGCCTGTTGGTGAACTTCACGCGCACCGGTCGGTCTTTTCGCGCTTGGATGATCGGACCCAGGTAGTGGATGGGATCCGGAACCAGCGTGTTGTGCCCCGCGGCGTCGGTGCCGCGGTTGACCTGCACGTAGCCTCGCAGCCGAGTCGGCGGCAGTTCGGAGTGCATCTGCTGCTCGTAGTCGCGCAGCTCGATCTCGTAGTAGTCACAGCCGGGGTACGTGACGGTATCGGGCTTCCCGACCGGCATGAACTCGCCCAGGTTGTTCGCGTTGGTCGGCCCGACTCCGGGCAGGGTATCCACGAACTTCGAGAGGTGCGGTGTGAAAGCCCAGTTGGGCGTAGAGCCGAAGTAGTCAGGCGTGCCGCCGGGACCTGGAACAGGAAGGGCCGCTGCCCTGACCGACCCGGTACTCGCGGCCTGTAACGTCAGCATCGGCACCGTGTACAGGAGTTTGCGGCGAAGCGCGGCTGCCTCACGCACTTTTGGCAGATTGTGCTTTCGGTTGACCGAGTCGATTCGCTGCTGAACGTCCGGGGTGATCTGCGGCTCATCCGCTCCTTTGGCACTCGAGAACGCCCAGCCGAGCGGCACGGTACCAAGTAGAAGCACCGTGGTGGCCAAGGCCAAACGCAACGAAGCCCCTGTCAAACGTCTCACTTCGCGCCTCCCCAATTTGCGGCGCCACCCCTTGGCAGTTACAGGGCGTCGCCATGGCTGCGAACCATTTGTGTATACCCGATGGAGATAGTTTGTAGCGCGAGGGAGCTGTTGCGGCCGGGCGCGCTTCACCGCCGTCTGGGCGAGGCAAGAATCAGCGGAGACGCGCGCGCTGCGACGTCACGCTTCCCGCCGAGACCCAGGGCTGGTCGATCCCGCTCAGAGGGTTCCCCGTGGCCGGCTCGAACCGACCGAGCACGCCGTTGTCGGCAAAGACTGTGACGAGCACCTCTTCCTTGGGCTTCGCGCCCTTTACAGGGACCCGGACGCGTTGGAATTCTCCCGCCGGGCGCATGAGAACTCCCAGTCGCTGGGTCGGAACGCCCTTCTCGATGCGTCGAACCTCGACCCATGACTGTGCGGGCACGAGCAGGTAGTTGACCTCGAGTTCGGGCCCAGCCTTCTGGTCCTCCACAAGGATCACCGCCGTACCAGGATTCGCGGGTGCCCCCCAACCTGCGAGAGCCAAGGGGAGCTCCACGGTCGCGTCGTCCACGATGACCGGCTTGTCCAAAGCCGAAGCTGGTCGGTCCGGATTGAACTCCAGAGTCCCTCTCGACCCCCGGTCCACGAACAGCGCGACGCGTACCCGGTGAGTATCGGCCGTCGAAAGTCTGAGCGTGACGTCGCTGTTCTCGCCCTTGCGAACCGGGGTGCATCCCAGAATCCCCGCCGTGGTCGCGGTTGAGCGGACCACGATCCAACCATCCGCCGGCGCGAGAACACGAGGGACCACGATGACCCCCGCCGAGGAGTGAAAGACCGGAGCGCACATCGACGCATCTCGCGAAACGGCGATCGCGCCAGAACCCATGCCTCCTGAAGCCGATCCACCGCCCATACCCATGCCAGAGGCCGGCCGCTGTGACGGCCGCGTCTCGCGCACGCAGCCCGCCGTCGCGAACACGAGCACGACGAGAAGTCCGACAAAGAGAAGCCTGCGCGCTGTGTGTCCCATGGGACGCCCCCGCTCCGAAGTGGCGCCGGCGATAGGCCGCGCGACCACAAGGAGACTGTACCCAGCACGCTGGATCGGGTCACCCTCGACGTACCGCCCAAGGATCGCCCTACTTCACCCACACCTCGGCACGGCGATTCGCCGCACGCCCGCTCTTGGTGCGATTGGACTTGACCGGGTCGCTAGAGCCGTAGCCGGCCGACGTCACGCTCGCATGAGACCCGAGCGTCTTGAGCTGCGCAGCGAGGTATTTGCGCACCGTCCGCGCGCGTGCCTCGGAAAGCCTCTTGTTGGCCCGCCACGTGGTTCCACCGTCTGGGATCTTCGATGTGTACCCGTCCACACGCACCTTCGTCACACCCTGCGCCACCATCGAGCGTGCCTGGGCTCGAAGCGCCCGCTTGGTGCCCCGCGTGAGCTTCGAGGAGCGTATCCCAAAGCGCACGGTGCCCAGCTTGACGTAGCCCGCTGCCGAGACAAACTGCGCGGTCACGGTCTTGTCGGCGGTGATGTGCGCATCAGTACGCGAGGTCACGGTGGCGCCATCGGACCACCCCGTGAAGACGTAGCCGGCCGACGGCACAGCGGTGACGCTAGTTCCGCTCCCGCCGTAGCGCACGACCTGTGTGGCGCTGCCTTCGATCGAGCCGCCCACGCCGGCGCGGTAGCTCAATGTGTACGTCGCACCCGCTCGCTCGTAGGCGCCCATGTCGTAGCCCGCGCCCTGGGGGCGCGAGACGCCGTCGATATCGGTGGCAGGCGCGCCCGTAGATGTTCCCGTGTCGGCGCAGGGCGACTCGGCGGTCAGGCGGTAGTCGCCGGCCGCTGCGTTCACGAACATCGGGTCGGCCGAGATGTTGGTCCCCCCGGGCGTCGCCGCCTCGAAGTCGGAGTACACGGCCTCGAAGTCGTTGATGTCAACGCCGTTGCCCCACGCGATCGAGTTCGTGAACCTGCCCGGAGGGAGCCCGTATCCCCCTTGATGGTACAGGCCGCCGTAGTCGGCAGCCTGATTGTCGGCGACCGTGCAGTTCACCCAGCTAGTGGCCGAGCCGGCATCGCAGAACAGCGCGCCACCCTCATCGCTCGCCGCATTCTCGGCGAACAGGCAGTTCGTGAACGTGGACGAGCTGTCCTGTTGCTCCCCCACACCGCCGCCTCTAGGGGCGCTGTTGCCGTTGACGACGCAGCGGTCAAAGACCGCTGTGCTCTGCATCAGATAGGCGCCGCCGCCGTACATTGCGTACATATTCGGCGTCACGGTGTTCGAGCATATCGACGACGCGGTCATCGTCGCGACCGTGCCACCGAAGATCGCCAGGCCGCCACCCTGCGTCGAGGCGGCGTTGGCGGTGATTGTGGAACTCGTGATCAGCGCCTCACCGCCCAAGACCGCTACGCCGCCGCCGTGGCCTGCACTGTTGTCGGCGATCGTGCACTCTTCGATGCTCGACCAGCCGCCGGCGGACAGGTAACCGCCGCCGTAGATGTCCGCTTCGCTTCCCGAGATCGTTGTCCTTCGCACGGTCATGGTGCCTTCTACGCTGTAGACACCGCCGCCGGAGCCACCGGCCTGCGCCGCGCGGTTGCCCTGGATCACGCAGTCCTCCACGGCGACGCTGGACTCCGTATCTCCGTAGATGCCACCCCCTGCGTCTGCGGCCGTGTTCGAGCTGATGGTAGAGCCGGTGACGCGCGCCGAGGAACTGCCAGAGAAGTAGATGCCACCCCCAGCGTCGGCCTCATTTTCCGTGACGACGCAGTAGCTGATGATGGGCGAGGAGGAGTTGCAGTAGACGCCCCCGCCGTTTGTGGCTTTGCCTGCTGTGATCTTGAGCTGAGAGATCATCGAGCCGGTGCCGCCCGTGTTCACCTGGATGACCGTCCCATCGGCTTCACCGTTCAGGGTGGTCAGTTCCGGGCCTGCCCCAACCAACGTGAGCTGCTTGTTCAGCACGACGTTGCAGTTGTAGGTGCCGACGTCGACGTGAATGGTGTCGCCACTCGCCGCCGCAGTGACCGCAGCAGCAACAGAGGCGTACGCTCCGACGGCCGTGTGGCTGACGTACAGGTCAGCCGCCAGCGCCGACGAGGGTGCTGCCATCACGCCCGCCGCAACGAGCGCGGCAAGCGCCAGCCAGACAATGACGTGTTGCGACCCGTTCTGGCGCGCGCGAAGCGAGTGTGATTGCAGCAACATGACCCCTCCTCCGGGCGGCGAGCGCCCTTCCAAACGCCCTGAGCCCCCCGGCTCAGCGACTGATGTCCCGTGAGGGATATACCCGTCACCGCGCGGGCAAACCCTGGCGCGGCGACACGAGACGCAAGACAGGCCAACCGAGGAAACCAAGGCTGACCTGCGAGTTGTTCGTGGCGGGAGTGACCGGGCTCGAACCCGCGACCTCTGGCTTGACCGGTGAGACGGGGTCTGCGGCTGGAGCGGACCCTGTGTGGTCTAGCTGCGGTTACTCCGGAGCGGGTAGGACTGGAAGCGACCCCGGACGAGCATGGAACTGTAGCATCGCCGTAGCACAGCGCGAGACCCAAGCCTCAGGGCCGTCCAGGCCTCAGAAGTCGTGTCCTCACTGATAGTCATCGACGCGACGTGGGTACCACTTGAATAGGGGATACGGAGAAGAATCGGCAACGCCCCGACTTGGCTGACCGTCGGGGAAGAAGGTGTTCTTGTAGCGAAGTCGGTGGTTGTTGCGTACTGGCCAGTCGCCACGAGCGAGTCTCGTCGGCGAACCCTATGTCAGGGGGCATATCATGCGCAAACGACTACTGGTGGTTGTTCTCTTGGTTCTGCTGTCGGCGCTCATCATCGCGCCGACTCCCGCGATCGCGAAGACACGGACGAGGATTTCGATATCGGTGTCGTCCGCCCTCGAGCACGCCGACTACACGCCCACTGTCTCAGGACAGCTGAAGACGTCGAGCGGCAAAGCCATCAAGAGCACACGGGTCTACCTGTACCGAGACGGCGCCCAGTTGGCATCCGCCAAGACAGATTCAAGGGGGCGATATACCTTCGCGGCGCCCATAGCCGTCGAGTCGGCGGACACGGCAACATGGTTCATCAGGTTCAAGGGGAGCAGCAAGTACAGGTCGAGCAAGTCATCAACAGTGCGCACCACCGCACATGTCAATATCGACGGATCCGTTCCCTACCAAGGCATCGATGCCGGGGGCAACTTCTCCTACAAGTGGAACCTCTGGCTTCCGGCCTGGCGGGGCTTCTGGATGGAGTTCTCGCACCCCGTGGTGGTGGAAATCGTGAATCCAAACGGAGGGGGCGTGTGGGCCGGTTCGGGTGGATTGCCGGTCACCGAGTTCGAGTTCGACTCCTCCAGCTATGAGTTCTACGATCTCCTCCTGTATACCAACACTGCTTGGGGCGGCGACGATAGCGTTCAGATGTTCCTCTGGTGAGCGCGCGGCGACAGCCGCTCCCTACAATAGAGAGAGGTCAGGGGCGTTTCGGCCTCTGACCTCTGCATATTCTGTGGCGGGAGTGACGGGGCTCGAACCCGCGACCTCTGGCTTGACAGGCCAGCGCTCTAACCAGCTGAGCTACACCCCCGAAGGGTATCCGCCGAAGCGGACAGCGAACGGGAGTGTACCTGCCTCGTCGTTGGTTGTCTAGCGCCGCGAAAGCCCATGCGACAGCCTCCCCTCGGCGTGCCCCAAGACGCCCTCTCCATCTGCGCCGATGCGGCTTCCACGCAGGCACCATCGGGTACCATGCAAACAAGGGAAAGGAGCCACGTGGACACCTCAGGCCAGGACGACGTCGCGACGGATCTCCTCGGCGAGCTCAGTGAGCGCGTCGATGCGCGAGACCGCGCGGGTGCAGTGGCGCTCGTGCTCGACGCCGTCGAATCGGGACGTATCGCGATCCCGGAGCTCTACACGCAGGTTCTGGGGCCCTATCTGGCACAAGTGGGGACATCGTGGTGTCACGGCACGGAAAGCGTATGGGAGGAGCATCTCGCCTCGCACGTTGTGCTCACCGTGATCGAAGCGCTCTATCCGACGGTGCTTAGGCTCGCAGCTGAAGTGCCGCCCGCGGGCCACACTGTCCTGCTCGCGTGCCCTCCTCAGGAGCGGCACGAGTTGGGTCTGCGGATGCTCTCGGACCGGTTCGAGCTGGCCGGCTGGAACGTGACCAACCTGGGCGCCGATACCCCGCTTCTCGACATCATCGCCGCGGCTCACGAAACCCGACCCGAGCTCGTGGCGCTCTCGGTGTCGACCGTCTTCGAGCGCGTTGAGCTGCGCCGGTTCATCGACGCGCTGCGCCGCGCTCTACCGGGCGTGCGGATCGTGGTGGGTGGCCCGGCGTTCGCCAAAGACCGGAGCTGGCCCGCCGAGGACCTACTCGACCCGGCCGAGCTGGGCCTACCCGGCACTCCAGTGGACGGGTGATGCGCATGCTGTCACTGCGTATCGCGTGGAGGTTCCTCGGCTCGAGCCGGGTCCAGTCAATACTCATCGCCTCCGGAATCGCGGTGGGCATCGCAACGCAGATCTTCATCGGGTCGATCATCACGAGCCTTCAGGCGAACACGCTGAACAGCACGATTGGCTCGTCGGCGCACGTCACCATAAAGGCCATCAAGGAGTCCGACCCGGTCAGGTTGACGCCCGAGATGAAGAGTCTCGTCATGTCCGACCCGCGGGTCAAGACCAACGCGGTCGCCGCGATCCGCAGCGTTGTTGCGCTGTACAGCAACGGAACGGACAGTGCTTCATTCGGTCTCATCGGCGGCGACTTGACGGGCATCGATGGTATCTACGACCTCAAGCGACGCACCATCGAGGGAAAGGCGTCACTCGGCACGGGCGAGATCATGATCGGCAAGGACTTCGCCGAGAAGTTCGGCCTGAAGCCGGGCGATCCGGTTCCACTCAAGTTCCCCAATGGTCAGACCGGCACGCTGACCGTGAGCGGCATCTTCGACCTGGGCGCGGCGGCGTTCAACCAGCGCAATGCTTTCGTCGCTGGTGAGATACCGCAAAACGTTCTTGGATGGCCGAACGACCGATACTCGCAGATTCAGATACAACTGAAGGACCCCTACCAGTCCAAAGAGGTCGCCTCGGCTTGGAGCCAGCAGCTGCCCGGCGTCTCGGTCAACGAGTGGCAGGCGCAGAACACGCAGATACTTGCGGCGCTTATCAGCCAGGGTGTCTCCGGCTACATGATCCAGGTCTTTGTCTTGGTCGCCGTTGCGCTGGGCATCACCTCCACGCTCGCGATCGCAGCGGTCCAGAAGACGCGGCAGATCGGAATACTGAAGGCCATGGGGCTCGCCGACCGCCCGAGCGGTCTGATATTCCTCTGGCAGGCGCTCATCCTGGGAACGCTCGGCTCGTTGGGCGGGGTTGCGCTGTCGTTCGGGGTGTTGTGGCTGTTCGGGCTCTCGCCCGCTCCCTTCAAGATCGAGATTCAGCCGAAGTTCGTCGTCATCTCGTTTTGCATTGGCGTGAGTGTGGCCGTGCTCTCATCGATCATTCCGATTCGCCAGACCTCAAAGCTCGACCCCATCGAGGTGATTCAGGGTGGCTGAGTGCGAATCCGGACTTCTGGTCGCCTCCTGCGGCCTGCACAAGGTGTATGGGACCGGCGATGCGGCGACCAAGGCGTTGGACGGCGTCAGCTTCGAAGTCTGCACGGGCGAGTTTGCGGCAATCGTCGGACAGTCAGGCTCGGGCAAGTCGACGCTGCTCAATCTACTGGGACTGCTCGATACGCCCACCGAGGGCACGGTCAAATACCACGGCCAGGACGCGGCTCTGCTGGACAAGCCGGCGCGCTCCGCGCTGCGCAACGGGCTGATCGGCTTCATCTTTCAATTCCACTACTTGCTGCCCGAGTTCTCCGTGTACGAGAACATCGCGATGCCGGCCCTTATCCGCAGAGAGCTGAGCGCCGAGGAGATCCAAACGCGCGCCGATGAGACCCTGACAATGCTCGGGATCGAAGGCATGGGCAAGAAGAACGCGAACTCGCTGTCCGGCGGCCAGAAGCAGCGCGTCGCTATCGCCCGCGCGCTCATGAACCGGCCGGCGGTCGTACTTGCCGACGAGCCCACGGGCAACCTCGACACCGTCAACACCAACCTGGTCTACGACCTCTTCCGCGAAATCAACAAGGAGACGCGCACCGCGTTCCTCATCGTTACCCACGACCGCTCCATCGCCGAGCGAACCGACCGCATCCTCGAGATCACCGACGGCGTGCTGGTTCAGGACATCACCACCAGCGAAGTGGTGGGGCAGGTCTAGAGCGCGTCCAAGGCAGGAGCCTCGTCGGATTCGCCCCCCCGAGCTTCCTTCACTCCCGGATCCACCGCCAGCGCCGCCGAGAACAACCGCTCGCGCTTCTCGGGCCGGGCGTGGGTCGCTCGGCGAATCCGGCGCGCTACGCCCGCCCAAGGCGATCGTGCGAGGTCGACTCCTAGTGCCACCGCTCCCACTACCGCTGCGGTTCCGGCGACCACCATCGTCGCGACGTAGGGCCGGTCGAAGTAGTTGAGCGGACCATCAAAGAACGGTAGCTTCCGAGGCCAAGCCAAGAGCGCAGCAAGCCCGATAGCGGTCATCGTCGCGAGCAGCCCCGCGGACGTCAGGATCAGCCACGGCTGCACGCCGATCAGAGCGCGCATGCCTTCCGGTGGCCAGGGATCGGTCGCGCCGGACGCGGCGCGTAGCGCGCCGTATTCCTCAACAGTCCGGCGCCAGGCGCGGTCGTGCCAGATGCTCACCGGGATGAATACGAGCAGCGCGATACCAAGGCACGGCCAGATCACGGGGTAGTCGATCGTCGGCAGGTAGTAGAAGTGCAATCCGGGCTCCTCGGCGTTCAGGGAACTGCGGTATCGCCCGCGCCCCGTCCTTCCAAGGGTACTACTTGAGCCCGGAGCCGATGTTGTCGAAGTCGCTGTCGCTCGGCACGCTCAACCGGTCGAGCTCCGACTGGATCGCCGAGAGCTCCGCATCCAGGGTGCTCGCGTCCTTGGTGCTCAGTCCCGAAGTCGCCGGGCCGCCCGAAGCCGCGCCGGACCCGGCTGCCGCGTCCTCGGAGGCCGGGGTCGCCGACTGACTCGCGGGGGTTGCTGTGGCGGTGATGGTAGCCGCGGTGGCCAACTCGGCTGTGCCAGCCGATGCGCTCTGCTCGGTGGCGCCGGCGGAGTTGGGCTCGAAGGTCGCCTGCCGAGAGGCACACCCCGAAACGCCGAGAAGCGCTCCTGCCATCAGCAGTAGCGCCAGTGCCGGGCCTATGGTGCCGCGCCGTTGGACCATTCGCCTTCCCGGGGTGCTACTTGGTCTGCATCCGTTTGACGATGACTCTCAGCTCAGATGTCGCCGCGCGAACATCTGCCTGCGCCAGCTTGAGCTGGGCGGTCGCCAGCTTGCCCTTCTTGCGCGCCGTGCTGAATGCGGCGGGCCTGTTGCTCGCCGTGACGACCGCCGTGAAGCTTGCGACAGTTTGCCTCTCCAGGCTTCGTGCCTTGGACAGATGCCTCTTCGCCTGGGCTATATGCTTGCGCACCGGCTTCACATTCCCGCCGGCCTTGGCCACGCGATCCGCGACCGCGCTCACGCTCAAAGTCCGCTTGGTCAGACCGTCCGTCGTAGCACTTAAGGTCGCCGCGAGTCCGCGGAACCCCCCGGCGATTTGAAGTTTGAACCGCCCTCTCCCCCGGGCCTTAGCCATCGACGAACCAAGGGAAAATTTGACCGC
>CAZIPT010000026.1:0-6053 GCA_964541375.1 uncultured Eubacteriales bacterium
CACCCCACTGCGACGGGCACCATCGTATTCACTTGGAGGAACAGGCACCGTGGCTAATATCAAGAGTCAGAAGAAGCGCGTACTCACCAACGAGAAGGCGCGCCAGCGCAACAAGGCCGTCAAGTCGGAACTCAAGACGGCGACCAAGAAGGTCCACACTGCAATCGAGGCCGGCGACGCTGCTGCCGCGCACACCGCGGCGCTTGACGCTTCTCGGCTGCTGGACAAGGCCGCAAGCAAGGGCGTCATTCACGCCAGCCAGGCCGCCAATCGTAAGTCCGGCATCATGAAGGCTGCAAACGGCGTCTCCGCCTAGCCGCACACCTTCACAATCCAGCGCTCGAAGGCGAGTCGGGGATCCCGGCTCGTTTTCATTTCCGCCTCGCTTGCGGCAGCAGCCTGAAGCAGCGCCACAAGCTCCCCCGACGAGAAGCGCCGCGCCTGACTGCCAAGGTTCCGCATCTGCCACGCAGGTCTGCCGAGTGCCTTGGCCAGGTCGTCCTGCGAGTCCTGGCCACGGTCGATGAGCGCCCTGGCCGATAGCAGGTCCCGCAACTGCCTGAGCGCAAGCGCGTGCAGTCCGTAGACCGACTCGCCGTCGCCGAGAAGCCGGTTCAGCAGACGCAGAGCGGCGCCACAATCGCGATTGCCCAATGCGTTGCCCAGCTCGAACACCGACGTCTTGGCGGTGGTCGACGCGACCTCCTCGACGTCGGCGAGGCCGACCTCAGTTCGATCGCCCACGTAGGAGACGGTCTTCCCGACCTCGACAGACAGCCGCTGCATGTCTCGGCCCACGGCGTTGACCAGGTACTCCGCCCCGTCGAGCGAGACGCGCTTTCCTGCGCGCGCGAACATGTCCTGCACCACGCGGGGAAACTCGCGGGCATCAGGCGTCTTGCGCTCGATGACTCCGCCGAGCTTGTCGACGATCTTGTACAACCGGGTGTTCTTCGCGAGCTTCTTGCCCACGAGCGCGAGGATGGTCGTCGGAGAGGGATTCTCGGCATAGCGCACCAGGGTCTCGGAGGCGTCTTTGGAGAGCTTGTCGATCCCGCGCACGATCACAAGGCGGCGCTCTGAGACGAACGGCAGCGTGTTGCAGGCCGCAACCACGTCGTCGGCATTGAAGGACTCGCCCTCGAAGGTCTCGAGGTTGAAGTCCAGGTCGGCGACCTCGGCGACGCTCGTCTTGAGTGCATCGACAGCCTGGTTGAGGAGCATGTCCTGCTCGGCGACGATCAGGTAGACGGGCTTGTACTCGGAGAGTTGCTTGGCCATTGGGCTCCAGGACTGCGTAAGTGGCGCGAAATCTTGCGCTGGTTGAGTGCATTGCCAGTGTCGCATACGCCGCGGCCGCGCCGCCATGTCCGCGGGCTGCCCACGGTGAGGGCCGCAGGGGTCCCCACTGCGTGGTCGTACGCGCAGCACGCACGGCATAGCCGCGCTTCCCGACCTGCACCGTGATGTCGCCGGACTGGTCGGTACGCACTATCCGGGACCCACCGCGCGTCAACTCGTCGAGCGTCGAAGCCTTGGGATGTCCGAACTTGTTGCCCGTACCAACGCTGATGAGCGCGTACTCGGGCTTGAGCGCCGCCATCACGCTGTCACTGACCGCGCCCGCGCTGCCGTGGTGGCCGACCTTGAGCACGTCGATGTCGCCCAGCACACCTTGGTCGATCAGCGGTTGCAGCACGTCACTCTCGGCATCCCCCGTCAGTACCGCCGAGAAGCCCGGCGCCGTTGCCAACAGAACGACACTGGACTCGTTTGCGGACGCATCCTCGACGGCCGCCGCCGGTGAGACCGCCGTGAGCGCGATTCCTCCGACAGAGAACGCTTCGCCCGAAGCGACCTCTTTGACGTCCTCGGGCCCGCAGAGGGTCTCGGCGGTCGAGAGAATCTCCGAGCGTTTGGCGCGTGCTCCTGCGGGCAAGCCGATCAGCCCGACCTTGACCAGCCCCTCCAGTGCCCCGAGCCCACCAGCGTGGTCGGCGTGCATATGTGTGATCACGACGCCGTCGAGCGCGCGAACCCCCGCCCGCGCCAGTGCCGCCCTGAGCACTGCTGGCGATGGACCGGTGTCAATCAGTAGGGTGCGTCCCCCATCACGCACGAGGATCGCGTCACCCTGCTCCACGTCCAGCATCTCGATCGTCGGCCCGGTGCTCACCCTCGGGCCAATGCCCAGCAGCAGCGTGCCGACAACCAGAGCGCCGACAAGCCCGAGCGACCGCACGCGCGTCGGGCTCGGCCACGCCGCCCATACCCACGCGATCGCGCCGAGCGCAAGCACGAAGCCGTCTGTCGCCGAGAACCCAAGCGGTATCGCAGCGTGCGGCCACGACGCGAGCCACCCGGCTGCGGATACCGCGATGGCCCCCGTCGCTCCGGCGAAGCCGAGCACCACCGCACCGAGCGCGGGCCATACTGCCGAAGCCGCAAGTCCCGCGAGTCCCGCAAGGAGTACCAGCGAGACCAGCGGCCCGCACAGGATGTTGGCAGCCGGGGAAACCAGCGACAGCATCTGGAATGTCGGCACGATGATCGGCAGCGTGGCTACGGTCGCGGCAAGTGTCAGTGAGATCGGCTCGGCAAGTCCGCGCATCGGGCGCGGTAGTGCGGGCTCGATCCATGCAGTGCCGAGTCGCGCCAGCAAGACAAGGCCGGCTACCGCGGCAACTGATAGTCGGAAGCCCAAGTCGAACGAGCTCGCGGGTGATACCGCCAGCACCACGGCGGCCGCAATCGCAAGCGTGGAGCCGCCATCGGCCCGGCGGCCGCCGATCCACGCCGCTGCGGCCGCCATCGCCATCACCCACGCACGCACAGCCGACGGCTGCACACCGGAGAACACGACGTACGCACCCACGATTGCGGCGATACCCGCACTCCGTGGCCACCGCCCAAGACCCACGGCGGTCATGAGCCAGCCGGCAACGGCTGCGACCACCACCAGATGGCTCCCGGACACGGCCACCAGGTGCGTCAGCCCAGTTGTGCGAAAGTCCGCCTCGGCGGGCGTACCCGTCATGCGCCTTCGATCGCCCAGCAACACGCCGCTGAGCAGGTCTCCTCCGGGACCGGAGACCGCCGCGACACGGGTCACCGCCCACTGCCTCAAGGGGCCGATCGCACCGCGCACGCTGTGCGCCCAGCCCAGCTCAGTGACCCGACGTGCACGAAGGTTGCCGGTCACGCCGGTCCGAAACGAGCGCCGTCCCCACTCGTCGGTACCGGGGACCTTGACCGAACCCCGCACTTCGATCTCGCGACCCACTACAGGGATCGTGCCTTTGGCGGGCCAGTCGACCGTCACAAGCGCTCCCGCGCACACCGGCCCGACGATCCTGCCGCGAGAGTTCGAGCCGAACTTGCCCTGGGCCTCGTCGGTGAGTACTTCGACCAGCCAGGTCCTGGAGCCGGCCCGTTCCAACCCGTCTACCTGCGCGTTCCAGTGCGACCAGTACAGTCCGCCCAGCACCAGACCCGCCGAGAGTCCCAGTGCAAGCAGCGCCGGGGTTGCGTGGCGCGAACGCGCGAGGAACACTCCGACGATCGCCAGAACGGCGCACCCGGCCGCGAAGTACCAGACGCGACCTCCCAGCCCGGCACGACCTGCACCCCAGAGCACAGTCTCAGCTAGGGCAATCCCCGACCAAAGCGCCACCACCAGCCAAGCGAGCGGTGGGAGTGACGGTCGAATCAACGCGCGATTGGAAACCTCACTGGACACTGATGGAATCTCGTAGCGCCTCGAGCTTCTTGGGGCCGATGCCTGACACGCGCCCAAGATCGTCCGCCGAGGCAAACGGGCCATTCGCCTCACGATCCGCCACAATCCTGGCGGCAGTCGACGGGCCCACACCCGGCAGCGCGTCGAGCGCCGCGGCGTCGGCAGTGTTGATGTTGACTACCGCGCCCGCGGACGGTGCGCCGGGGTTCTCGGCCGACGCACCGCCGGGGCTGACCACGCCTTTGCCCGCTCCGCTCACGTTCCGTTTGGCCGCGCCAGCTGTGGCCTTCGCATACTCATCCTGGGTGGGAATGGCGATCTGCTCGCCGTCAGTCAAGGGACGAGCCAGGTTGATCGACGCCTGGGCGGCGTTGCCCGTCATGCCGCCCGCCGCAGCCACAGCGTCTCGTACTCGGGCCCCTGCGGCCAGCTCGTACACCCCCGGGTGGATCACCGCTCCAACCACGTGCACGGTGACCGGTCCCGAACCCTTGGCCGCCGACACGCCCTTCGCAGAGCCAGCGCCCGACGACATCGAGCCCGAAGCGACTGACGACGCCTTCGCTGCGCCCGCGCTCCCGGCCTCTGCGCGCGCAATCCCCGCCGAGGGCCCCGCCGGCTCGCTGCGCGGCCACCACCTCCAGAGCGCGCCCCCGACTGCGACCGCAAGCAGCACCGCGACACCCGCAACCGCCGCAGGCGGCACGCCTGCCAGCCCGGCCCTCCTTGCCAGGTCCGAAAGCCGCTTCTCAAGCTGCTCCCACACGCAAGAACACCCCCTCCGTCCGTCTGATACCGACGGCGAAAGGGGCGTCACCGTGATGCCGGACTCTGCGAAAAGCCGACCACCGGCGTCTCGCGAGAGACAGCATCAACCACGCTGCTTGCTGAATCCTTACCGCGGACTTACCCCGCGACGACCACGCTCACGAGCTTGCCCGCAACCACTACGACCTTCTTCACCTCTTTGCCCTCGACCCAGTCGGCTACCGAGGAGAGCGCCACAGCGATGATGTCTTCCTCCGACAGGTCGGCGGCGACCACGATCTTGCCGCGAACCTTGCCGTTGACCTGCACCGCAAGCTCGATCTCGTCGGCGACGACCGCCGAGGCGTCGAACGCCGGCCATGCCTGCAGGTGCACCGACGCCGTACCGCCGAGCACCGTGCGCCACAGTTCTTCGGCAAGGTGCGGAGCGAACGGAGCGATCAGCAGCACGAGCGTCTCGGCGACCTCACGCATCAGGGCGATGTCGCGCAGACCGGCGGCGACTTCTCGGCGATAGTCGTAGGCGGCGTTGGTGAGCTCCATGAGGCCGGAGATAGCGGTGTTGAACTGGAAGCGGGCGACGTCGTCGGTGACCTTGCCGATGACGCGGTGCATCTCCCGGTGCAGCTTCTTGGCCGCCGGATCACCTGATGCCGCAACGCCGTTTCCGGCAGCGGCCTCCTCGGCGGCGTCAGCGACGAAGCGCGAGACGCGCGCCAGGAAGCGGAACATGCCGTCGAGGCCCTCAAACGACCACTCGAGGTCCTTGTCGGGCGGCGCCATGAACAGGATGTAGGCACGCAGCGTGTCGCAGCCGTACTTCGCAATCATGTCCTCGGGCGCGACTACGTTGCCCTTGCTCTTGCTCATCGTCGCGCCATCGAGCTTGACCATGCCCTGCGTCAGCAGGTTGGTGAACGGCTCGGGGAAGTCGACCATCCCCATGTCCTGCAGCACCTTGGTGAAGAACCGCGAGTACAGCAGGTGCAGGATCGCGTGCTCGATGCCGCCGATGTACTGGTCCACCGGCATCCAGTAGTTCGCGTTCTGAGCCGAGAAGGGCTTCTCGGCGTTGCGCGCGTCGGTGTAGCGCAGGAAGTACCACGACGAGCACGTGAACGTGTCCATCGTGTCGGTCTCGCGCTTGGCGGCGCCTCCGCACGTGGGGCAGGTCGTCTCGTAGAACTCGGGGTGGTCGGCGAGCGTCTCGCCCTTGGTGATGTCGATGTCCATCGGCAGCACGACAGGAAGCTGCTCGATCGGTACGGGCACGAGCCCGCAGCTTGGGCAGTGGACGGCGGGGATCGGGTTGCCCCAGTAGCGCTGACGGCTGATGAGCCAGTCGCGCAGTCGGAAGTTGATGGTCTCTCGGCCCACTCCGCGCTCGGCGAGCCAGGCAGCGACCGCGTGCATGCCCTCGGAGTCCTTGCCGCCGGCCATGCCGTCGAAGCTGCCCGAATTCACCATCACGCCAGGACCGGCGTAGGCCTCGTCCCAGTCGACCTCCTGCGGCACCGCACCCAGGACCGCCGAGGAGACCGCGTCG
>CAZIPT010000026.1:6063-28319 GCA_964541375.1 uncultured Eubacteriales bacterium
GTCTGGCCGGCGGGAACCACGACGGGAACGATGGCCAGGCCGTATTGCCGGGCAAACTCGAAGTCGCGCTGATCGCCGCAGGGAACGGCCATGACTGCGCCGGTGCCGTAGTCCATCAGCACGTAGTCGGCTACCCAAATCGGAACCAGTCGGCCGTCGACGGGGTTCTCGACATAGCGGCCGGTGAACGCCCCGTGCTTGGTGCGCTCCCCTATCTGCCGCTCGACGGCGGTCTCGCGGGCCGCGCTCGCCACAACCTCGTTGACTGCGTTCGCGTACTCGTTGCCCTCGACCAGCCGAGCAACCAGCGGATGCTCGGGGGCGAGCAAGAAGAACGTGCAGCCGAACAGCGTGTCCGGTCGAGTGGTGAATACGGTGATGCGCTCGTCGGTGGGCTTGTCGGCCTCGTCACAGAGCGCGAACTCGACCTCGGCGCCTTCGCTACGGCCGATCCAGTTGGCCTGCATGCTCTTGACGCGCTCGGGCCAGCCGGTCAGCTCGTCGAGGTCGTCGAGGAGCCGCTGCGCGTACTCGGTGATCTTGAAGTACCACTGCTCAAGCTCGCGTTTCTCGACAACGCTCTTGCACCGCCAGCACTGGCTGTCGCCGACGACCTGCTCGTTGGCGAGGACCGTCGCGCAGCTGGGGCACCAGTTGACCGGCGAGCTCTTGCGCTCGACCAGCCCGCGCTCCCACATCTTCAGGAAGATCCACTGTCCCCAGCGGTAGTAGTCGACGTCACAGCTCTTGACCGTGCGGTCCCAGTCGTAGGAGAAGCCCATACGCTTGAACGACTCGGCCTGCTTCTCGATGTTGGCGTAGGTCCACGTCGCCGGATGGCTGTCGCTCTTGATCGCGGCGTTCTCGGCAGGCAGACCGAAGGCGTCCCAGCCGATGGGGTGTAGCACCTCGAAGCCGGCCATCGATGCCTGGCGAGCGATCACGTCGCCGATGGTGTAGTTGCGGACGTGGCCCATGTGGATGTCGCCAGAAGGGTACGGGAACATCTCAAGGACGTACTTCTTGGGCTTCCCGGTGTCCTCGCAGGCATGGTAGAGGCCTTCAGCAACCCACGCGGCCTGCCACTGCTCTTCAATGCGGTGCGGATCGTAGACGAACTCGCTCACAGGGGTGGCCTTTCAGATGGGCACGCCTCAGTTGGATGGAGTGCTCTGGCGATTCTAGCGGAGCGGCGATGCGTGCGAAATGCCGGCCGCACAAACGCCACTATGGCTTGGGTTTGGACGCCTTCAGGAATCCTAGTTCGCCGCGCGCTGCAAGCGCCAGGCAAGCGTTGACCGCGTCGGCGTCGTACCGACCCGATCCGTCGCTGATCTCGGCGAGTGCGAACTCCAGTCCCAGGGCCGGCCGATAGGGCCTGTGGCTCGCAATGGCCTCAACCGTGTCGGCGATACACAGGATCCGCGCCTCGAGGAGGATTTCGTCGCCGACAAGCCCTTCAGGGTAGCCGCTGCCGTCCATGCGCTCGTGATGCTGCCGCACGATCGCCGCGATCGGCACGCCGAAATCGATACCCTTGAGAATCTCGTAACCCTGCGACGAATGGTTCCGGATGAGTTCGAACTCGACGTCTGACAGTGCGCCCGGCTTGTTGAGAATCTCGGCCGGCACAGAGAGCTTGCCGACGTCATGGACGAGCGCGGCCAGTTCGATAACTTTCACCTCTGACTCCGAAAGACCCAGCTCTCGGGCGATAAGGCCGGAAAGAATCGCAACCCGCTCCTGATGTCCTTGCGTGTACGGATCACGGGTCTCCACGATGAGACCCATGACGTGCGTGATGTCTCGGACCATCTGCTCTAGTCGAGCAGTGCCCGCGAGTGAGTCGAGTTCCGCCTGTTTGATCGTGGTGACATCCAAAGCGATGCCCTCGATGGCGATCGGAGCTCCGGCAGAGTCGAGGATCAGAGTGTTGTGCTGCTCCGTCCAGATGGTGCGCCCGTCCTTGCGAACCCAACGCAACGTAAGGGTCGACGACGCTGACGAGGGGTCGCTTGCCTCTTCGAGTAGATGCCTGTCGTCGGGATGGACGAGCTTGAAGCCGAGCTGCGGATCCGCGTAGTGGTCCTCAGGCGTGTACCCCGTGATTGCGGTGGCGGCCGGACTGACGTAGTCGAACCCCGGCGGATCCAGACAGAAGCGATAGATGAGTGCAGGCGAGTTCTCGGCCAGCCTCCGAAAGCGCGCCTCGCTCTCTCTCAGCTCTTCTTCTGCCTTCAGCCGCCTGGAGTCAGCCGAAACCTGGCTGCTCGGTCGCGTTCGTCCAGCCGCGGCACGTCGCTCGAGCACCGGCGGCTGCAGACCTGGGGCCTCGACGCCTGCCTCGACATCGGGTGAATCCACAACCTGACCGATTTCGATCTTGCTCACTCGCATGAGGAGGCTCCCCGTCGCCGGCCTAGCGGTTGTCCGGAACGTTGACGGTCTCGCAGGGTAAGCCTTCCCCGAAACATGTTTGCCGAGACATCGCCGATCGATCGACCAGCCAGCCCGTCTCCTACTAGCCCAATGCGATGTCGAGGACGGTCATCAGCGCAAAGCCGAGGATGGCGGCAAGGACGGCGGCATCGCCGTTGCCGCACTGCTGACACTCGGGCACCAGCTCCTCGATCACGATGAACACCATCGCTCCGGCGGCGAAGGCCAGGCCCCACGGCAAAAGCACCATCGACAGGCTGACAAGCGCCGCGCCCAAAACAGCCGCGATTGGCTCGACGGAACCGGTCATCGCCCCCAGGTAGGTGGCTCGGCCACGCGAATGGCCTTCTCGGCGAAGTAGCGCGCTTACGGCCAGCCCCTCAGGGAAGTTCTGGACTCCGAGTCCCAGCGCGAGCGCGACCGCGGCTCCCACCGACGTCCCCGGCGCGCCCGAAGCGGCCGCACCGGCGGCCACGCCTAGAGCGATACCTTCAGGGATGTGGTGCAGCGTGATCGCGAGGACGAGCAGCGTGCTACGCCCCCAGGAGGTACGCACGCCCTCGGGCTCGCTGCCGCTGCCCGGCATCATGAGGTGGACGTGCGGCATGACCTTGTCGAGCGCCCACAGCCCGATTCCTCCGGCGGCGAACCCGAGCGACGGCGCAAGCCACGGCATCGAGGAGGTCTTGCGCGCGATCTCGACCGCGGGCGCAAGCAGCGACCAGTAGCTCGCTGCGAGCATGACGCCGGCCGAGAACCCCAAGAGCACGTCCATCAGCCTCTGCGATGGGTTCCTGCGAAGCAGGATCGCGCCAGCGCCCAACGCAGTCATGGCCCATGTGAACAGGCCGGCCAGAAACGCCAGGAACAGCGGGTGAATGCTTTGCATACTCTCTCTGTATCACAAACGCGCCCGCGGGCCATGCGGGGTGCGCGATGCAAACGGGGTGCGAGGCAGTCGAGCAGGGCGCCCCCGTGCCGACAGCCCGAATGCGTGGGCAGAAGGAAGAATCGAGTATACAGCAGGTCAGGCCGCCCATTTGGGCGACCTGACCGTTGCGTCCTATTGGTGGAGCCTAGGGGGATCGAACCCCTGACCTCTTGGCTGCCAGCCAAGCGCTCTCCCAGCTGAGCTAAGGCCCCGCGTGTACGCGCCCTGATTCGGCGCAGGGGCTAGTATATCAGCGGCTCAAGGGGGGTCAACCCCTGTCCGAGCCCTCCTCGGCGGTCGTCGTAGAAGCGCTTCCGCGGCTCTCAGCGACGGGCGCAGGCATGCCCTCGACGGCAGGCCCAAAGGCGATTCCCTCAGATGCAGGAGCCATCGCGGCAACCACCTCCGAGACGATCATTCCAGAGAGCATCGCCGCGGCCCCCAGCACCTCTCGGATCGGCCAGAGCCCCGCGACGGCCCATCCGATAGCGCCACCGAACGCCGGCTCCATCACCAGGATCAGGGCGACTCGCGCCGGTGGCAGCTTGCTTTGCGCCCACGTCTGGATCACGAACGCGAGCGCCGACGCCAGCACGCCGGTCAGCAGGATCGACCAGATCACCGCCGGGTTTGTCGGCAGACCCGGCTGTTCCTTGATCGCCGAGATGACGGTGCACACTGCAGTCACCGTCGCCAGCTGCACGAACGTGAGCGCCATGACGTCGTGACCCTCGCGAGTCGAACCCAGCACGATCATGTGAATCGAGTACGCGACGGCACAGATGACCACGAGCGTGTCACCCAGCACCCAGCCGCCGCTCGCCGCACCGATCCCGGAGAGCAGCCACAGACCGCCCAGCGCGATAGCAGCACCAAGTAGCGTCGACTTGCGGGGTACCTTGCGCAGCAGTACGGCCTGGAAGAGCGGTGTCAGAATCACGTAGAGGCCGGTGATGAAAGCCGCGCGTGCCGGGGTTGTAGCCGTGGCACCATCAAGTCCCCAGGTCTGGAAGATGTAGCCAGCCGACAAGAACACACCGGCCAGCAGCCCCCATATCAGGTTGGGCGCGTCGAGCTTCTTGAAGACGCGCGGGTAGAACAGCACGAACGCCACCGCCGCCACGCCGAAGCGCCACGCCAGGAATCCGTACATCGGATAGAGCTTGATGGATTCGGCCACGACGACGAACGTGCCGCCCCAGATGGCCGCGAGGCCGACCAGTGCAGCCTGTACGCCGTACCGGCCCAGGTACTTCTCCCTCACGCCTGCTCGTCTTCGGCAGACTCCTCGGCGCGCTTCTCGGCCGACTTGGGATCCACCGTGCCGAGAGGAGCACGGCCCACGACGCTCGCCGGCAGGGCCAGCCGCGGGGCGTCGCCCCAGAGCTTCTCGAGCCGGTAGAATCCCCGTTCCTCGGGCTGAAACACGTGCACGACGATGTCGCCATAGTCGAGCAGCACCCACTTCGCCTCGGTCTCACCTTCTCGGCCGATGGGCTTGACCCCGCCACGCTCGCGTAGCTGCTCCTCGATCTCGTCGGCGATCGCACGCACCTGAATGTTGGTGTTGCCCGTCGCGATGACAAAGTAGTCAGTGACCACCAACAGCTCGGCGATGTTGATCGCCACGATGTCGTCTGCCTTCTTGTCGCTTGCAGCCTCAGCGGCAATGACCGCCAGTTCCCTCGAGTTCACTTGGATCCTCCCTGTGCTCCGCCCACAGGCGGCTTGTAGTCTTTGCCGATAACCACGATCACGTCTGCCACGTCCTGCTCGGACGGCTGTTGCTCCACTACACCCACGCCCAGCACCCGGGCTATCTCCTCGCCCTGCTTCACGTCGCCTCGCTGGACGACGATCTTCGTCTTGGCGTACTTGAAGTTATCGGCGTTCTTCGTGTCCACTACGCGGAAGCCACCCCGGATAAGCTGCTGGGCCGCCTCCCCTGCCACCCCCGGCACGCCGGCGCCGTTGTACAGGATGATCCGCGTGACAGCGGCCGCCTTGCTCGCATCTACACCCCACCAAGACTTCAGCAGGTCGGCGACTTCGGCGCGCTGGGGTTCGAAGTATGTCTGGTTACCCAACTTGATCGGCTTGACCGGCAGCGGCACGATCGCCGTGTTTCCTTGTGAGATCGCCGCGAGGTCCTTCGAGAGCGCCTGCAGCTGTGCCGGTGACAGGCTGCTGGCGGTCGACGCCGCGACGATGTTGGTCAGTGACTGGTTCTTCATGGCGTCCGAGTAGACCGCCGCTGGTACCACGATGTATGTGTGAAACGGCACGGTCAGGTAGTTCGAGATCGCCGACAGCGAAACTTGAGCGCCCGTGGCGTAGCTCTCGCCAACACGCTCGAAACCCTGTCCAGGCACCTCGATGAACGCAGCATCCGGGATGGCCACACCAAAGATCTGGTCGCCTTTCCGATCCACGCGCAACGCGAGGAAGCCGGTCGCTTTGCCGTCCTGAACGCCGATCACCAGAACGTTCTCTTTCGACCGCTTCTCCAGTTCTTGCCGACTGCCGCTCTTCGACGCGATCCTCAAGGCGTTCCATCTCGCCACCGCATTGACCCCGTACGCGACCAGTGTCAGCACCAACACGGCGACAAGCAGCCCGAGCAGAGCAAATGCGGCATACGTGCCCACGCTCTTGAGCACCCGCCCCGCTCTGGACACAGCCTCGCGCATCGGCTGCGTCTTGAGTGCGCGCTTAGCCGACTTCGCACCCTTCGATGCCCGCCGAGTAGACCGGTAACCCCTCGGTGGCTCGGGTGCGTTCTTGGGCTTGCTTCTCCGCGGAATCTCGTCACTCATCGCGGATCACCCGCCACAAGGTCGTTCCAGACAGCGAGTGTCTCGGGATGGATCGGCCGACGCTGGCGGACCAGGTGCATGACCGAGTGCTGGTATCCCAGCGCGAAGAGCTCGGACAGCGAAACCGAGCCCACTGCCGAGCGCAGTTCCTCGACACCGGGGTAGTCACGTGCTGGTTCGATCATGTCAGCAAGGTAAACGACCTCGTCGAGCGGCGTCATGTCCCGCGCGCCCACGGTGTGCCGGGCGATTGCCTGGATGACCTCGGACGGCAGTTCGGGAAACGTCTCTGCGACTCCGGCTGCACCCGTGCGCGCGTGCAGCAGGTACGGGACGGCCGTGTCGGTCGGCGTCGTGCCGAGTCCTGCAGCCTGAGCCGCCGCGATCAGCTCGCCATGCGCCCGGTCGCGGTCCCAGTCGTGCAGAACGCCGGCCAGCCGTGCGAGATCAACGTCGACACCGTAGGCAGAGGCGAGCTCCGTCGCGGTTTCGGCAACGCGCTCACAGTGCTCCGCCCCTCGCCTGCCGAGACGATGTCGAACCGCCATCAGGGCATCGTCGAAGCTCACCGGCGCCACGATGCTAGACCGCTTCCCGGTAAAGCCCGTGCTTCGCGACATAGGCGACGACCGACTCGGGCGAGAGGTAGGTGATGGGCCGCCTCTCGGCGACCCTGCGGCGCAGTTCGGTAGAGGAGATGGCCAGCGCGGGTACCTCGACATACTCGATGCGGAAGCGCGTGGCAGCCGCCTCGTGACGCATGCGCGCCTCGTTCAAGTCGTAGCCGGGTCGCGTCGCCGCGATGAACGTGACAAGGTCGGCGACGGTCTCGGCGTCCTTCCACGAGACGATGTCCCAGACGGCGTCCGCTCCGGTGATGAAGAAGAGCTCGGTGGACGGACCGTACTGATCGCGAAGCGCCATCAGCGTGTCAACGGTATACGTGAGCCCCGGACGGTCGACCTCCATGCGACTCACGTCGAAGTCGCGATTCGAAGCCGTCGCGATCACGGTCATCAGGTAGCGGTGCTCGCCCGACGTGACACGCTCGCCGGACTTGAACGCGGGGTTGCCCGTGGGCATGAAGAGGACGCGATCCAGGTTGAACTGGACGAGCGCCTCCTCTGCGGTCACTAGGTGACCGAAGTGGATGGGGTCGAAGGTACCGCCCATTATGCCGAGGCGCACGCCTGTTCTCACTCTCGGATCTGTCCGCTGCCCATGAGCAGATGCTTGGTCGACGTGAGCGCCGCGAGACCCATCGGCCCTCGGGCGTGAAGCTTCTGCGTGGAGATGCCGATCTCGGCGCCGAGGCCAAAGACCTCGCCGTCGGTGAAACGCGTCGAGGCGTTCACGTAGACCGCGGCGGCGTCGATCTCGTGGAGGAACCGGCGAGTCGCCGCGTAGTCCTCGGTGACGATCGCCTCGGAGTGCTTCGTGCCATAGGTGTTGATGTGATCGATCGCCTCATCGAGTCCGGCTACCACCTTCACCGACATCTTCAGATCATGGTACTCGGTGCCCCAGTCCTCCTCGGTGGCGGGCTGGATGCCCTCTGCGGCGCCCAACGCACGGGTCTTCTCGTCAGCGACCAGCTCCACACCCCGCGAGCTGAGCTCGGCAAGGATGTCCGGCAGTACGTCGCGGTAGACCGCTTCATCCACAAGAAGCGACTCGGCGGCATTGCAGACCGAGGGCCGCTGGCACTTGGCGTTGACGACGATGCGCCGAGCCATCTCGGGGTCGGCCGCGGAGTGGATGTAGATATGGCAGTTGCCGGTGCCGGTCTCGATCACCGGAACCTTCGAGTTCTCCACGCAGCTCTTGATCAGGCCCGCACCACCGCGCGGGATGAGCACGTCGACGAGACCATGCAGGCTCATCAGCTCGGCGGCCGCCTCATGCGCGGTGGACTCGACCGCCTGAATCGCGTGCTTGGGCAGACCGGCGCCCTCGGCCGCTTCAGCCAGGACGCGTGTCATCGTCAGGTTGCTGTGAACAGCGAGCGAGCCACCGCGCAGGATGACCGCGTTGCCGGTCTTGATGCACAGGCCGGCCGCATCGGCGGTGACGTTGGGCCGTGCCTCGTAGATCATCGCCACCACACCGAGCGGCACGCGCACCTGCGTCAGCTCGATACCGTTGGGCAGCGTGTGCCCCGAAACCACCTCGCCGAGCGGATCGCCGAGCAGCGAGACCGCCCTGAGCGCGTCGGATATCGCACGGATGCGTGTCGACGTCAGCTCGAGCCGGTCGAGTATCCCCTCGGCCACGCCCTTGGAGCGAGCCGCGTCCATGTCGGCGCTGTTTGCAGCCAGGATGTCGTCCTCGCGCGCGAGCAGCGCGTCAGCCATAGCGACCAGCGCGCGGTTGCGCTCGTCGGTCGACGTGATCGCGAGGGCGACCGCGGCTTCGCGGGCCTGCTCGGCGAGCTTGCGAACTTCGGACATGACGCTCCCACTTCCCATCGACGCGATTGCGTGTTGTGCCTACAGAACCACGAGCCTATCTCGATGCACGACTTCCCTTCCGGCGATTTCGGGCATCTCGGCGGCGATCTGGGACGACTTCATGCCCTTTACTCGATCCAGCTCCGCCGAGGAGAACTCGGTCAGGCCGCGCGCGATCACGGCGCCTGAACGGTCCTTCAATACTACCGCATCACCTGCGGCGAAAGACCCGACGACCCCGACCACACCCGCCGGCAGCAGAGAGGTGTTCCGCCGCATGAGCGCTTCGCGGGCACCGTCGTCGATGACCACCTCGCCGGCGGCGTTGCGACCCAGAGCGATCCAGAGCTTCTTCGCTCCCAGCGTTGCCTCGCCACCTGCGAAGAAGGTCCCGACCGCGATGCCCTCAGCCGCATCGACCACGACTCGCTCCCGGCGGCCATCACAGATCACCATCGGGATGCCGGCCTTCATGAGCATGTTCGCCGCCTCAATCTTGGTAGCCATTCCTCCGCTGCCGATCTCACTTCCCGTGCCGCCGGCAGCGGCTACGAGGTCGTCGGTGAGCTCGGCGACGTGCTCAAGCAGACGCGCTTCATCGGAGAGCCGTGGGTCGGAATCATACAGCCCGGCGATGTCGGAGAGCAGCACCACCAGGTCCGCATGGACCATCGTCGCCACCAGCGCCGCGAGCGAATCGTTGTCGCCGAAGCGGATCTCGTCGACCGCAACGGTGTCGTTCTCATTCACGACGGGGACCACTCCGAGCTCCAGGAGCCGTTCGAACGTGTCCCGTGCGTGCAGGAAGGACTCTCGATGGCCCGTGTCATGCCGAGTGAGAAGAACCTGGCCCGTGGCCACGCCGTGCGCTGCAAACAACTCTGCATACCGCTCCACCAGCACGACCTGGCCAACCGACGCGGCCGCCTGCAGCGATGGCATGTCCTCAGGTCGAGCGGTCATGCCGAGCCGCTCGATACCGGCCACGATCGCCCCCGAGGAGACCACGACCGGCTCCCACCCGCGTTCCTTCAGCTCGCACACCTGCGAGACGAGAGCTGCGACGTACTCCGCATCGATGCCGACCCTGCCGCCTGAGAGTGTCGAGGATCCGACCTTGATCACGATCCGGCCGGTGCTCACAGCGCCTCGCCCTCTTCGCCGGAGTCTCCGGGTGCATCGACAGCGCACTCCTCGCCGAGAACTCCTTCGACGTTCTCGGCGAAGTCGTCCTCGATGAAAGCGACCTCCGGGTCGGCTGCAAGCGCACCCTCGAACTCGAACGCCTTGCCGGCAATCCTGACCTCGTCGCCGTCGAGCGCCCCGGCGTCCGACAGCGCCTTCTCGACGCCGGCCTTGGCCATCCGTTTCTGCAGGAACGCGATCGCCTCGTCGTTATTCCACTCGGTCATGATGACCATGCGCTCGACACCACGGCCCTTCACCTCGAACACGCCGCCGCCCAGGTTGTTCACCGTGAAGTCACGATCGCTCTTTGTCTCGTGCGTCCAGACGCGGCGCTCGCCGGCACCGGTATCGATGGCGGCGCTCCGAAGCTCGAACACCCTCTCGGCGACCGACCTCATCATGGGGTCGATGCCGTGCCCGGTGATCGCAGAGACCTCGAAGTAGGGAATGCCGGCCTCCTCGACGATTGCACGCAGTCGAACGGAGACATCGGCGGTTCCCTCCACGTCGATCTTGTTGCCGACGACGATCTGGGGGCGGTCGGCGAGCTCGGCCGCATGGAGCTTGAGTTCCAGATTGATCGCCTCGTAGTCCGCCAGCGGATCGCGCTGCTCGTAGCTTCCCGTGAGGTCCACCACGTGAATGATGAGCGCCGTGCGCTCGATGTGGCGCAGGAACTCATGACCCAGCCCCTTGCCTTCGCTCGCGCCTTCGATGAGCCCGGGTACGTCGGCGACGACGAACGAGCGCCCGCCCACGCGAGCGACTCCGAGGTTCGGGACGAGCGTGGTGAACGGATAGTCGGCGATCTTGGGCCGCGCCGCGCTCATGCGAGCGATGAGCGAGCTCTTGCCCACACTCGGCATGCCAACCAGCGCAGCGTCGGCGAGCAGCTTCATCTCCAGCTCGATCCAGCGCTCCTCGGCCGGTTCGCCAAGCTCAGCGAAGGCGGGCGCCCGGCGCGTGGGGGTCACGAAGTGGATGTTGCCTCGGCCACCGTACCCGCCCTGCGCCACGGGAAGTCGCTGCCCCTGCAAGGTGAGATCGCCCAGAATCTCTCCGGTCTCGGCATCTCTGACGATCGTGCCGAGCGGTACCTTGAGCACGATGTCCTCGCCGCCGGCGCCGTGGCGAATCTGGCCTTTGCCGTGCCGTCCGCGGTCGGCCTTGAAGTGATGCTTGAACCGGTAGTCGACGAGCGATGAGATTGCCGAATCGGCTTCAAGGACCACCGCCCCGCCGCGGCCACCATCCCCGCCGTCGGGACCGCCCTTGGGTACGTGCGCCTCGCGGCGGAACGACATACAGCCAGCACCGCCGTCACCAGCCTTGACGTGTATCTTTACCTCGTCGATGAACACGTTTGGTTGCTCGCTTCCATAGGGGCGCGCACGCCCATTCTATACGAACGAGCCCCCCGCACCGGGAAGGGTGCGGGGGGCTCGCGATGTCATTCTTGCGAGTGCAGTGAACCCTGTTTATGCCTCGAACGGTCGCACGTGAGCGCGACGCTTCAGTCCGCGGGTGAAGTCGACCGTGCCGTCACACATGGCGAACAGCGTGTCGTCGCCACCGCGACCGACGTTGTCTCCGGGGTGGATATGCGTACCGCGCTGCCGAACGATGATCGTGCCCGCGGTGACCTCCTGGCCGGCGAAACGCTTCACGCCAAGACGCTTCGAGCGTGAATCGCGTCCATTCTTTGTGGAGCCGAGGCCTTTCTTATGAGCCATTCTCGATCCCTGCCTTAGTCATTCTGGGCGGCTTCGACCGTCTCAGCGACGGGCTCAACCGGCTCGGCGGTCTTCTTCTTGCGAGGTGCGGCTTTCTTGGCCGGAGCGGCCTCGGCGACAACATCGGTGATGCGCACCTTGGTGAGCTCCTGGCGGTGACCCTTCAGACGCTTGTAGCCTTTGCGCTTCTTGAACTTGAAGATGATGGCCTTGTCGCCCTTGAAGTGCTCGACGACCTCTCCTGAAACCTTAGCTGCAGCGAGCAGAGCAGGATCGACGACGATGGTGTCCTCGTCGGCTAGGAAGATGACGTCGAAGGTCACGCTCTCGCCCACGGGGGCCACGAGCTTCTCAACGGTTACGACATCGCCTACTGCGACCTTGACCTGCTTGCCGCCGGTGGCAACGATTGCGTACATGCGTAAACCTTCCACTCGTATCAATGCGCGAGGAGATATGCTAGCAGGGACGATGCAGAGCGTCAACGCGCGGACTCTGTACAACGGCGCCGGGCGTATCCACCCACTCCAACCCTACTCGAACGCACGCCGGAGCAGACCTGTGCGCCCTTCGATGAGAATCCGCACTTCGGTGGGGCCAGCTTCCTCGTCGGCCACGATCGAGACCTGCCTCCCGGTCTCGGCACGCAGCGATGCCGCCGTGTTCAGGCCAGGCGCCGTGACCAACTCATACGTCTGCGGGTTCAGGCCAAAGAGGTACGCGTTGGACTTTCCGGTGCGAAGAATCTCGCGCATTCTGCGTTCGACAGCGATCCGCCGCGTGGTACGGGACACGACTCTGCCCTCTCCCCCGCAGCACTCACAGGGCTCGGTCAGCACGCCATAGAGTCCGTCGGTGACGTTCTTGCGCGTGATCTCTACCAGGCCGAGCCGCGACACATCGCTCATCCGCGTCCGGGTGCGGTCGTGGTCCAAAGACTTGGAGAGCCGGTCGAGGAGCATCGTCTTGTGAGCCGAATCCTCCATGTCGATGAAGTCGATCACGATGATTCCGCCTATGTCGCGAAGGCGCAGCTGCCGCACGGTTTCATCGGCGGCTTCCAGATTCGTTCGCACGATCGTCTCTTCGAGGCTCTTCTTGCCGACGAACTTGCCGGTATTCACGTCTACGGCGGTAAGCGCCTCGGTCTTGTCGATGGTAAGGTATCCGCCGCTGGGCAGGGCCACCGTGCGGCGTAGAGCCGAGTCGATAGTGGGCTGCAGATCGTACGACTCAAACAACGACGTCCTGTCCTTGTAGAGCTGTACCTTGCGCAGCAGTTCCGGCGAGGTCTTCTTCATGAACGAGACGACCTTGTCGAAGGTCGCCTTGTCATCGATCACCAGCCGGCGGAAGTCCTCGGCGAACACGTCTCTGACCAGGCGTAGCGCGAGGTCCATCTCCGTGTAGATGACCTCGGGAGCGAGAGCCTCCGTGGACTGATGGTTCACGCGTTTCCACAGCCGAAGC
The DNA here is from genome assembly GCA_964541375.1 of uncultured Eubacteriales bacterium. Classification (GTDB taxonomy): domain Bacteria; phylum Actinomycetota; class Coriobacteriia; order Anaerosomatales; family JAAXUF01; genus JBAXEO01. Next base: position 19,091 of record CAZIPT010000026.1, read on the forward strand.
AGGAACTCGAGGTCGGTCTGCAGATCGCGCTCGGACGCGCCGGCAGCGACCGTACGCACGATCACGCCCATCTTGGGTGGGACGTAGCGCGAGATGATCGCGTGGAGCCGGTCCCGCTCGGCATCCGGCACCTTCTTCGAGACCCCGACGAACTCCGAGAAGGGCATGAGCACTAGGAAGCGCCCCGGGAGGGTGATCTCAGTGGTGACTCGCGCGCCCTTGGTCCCCATAGGATCCTTGGTGACCTGCACCATCACCTGCTGGCCGGGTTTGAGGAGCGACTGAATGTCGCGCCGGGGAAGGCCTTCGAGCCCCTCAGGCGAGACCACCTCATCCACGTAGAGGAAGGTGTTCTTCTCGAGCCCGATGTCAACGAAGGCGGCCTGCATACCAGGCAGAACATCGGACACCTTGCCGAGGTACACGTTGCCGACAACGCTGCGTTTGGGCCGTTCTATGTAGAGCTCGACGAGTTCGCGGTCCTCGATGATCGCAACACGCGTCTCATTCGTATCATGCGAGATGAGCATCTCGCAGTCTGTACCCGCCACTGAAACACATCTCCCGTCACACGGGACGCGCCCAGCTCCCCTCAGAGGTTTCGATGAAGGTGTCTGTGCGCGCCGTGTGCGCGACGGTCGCATCGAGCGATGCGTGACTCAGGGCCTGCGACACGAGCACCTCAGGGCGGAGGGACCCCTCGGGTCCCATGCGGACAGCGATCTCAACCTCGGATCCGCCGTCCTTGTCCCCGACACACGCCTCTTTCGGGAGGCTATGCGTCAGATCGAAAACCTTGTCTTTGCCCTTGCGCTGCACGGTGAGACTACCTGAGCCTACGAGGCTCTCAAGCGCCGTCCGCACCTGACTGGCCTTTGACTCCTTTCCGGTCACCGTCACCCGGTAGACCGCAATCGTGATGGCAGCGCCCAGAGACGGGTCGCTGTCAGGAACGTACCCAACTTCGATCGGGGCGAGGTCGTGGGGAGTGGAATCTCGCAGACTCGCCAGAACCTCGCTTGCCTCAGTGTAGCGCGTTAGCCACACATCGTAGTACTCGTTGTCGCCGGCGGTTCCCACCGGGAGCGCGGGGCCGAACGCCGCCTTCATATGCGGATTGAACCCCTGTGTGACGGCGTAGTTCAGCCCGGCGCGCCGCACGGAACGCTCCAGCGCATGAATCAGCTCCAGATGCGAGAGCCACCGCAGACGCCCCGCCTTCGTGTAGCGAACCCTGAGTCGGAACTCGCCGCTAGCCACGTGACGCTCCAGCCAGCGCTATGTCGACGCCCAGGTCACCGCATACGTCGCAGCCGGTGCACCCCGAGAAGCTGCAGTCGGGCGTCACCGCCCCTTGGAGCGCACGGTCCCTCTCGGCTGCCAGGTACGTGCGGGTCACGCCTGCCGAGAGGTGGTCCCAGGGCAGCGCCTCATCGACAGAGCGTGTTCGGCCGATGATCTCGGCCGGGTCGACGCCGTTCTCGGCGAGAGCGTCGAGCCACGTCTGTAGTCGGAAGCACTCGGACCACGCGTCGAAGCGGGCTCCGGCGCGCCACGCGGTCTCGATGACGTCGGCAAGATCACGACCGCCGCGCGCCATCACCCCCTCGAGGAATGAGACGTCGGAGTCGTGCCAATGCAGCTCAACGCCTTTGCGCGGAACAGCCTCGCGGAGCAGCGTCTGGCGGCGGCGCACCTCATCGAGCGGGATCTGAACCTCCCACTGGAACGGCGTGTGGGCTTTGGGGATGAACGTCGATACCGAGACGGCCACACGGACGGAGCCGCGCGCGTTGGGCGGAGTCGCTGCCTTTGCGACGGCGAGCACGCGCGTCACGAGCTGCCCGATGCCCGCGATGTCGGCGTCGGTCTCCGTGGGCAGGCCGATCATGAAGTACAGCTTGACCCGCCGCCATCCTGCTTCGAAAGCCCGCTGCACGCTGCCGAGAAGATCGTCCTCGGACACGTTCTTGTTCACCACGTCGCGCATGCGCTGCGTCCCGGCCTCGGGCGCGAAGGTCAACCCGCTCTTCTTGCCCCCCGCCGAGACAAGCCGCGCCATCTCGACACCGAACGCGTCGACACGCAACGACGGGAGCGACACCGACACGCCGGTGCCGGACAGTCGCTTTGAGAGTCTACGGAGCACCTCTTCAAGCTGGCTGTGATCGGTCGTCGAAAGCGACGTCAGTGAGATCTCGTCGTAACCGGTGCACGAGAGCCCCGCCAGTGATGCACGGACGATCGAGTCGGCCGAGCGTTCGCGAACAGGGCGGTAGACCATCCCTGCCTGGCAGAATCGGCATCCTCGCGTGCAGCCGCGGAGGACCTCGACGCCGAAGCGATCGTGCACGACGTCCATGAACGGCACGACCCCGCACGTGGGGGGCGCCACCGCATCGAAATCGGCGACCACTCGCTTCACGACCGCGGCAGGTGCCTTGCCGATAGCCTCGATTCCGGCGAAGTCCCCATCCGCCCGACGTTCACGGTAGAGCGCCGGGACGTAGACGCCGGTGATGCGCGACATCCGCTCGAGCGTCTCGGCGCGAGAACAGCCGTCACGGATGGCGGCCCGATGCACGTCAACGATCTCGGCAACAGCCTCTTCACCTTCGCCGAGAAGGATCGCATCGAAGAACGCCGCGACGGGTTCCGGATTGAACGCGCTGGGACCTCCGCCGACCACTAGCGGATCGCAATCATCACGATCGGCAGCACGCAACGGGATTCCGGCAAGGTCGAGCGTTTCCAGTACGTTGCTGTAGCTCAGTTCATACGGCAGCGTGATGCCCACCAGGTCGAAGTCGGCGACCGGCGCGCACGATTCGAGCGAGAAGAGCGGGACGCCCGCTTCGCGCATGAGCGCACTCATGTCCAGCCAAGGGAGATAGGCGCGCTCCGCCGCGACGTCGGGAAGCGCGTTCAGGATCGAGTAGAGGATGGCGATGGCCTGGTTGGCCTGGCCTATCTCGTACGTGTCTGGGTACACGAGTGCTGCGCGGTAGTCGGCGACGGTGTCGTGGGACGCTCCCCACTCCCGATCAACGTAGCGAGCAGGCCGCTCGACGCGGCCGAGAAGCGGCTCTATGCGCGGCCACAGATCGGCCGGGGTCACGTAAGTCCGGCCCCGTCCTGGGCCGGAACTGCCGACGGCGGCTGCGGCGCGGGAGGCAAGGCGGGCTCGGCCTGCGCGATGCCTGGCACGTCCGAGACGACCACGTAGCCGTTGGCCGGCAGGATCTCGTCGGCGGATCCTCTACGCCCTGAACGCGCCTGAGCTGCGGCGATGGTGCGGTCACGCGCCTCCTTGACCCTGGCGGCAAGCGCACCGATCTCGCCGCCGGCCTCGAAGTGTTCCAGGGCTGCATATCCCATCGCCATCGTTCCGGAGTAGCCGATACCAGCCTTCACGGCCCAGCCAAAGCCAGGAATCAGAGTCAGGACCTGCCGAGCCACAGCGCGAAGGGCGAAGCCTCCCCCAAGAACCACGGCAAGCTCCTTGATCCTCTCGGCGCCCAGTGGTTGTCCGTAGGCCGCTGCGATCTGGAGAACCATCTTGGCCTGGTTGGCGGTCATGATGGGCAGGTCGGCGCCGGGGATGACCGCCACCAGCCCGACGACTCCGTTCTGGAACGAGGTTGCCTTGATGGCCTCCTCGGCGACCGCCCGCCGCATGAACGCGAAGTTGGTCGCCATGGCAAGACGCTTGCCGCTGATCCGCTCGACGAGCCACCGGCCCAGGGCATACACAACGGCATCGGGCTCGGCGTCGGCCACCGTGTCGAGCAGCGGGTGCGACAGCCGCAGTGAGACGGTGTCGGCACCCTGATCAAGCGCGAGTACCACGGTGGGCACGAACTTGTCCCTGGCCGAGGCAAGCGATGGCTCGAGCGTGTGACCGGCACCCACCAGTCCGATCACGGCGTCGACAGTCGGGTCGATGATCAGCGTCTCGCCGGGAGCGCACGCCTCGACGTGGATGCGAGCGCCCGAAGTCTGCGGTCGCAGCGCCTCGCGAACCGCCTCGACGAGTGTGTCGGGCGCCTCGACGTCGACGAACACGGCGATGCGGACCGGCTGTTCACGGTCCTCGGTCAGCCGCGTACGCGAACGAAGCAGATCGCCAACATCAACTGGAAGTCTCATCAGGTCCCCTCGAAAGAGCTAATAGCCGGAGACGCCTTGGCGTCTCGTCCATACGGACAGAAGCATACCCACAGCCGCCATGTTGGTGACCATGAACGACGAGCCGAAGCTCATGAACGGGAGCGGAATACCCGTGATGGGCATCAGCCCGATCGTCATGCCCATGTTCTCAAGAATCTGGAACGTCCACATAGCGATGATTCCCGCCACGATGAGCGAACCGAACAGGTCACGAGACGATGCGGCTATCTCAAGGGAAACTATGAGGAGCGCCAAGTACAGTCCGAGCAGAATGGTCGCCCCGAGAAAGCCTGCCTCCTCGGCGGTCACCGAAAAGATGAAGTCAGTGTGCGGCTCGGGCAGGAACCTCAGGTTGCTCTGCGTTCCTGAACCGAGGCCCTTGCCCGTGAGCTCACCGGACCCGATCGCGATCTTGGACTGCTCGAGGTTGTAACCGGCACCCTTGGGGTCACGAGAGGGATCGACGAACACCAGGAGCCTGTCGAGCTGATAGTTCTTGATGAGAACGTCGCGATTCATCGCCTTGTCCAAGACGGTATTCAGCGACAGCATGCTGCCGACAATGACGACTCCGGCGATTCCCAAGACCAGAAACCACCGGGGCTTGAGCCCACCGATGAGCAGCATTCCCGCAGTGATTGCGATGAACACCATCCCGGTCCCCAGGTCCGGCTGGAGCATGATGAGTCCCAGCGGAACCAACAGGATCGCGAGCACCTTGGCCAGGTCTGCGGGCCGCTCTATCTTGCCCTTGTAGGTTGAGATGATCGCCGCCATCACCACGATGGTCAGGAGTTTCGCCGGCTCCGACGGCTGGAAGAGGCGGATCCCCGCGACAGATAGCCAGGAGGTGGCCCCTTTCGCGGTGGTGCCGAGGCCCGGAATCCGCGGAGAGAGAATCAGGAGTGCGTCTGCGAGCAGGAGCGGGCCGATCCACCCCTGCAGCTTTCGATAGTCGATTGCCCACGCCACGATCAGAGGAACCATACCGATCGCAAGGCCTAGAAGATGTCGCTTGAAGAGCCCCGACCCGCCGACCATGCCTGAGGTCGCGGACTGGACCATGAGGCTGCCGTACACCGAAAGCGCTATGACGATGGCCACGAGCGGCCAGTTGACGAACCAGAGTCGTCTTCTCTCGTTCACCCGGCTACCTTGATGCGTCCGTGGCGGTGACGTGCTCGATCTTCTGACCCAGACACGCGGCCAGGATCTGTCTCGCCGCAGGTCCGGCGACGGAACCTCCGTGGCCCCCCTCTTCGACCACGACGACCACCGCGTAGCGCGGCTTCTCGGCAGGGGCGAATCCGACGAAGAGCGCCATGTCGTCCTTGCCCGCGACCTGCGCGGTTCCGGTCTTGCCGGCGACGGTCACCGGGAAGTCCACGAAGGCGCCCTTGCCGGTGCCTACTTCAGTGACGCTTACCAGCGCGGTCTTCATGGTCGACAAGTTGCGAGACGACGTCTTGCTGTCGAAGGCCACCTCGGGTCGCGCGGTGAGGACCGGGGCACCCTGAACGTCGAGGACCTGCTTGATGACGTGCGGCTTCATGACCTTGCCGCCGTTTGCGATTCCCGAGTAGGCGTCCAGGAGTTGCAGCGGCGTCACGAGCAGGTCGCCCTGGCCGATGGCGAGGTTGACTGTGTCGCCCGGCAGCCACTGCTGGAACTCGGGGTAGTTCTCGTTGTACTTGGCCTTCCACGCAGCGTCCGGAATGCGGCCTGAGACCTCGCCCGGCAGGTCGATGCCGCTGTCGGCGCCAAATCCGAACCTTCTGGCGAACTTCTGGAGCTTCTCGCCCTTGTCCTTGTAGAAGCGGTATCCGATCTCGTAGAACACCGTGTCACACGAGTCCTTGATGCCTTCCATGAAGGTCTCGGAGCCGTGCCCGGCGTGGTCCCAGCACCACTTCTGCCACTGCTCCCCCATGCCCACCCACTTGCCCTTGCACTCGTAGGTCGTGCCGGAACTGGTGAATCCGGCCTCCAGCCCGGCGAGTCCGGTCATCGCCTTGAAGGTCGAGGCGGCAGGGTACTGAGCCATGATCGCCCGGTTGGTGAGCGGGAACTCAGAGTCCTTGCTGTTGAGCGTCTTCCAGTTCTTCTGCGAGATGCCGCCCAGAAACAGCTCCGGATCGTAAGTGGGCAGGCTCGCCATAGATATGATCTCGCCGGTCTTGATGTCGATCGCGATCGCAGCACCCGCTCTGGCCTTGGGGAACTTGGCCTTGTGCGCATCCTCCATCGCCTGTGCAAGCGCCTTCTCGGTCACCGCCTGAACGGTGCTGTCGATCGTGAGCACCACGTCGCGCCCGGCAACCGGATCGCTGTCCGAGACGACCCGACGGGCTCGGCCGCGCGCGTCGACCTCGATAAGCTGGCGGCCGCGGTCGCCCTGAAGCACCTGCTCGAAGGACTTCTCGGCACCGGCCTTTCCGACGATATCGCCGTACACGTAGGGCGAGTCCGTCACTTCGAGTTCCGAGAGCGAGACCTCCCCGGCGTAGCCGAGGACATGCGCGGCAAGGGCGCCCTGCGGGTACCTTCGAACGGCTTGCGTGCGCACTTCGACTCCCGGGAACTCCGCCTCGTGTTCCGAGATGTAGGACACCGCAGCCATGGGCACATCGATGGCGATAGTCCGCGACGCCAAGGGCGCCTGCTTGACACTGGAGGCACGCTCCTTGATGTCGGCAACCGGCATGTTGAGTACCGTGGAGAGCCTCGCGAGGAGCTTAGGATCGCTCTTGGCGGACGGCGCGACGACAACAGCCATTGTGGGTCGATTGGTCACCAGCTCGCGGCCCGTGCGGTCCAGGATTCGGCCCCGGGGTGCTTCTGTCGTGACTTCGCGAACCCGGTTGTCCCGCGCCTGCTGAGCGTAGGCCTCACCATTGAGAACCTGTAGGGTCCAGAGCCGCGCAAGAAGGAGCCCGAGGACTGCGAGCACAACAAAGCCGAGAACCGCGAAACGGGGTTTGAGCTGTTGTCGGAAGTCAGGCAATCGGGCTGCTTTCTCATTCAGGCGGGACTGAGCACACGGCTCATCGGCCGGGGCTCATTATCCCAGACGCTGAAACGTGGTTATGGGCCGTTCTTGGCGCAAGAAGCGCGCCAACCACGGGAAGATCAGGAGCGCGAGCAGCGTGTTGTAGATGGCACCAGGGAGCATCTTGGTCAGGAACGTCGACCAGAAGGGACCGCCGGACCCAAGAAGTATGAGGATGAGCCCGTAGGCCACCTCGGCCGAGAGCGTCGCGATGGCGAGAACCGTCAGTGGAAGCAGCCAGCCCTCCGCGAACATGTTCTCGTGCATGAGCCCGGTCAGGTAGCCGGTCAGCGTCAAGACGAGCAGCATCGGGCCGACGGGGCCGCTCCCCAGAAGGTCGAAGATGAGCCCCGCCGAGAACCCGACGACCGCGCCCGGTCCCGGCCCCTCGACGAGTGCGATGGTGACGACGACCAGCAGGAGGAAGTTCGGCACCACCTGGCCGATGGAGAGATACGGCGCCAAGGCAGCCTGAAGAACGGCCGCGGCGAACAAGGCGGCAATCGTGGGAATGGCGCGTCTCACTACTCACCACCACCTATCTGAGTCGCCGGCGCGGCGCCGGTCAGCACCACGACCTCCTCGAGTCCCAGGAGATTGGCGGCGGGCGCCACGCGAATATCCTGGTACAGACTCGCGGGCGTCTGGGAAGCTCCGGTCACTTCTCCAACCAGCAGCCCCTTGGGATAGACCCCGCCCATGCCGGAAGTGATGATGACATCTCCGGCCTTCACGGTTGTCTCTCGGCTAACGAAAGCAAGGGACACGTCGCCCTCGATCGAGCCCTTGACGACACCCTCTGCCCGGTTGGATTGGACCATGCCCGCCAACCCTGACCGCGCGTCGGTTATCAGCCGAACGCGGGCGCTGTGCTTCGTCACCGAGATGGTCTGTCCCAAGAGCCCCTTCGCCGCCAGCACGGGCATCTCGATCTTGACACCGTCCGCGCTCCCGCGGTCGATCGTGATGACTCGCTCCCACGAGTTCGTCGGTCGCCCGATGACGCGAGCACCCACGGCCTCGAGCTTGGCCGTCTGCACGAAACCGAAGAGGGCACGAAGCCGCTCGTTCTCTTGACGGGCTTCTTCGAGACCCGCCACACGATTCCGCAGCTCGGTGTTCTGCTGCTTGAGAGCTGCGAGCTGGCTTCTCGAAACGCCAAGGTCGCTCGCCCAGGCGAAGACCCCGCGAATCGGCCGCGTCACGAATTCGCCGCTGGCCTGGAGTGGTGCGGCGGCGGTCTGCACACCGGTTCGAAGCTTGTGTACGGGCCCGCGTACGCCCTCGCGATACCACACGGTGGTCACGACGAGCGAAACGACGACCAGCGCGATCACGAGTCCGAGGGCGCTTGATGACTTCTCAGGCTGCGGAAGTTTCATCGCGGGTTGCGGGAGGGCCTAGCGCCCGCCCTGCAGCACCTTCTTGAGCGCGTCAATTTCCTCCAGCGCCTGCGCCGAGCCGTCGCACACATTGGTCAGCGCGCTGTCAGACACATGGACCGGCATACCGGTCTCATGGCGAAGCCGCTCGTCGAGTCCCTTGAGAAGAGCGCCTCCGCCCGTTAGGACGATGCCGTATTCCATGAGATCGCTCGCGAGTTCGGGGGGTGTCTGCTCAAGAGTGCCCTTCACAGCCGCAACGATTGCCGCGGTGGGCTCTTCGATCGCGTCGCGAATCTCCTCGGACTCCATGGTGATGGTTCTCGGGAGGCCGGTCAGCAGGTCACGCCCTCGTACCTCGACGTCGACCTCTTCCATGAGCGGCCAGGCGCTGCCGATCTCGAACTTGATCTCCTCGGCGGTGCGCTCGCCGATCAGCACGTTATAGACACGCTTGACGTAAGCGATGATCGCGTCGTCGAACTCGTCGCCGGCGATTCTGATCGACTGCGCGACCACGATCCCGCCAAGCGAGATCACGGCGACCTCAGTGGTGCCGCCGCCGATGTCGACGACCATCGACCCGGTCGGTTCCTGAATCGGCAGACCGGCGCCGATTGCGGCCGCC
>CAZIPT010000027.1:0-27780 GCA_964541375.1 uncultured Eubacteriales bacterium
CCGCCGGTAGCTGGTGGCGGGAGCGCGGAGCAGGGTGCGGGCAAGCCGGGGCGCAAGCGCCGCAGGCGTCGTCCGGGAAGCGGCGGCGGCAGCGGAGACGCGCCGCCGGCCTAAGGAACTGAATACGCCGACGTAGCTCAGCTGGTAGAGCACCGCACTCGTAATGCGGGGGTCAGGGGTTCGAGTCCCCTCGTCGGCTCCATCGAAATCAACGGGCGGGGACCTTCGGGTCCCCGTCCGCTCCCTTTTAGTGCGGATTCTCCCCTCGAAGCGCACCATCGACTCAATCACCTAGGCCAGCCGCGAAACCCTCCCGAAACACCAACGCCCTACATAGCAGGGTTCTCTATGCGGCATGTCGTATATCCAAGCAAACCGGTACGAGTGGCTGTTGAAAGTCGTTCTCCGCGGTCGGGGGTAGGGAATGGTCGTTGCCGCTTGGGTGTTCACGGGCTTTCTGCTCGTGGGCGCCGCGCTAGCGTACATCCTGGTTACGCTTCCGCGATTCCTCGCGCCCCACAGCTCCTCGGCGGCCAAGGACAGCGCCTATGAGTGCGGAGAGCTCCCTGTTGGCGAGCCGTGGGTGCGTTTCCGCGTCGCCTACTACATCTTCGCGATCATCTTCGTGGTCTTCGACGTCGAGACCGTCTTCCTCTACCCCTGGGCCGTGATCATGCGCCGGCTCGGGCTGTACGGATTCGTCGAGATGGTCGTCTTCGTCTCCATCCTGGTATTGGGGCTCGCCTACGCCTGGCGCAAGGGAGCTCTGAAGTGGTCGTGAGCAACGTGCGCGTCGACGAAGAGTCCAAGGTCCTTATCGCGCCGCTGCAGTTCCTGATGAACTGGGCGCGCGGGCACTCGATGTGGCCACTGACCTTCGGCACCGCCTGCTGCGCGATCGAGATGATGACGGTTGGCTCGGCGCGCTACGACACCGAGCGCTACGGCATCTTCTTCCGCAACTCCCCGCGTCAGGCCGACTGCATGATCGTCGCCGGCACCATCAATCTGAAGATGGCTCCCCGCATCAAGCTCCTGTATGAGCAGATGTCGCTTCCCAAGTACGTGATCGCGATGGGATCGTGCGCCGTGAGCGCCGGCCCCTTTGCAGACGGCTACAACGTTGTGCAGGGGGTCGACCAGATCATCCCGGTCGACGTCTACGTTCCCGGCTGCCCTCCGCGCCCCGAGGCGCTCATGAACGCGCTGCTCATGGTCATGGAGCGAAACTCGGCAGGCGTCCTCTCGGCAGCTGAGGACTTTGCCGCCGAGAAGCACGCTGCCGAGCAGCGCGCCGACGAGGCGGCTTTGTGACGACCCCGGCAGGCGCCGCACTCGACAACCGCACCTTTGAGGGCATACAGGGCGCCTTCGAAGTGGGCACGCTCGGATCGGGCGGTCTGGCGCACGCGCACACGATGCCGCGCCATCTTCTCGGCGTGCTCACGGCTCTGAAGGAAGAGCGCGGCTTCAACCACCTCTCGCTTCTCACCGCCGCCGAGCGACCCGAGGCGACACCGGGCATCAAGGTGGTTTACGCGCTGACCCGTCACGCCGACCACGCCACGGTCACGTTGTCGGTCGAGCTTTCGGAGGAGTCCCTGCGCGTGCCGACGATCGTCGGTCTGTGGCCGGGCGCCGTGTCGCTCGAGCGCGAGGTCTACGATCTGTTCGGCGTCGTCTTCGAAGGGCACCCCAACCTTCGCCGCATCGTTTTGCGGGACGACTTCGAGGGCCATCCGCTCCGCAAGGGCTTCGTCATGACGCCCGGCGGAGTTGACGCCGAGGACCTGGCGTGGGCCCTCTCGAGCCACGGCGACGACGGCCCCGCGCTCCAGCCCGAGAACCCCGACCCCGCGCGTACCGTGCCGCTCCCGTTCCCGTCGGTCGCCGAGAAGCTGGCCGAGCCGGGCGATCCGGTCCTGTGTTCCGAGCGCACGCTGTTGCACATGGGCCCGCAGCACCCCAGCATGCACGGCGTGCTGCACCTCTGGCTCGCGCTCGAGGGCGAGCAGGTGCTGGCGTCCGAGGTCACCCACGGCTACCTGCACCGCTGCATCGAGAAGCTCGCCGAGACGCGCTCCTACCGCGCATGCACTGCACTGGTCGACCGCGCGGACTACGTCTCCGGCTTCCACACCGAGCTCGCGCTACTCATGGGCGCCGAGGAGCTCGCCGAGATCGAGGTGCCGCGCAAGGCACAGTACCTGCGCGTGTTGATGAGCGAGCTTGTCCGGCTCACGAGCCACACCACGTGGTTCGCGGCCTGCGGCATCGACGTCGGAGCCTTCACGCCCATGCTGTTCTCGTTCCGCGACCGCGAGGCGATCCTCGACTTCTTCGAGGAGATCACCGGCGGCCGCATGATGTTCAACTACTTCCGCCCGGGCGGAGTGAAGGACGATCTTCCACCGGGGTGTGCCGAGCGGTTGCACGCCTATCTGAAGACCGTCTCGGCGTCGATCGACGGCTACGAAGCGCTGCTCACCACCAACGAGATCTTCCGCAATCGCACGTGCGGCATCGGCGTCATCTCGCCGCAGACGATTCTCGACTACGGCGTCACCGGGCCGATGGCGCGCTCGTCGGGCGTCGATGTCGACCTTCGCCGAGACGAACCCTACGCCGCGTACGGCGACTTCGACGTGCACGTACCGCTTGGCAAGACCGGTGACTCATTCGACCGGTACGCCGTCCGAATCGCCGAGATGCGGGAGTCGGCACGGCTCGCGATGCTCGCGCTCGAAGGCATGCCCGAAGGCGACTTCGTGGCGGCCGGGGTGCCTCGCGCGCTGAAGCCAGCTGCAGGGTGCGCATACCGGCGCGTCGAGAGCCCGCGGGGGGAGCTCGGCGTGTACCTGGAAAGCGACGGAACCGCTCAGCCCTGGCGAATGAAGATCCGCTCGCCGGCTTTCTCGAACCTGCACGTCACGAATGCCGTGCTGCCCGGTCGCCGTGTGAGCGACATCATCGCGATCGTCAGCTCGGTCGACGTCGTGATGGGGGAGATCGACCGATGATGCTGGTGCTCAGAACACTCTTGGGCGTGGTGGTGATCGCGGTCGTCGTGCTGGTCAACACCGTCGTCGTGATGTGGTGCGAGCGGAAGTGGGCCGGTCACCTGCAGTCGCGTCGCGGCCCGATGCGAACCGGCTGGCACGGTGTGCTCCAGCCCTTCGCCGACGCGCTCAAGATGCTGGGCAAGGAAGACTTCATGCCTGCCGGCGCCGATCGGCGGATGTTCCTGCTCGCCCCGGTGCTCGCCTATGCGCCGTCGATCGTCATCTACTGCGGAACGCCGTGGATCGCCCAGTTCGTCGGCTACAGCTTCGACGTGGGGATCTTCATGGTCTTTGCCGTGGCTGCGCTTTTCCCGGTGGCGATACTGCTTGCGGGCTGGGCGTCGCACAACAAGTACGCGCTGATGGGCGGCTTCAGGTCCGCGGCGCAGCAGATCAGCTACGAAGTCCCCATGATCTTGTCGGTGCTCGGGGTGATCATGCTCGCGGGCTCGATGAGCCTGTCCACGATCGTCGATGCGCAGGCCCACGTGTGGAACATCGTCACGCAGCCCTTCGCCTGTCTGCTGTTCTTCATCGGCATGCTCGCCGAACTCAACCGCACACCGTTCGACCTGCCCGAGGCCGAGTCTGAGCTGGTCGCCGGCTACATGACCGAGTACTCGGGCATGCGTTTCGCGATGTTCTTCCTGGCCGAGTACACCAACATGTTCACCTGGTCGCTCTTCGCTTCGCTGCTCTTCCTGGGTGGATGGGGCGGCCCCGGCCCGGCACTTCTCGGCGCGGTGTGGCTGACGCTCAAGACCTACGCGGTCGTCTTCATGGTCGTCTGGGTGCGCTGGGCGCTACCTCGGCTGCGTGTCGACCAGCTCATGTCGTTCAGCTGGAAGATCCTGATCCCTGCGGCACTCTTCAACATGTTCTTCACCGCGCTCGGAATCGTCACCAACGTCTTCGTGCTGGTCGGGCTGCAGGTCGTCCTCTTGGTCGGCTTCATCTGGCTGGTCTCGAGAATCGGCATCACCGCCGGCCTGCGCTCGCCCGATCTGCCTCTCTCCGCAGGCCGAGCTACCGCATCGCCGGAGGTGACGCCGTGATCGGCATGGCCAAGGGAATGGCGACGACCTTCGGCCGGATGTTGCGTCCGGCCGTCACCGAGAACTACCCCGCCGAGAAGCGCGTCCTCCCGGAGCGCGCGCGCATGTCCTTCGAGATGGCGACTGACGAGAGCGGTCAGCCCCAGTGCAAGGCGTGCATGCTTTGCGAGAGAAGCTGCCCGGACGAGGCCATCAAGATCGAGTCCGAGAAGCGAGAGGACGGCCCCGGTCGCTCGCTGACCAAGTTCACGATCGACCTTGGGAAGTGCATGTACTGCGGGCTGTGTGTCGAGCAGTGCTCCACCGATGGGCTGCGCCACACCGGCGAGTATGAGAACAACTCGAGCGAGCGCTCCGCGATGATGCTCGTACTCTATGAGGCCGAGCCAGGCTCCGTCCCGGCGCCCGCCATCGAGGAATCGACTCGTGAAGAGCTTGCCGAGGTCACCGACACGTTCGGTGCGCTCCCAGCCGAGAAGGACGGGGGCGCCTCATGACCCAGGCGGCCCTCTTCTACTTCTACGCCGCCATCGCTCTAGCGGGTGCGGTCGTACTCGTGTCGGCCAAGAACCTCATCCACGGCGCGGTCGGACTCCTTGCGACGCTGGTCTCTGTCGGCGCGCTGTTCCTGCTTCTTGGCAGCGAGTTTCTCGCGGCTATGCAGCTGTTCGTCTACGGCGGCGCCATCACGGTACTGGTGATGTTCGCGCTCATGCTTGCCGGCCCGCGCGTCAATCACGAGGACCGACCCACGCGAATCGTCTACGCGGTCGCCGGCGTCGTGTGCGCCCTGTTCTTCGTCGGCGTCGCGCTTGTACTGGTGCGCACCGCCTGGCACGTCACCGCACCGGTGGTCCACACCACCGCGTCCATCGCGGAGATCCTCTTCTCGCGTTACGTTCTGCCGTTCGAGATCGCTGGGCTTTCGCTGACCATCGCGCTGATCGGCGTCATAGTCATCGCCCGAGAGGATGACGTGCGCGGGGCTGCGGCGCCGGATGCAGAACCGCCGGCCGCCTCCGTTGCTCTCTCCGAGGACGAGGGAGGGCTCGCATGATCGGGCTCAACCACTTCCTGCTCCTGGGCGCGGCGCTCTTTGCGATCGGGCTCTTTGGTGCGCTCACCTCGAAGAGCGCGCTCAAGGTGGTCATCTGCGTGGAGCTCATCCTCAACGCCGTGAACCTCAACCTCGCGGCCTTCTCGGCGTACATCGCGCCCAAGCAGGCCGTGGGCATGAACTTCGTCATCTTCCTGATGGTCATCGCAGCGGCCGAGATCGGGCTCGCGCTGGCGATCATCATCTCGCTGAATCGCACCAGCGACATCAACGCGATCGACACCATAAGGAGGCTCAAGGGATGACGGGCCTCCTCGCCTACGCTTGGGTGCTTCCGCTGCTGCCGATTGCGGTCTTCGCGATCGTGCTGGCGACCGGCCGAAAGTTGCCCAGAAACCTCGTTGCGGGCCTGGGGATAGCGGTGATGTTCATTGTGTTCGCCGCATCGATGGCGATCCTGTGGGCGGTTGCGCGGGGCGCGCGCTTCGAGGCGGCGGTGCCGTGGATCGAGATGAAGGGCGTCGTCATCGAGGTCGGCTTCCTGGTCGACCCGCTTGCGGCGCTCATGCTGATCGTCGTGTCGTTCGTGAGCCTGCTGGTGCAGGTATACTCGCTCGGCTACATGGCCGACGAGGAGCGGTTCCGCTGGTACTACGGCGCGATATCGCTGTTCACTGCCGCGATGTTGGGCGTCGTGCTCGCCGATGGCTGGCTCCTCATGTACATGTGCTGGGAGGTCATGGGGCTCGCTTCGTTCCTGCTCATCGGCTTCTGGTTCGAAACGGAAGTCGCGTCAAAGGCCGCTACCAAGGCGTTCATGGTCACGCGATTCGGCGACGTCGGATTCGGCCTGGCGCTCGCGGTGATGTGGTTCGCAGCGGGGACGTTTTCCTTCGAGGCTGTGTTCAAGCTGGTAGAATCCGGCGGCTGGGCCGGGCCGTCTCTTGTGGCCGCGACGCTCCTGCTGTTCATGGGCGCGATGGGCAAGAGCGCGCAGTTCCCGCTGCACGTCTGGCTGCCCGACGCGATGGCCGGCCCGACGCCTGGTTCGGCGCTGATCCACGCCGCGACGATGGTCGCCGCCGGCGTCTACCTGGTCGCCCGCTCGTACCCGCTGTTCGAGGCGAACCCGCAGACGTTGACGGTGGTCGCGACGATCGGAACGATCACGGCGGTCATGGCGGCGCTCATCGCAATCGCGCAGGACGACATCAAGAAGGTGCTCGCGTACTCGACAATTTCGCAGCTCGGCCTGATGATGCTGGCGCTCGGCGTCGGCAGCTGGGTCGCGGCGGTATTCCATCTGATGACCCACGCGTTCTTCAAGGCGCTGCTGTTCTTGGCGGCCGGCAGCGTCATCCACGGCACGCACACGCAGGATGTCCGGGAGATGGGCGGCCTCTGGCGCAAGATGCCGTGGACGACGGCTACCTGGGTGATCGGCGCTCTCTCGCTGGCGGGCATCCCGCCACTCGCGGGCTTCTGGAGCAAGGACGAGATCCTGCTGGCGGCCCTGCACTCCGGGAAGACCGGCTTCCTGGTCGCCGGTGTGGTGGTCGCCGCGCTGACCGCCTTCTACATGGGCCGCATCACCTTCCTCGCCTTCTTCGCCAAGCCGGGCGCGATGAGCAAGAGCGACCACGCCCATGAGTCGCACTGGGTGATGACCGCCCCACTCGTGATCCTCGCCACTCTTGCGGTCGTTGTCGGGCTGATCGGCTCACCGCTCACTGACTACGCCTTGGGCAAGTACCTGGGCGAGCATGTGGCGGGAGAGATGAACTACCTGCTGGCAGCCATCGCCGTGGGCGCGGCGCTCGCAGGGATCGGCTACGCGTGGCTCATGTATCAGCGAGGGAAAGCCAATCCGGACTGGTACATGCGAAACCGTACTATTTCGACGGTCCTTTCCCGGCGCTTCTGGATCGACGAGGTCTTCCAGCGAGCTGTGGTAGTGCCGACACTCGCCATAGCGGGGGTCATGCGCAGCGTCGAGGCCGAAGTCATTGACAGCTTCGTGGGATTCTTTGGCAGGTTCGGGATGTTCGTCAGCGCAGGTCTCGCCCACTTCGATCGCGGCGTTGTCGACGGCGCGGTCGATGGCCTGGGCAACTCCGTCGTCGAAGGCGGCCGAGAAACCCGCAAGATCCAGACCGGCAACACTCAGACGTATCTGCTTCTACTCGCGGCATCTATCGTCGTGCTGCTGTGGGTGTTCGCCAGATGAGTACGATCCCGGTGCTCGCGATCATCGTTCTCGCTCCGGTCGCAGCTGCGCTCCTCATCATGCTCTTCGGACGTGGGCCCAGCGCGCCCAGAGCCATAGCACTGGTTGCGGGTGCCATCAGCCTCGCAGCTTCGCTCTGGGTCTTCGCGACCTACGATCGCGCCGCGGCCGGCTATCAGTTCGTGACGTCCGTGCCGTGGATCCCAACGCTGGGCATCTCCTTCACGCTCGGCGTCGATGGCATATCGGTGCCGATGCTCGTCCTGACGTCGCTGATCCTCTTCACCGGGGTTCTCGTCTCATGGAACGTCACCCTGCGCCCCCGCGAGTACTTCGCGCTGCTGCTGTTGCTGGTGACCGGAGTATTCGGCGTCTTTGCCGCGATCGATGCGTTCCTGCTCTTCTTCTCGTACGAGATGGCCGTCCTGCCGATGTACCTGCTCATCGCGATCTGGGGCAGCACGCGCAAGGACTACTCAGCGATGAAGCTCACACTGTTCCTCTTCGCGGGCAGCGCCATGTTGATTCTGGTGCTGGTGCTCACGTACTGGGCGGTGGGTGCGAACACCTTCGACATGCGGGTGTGGGCCGCGCACTCCTACGGTGCTGTGTTCCAGCGGTGGGTGTTTCTGCTGACGCTCATCGGGTTCGGCACTCTGATTCCGATCTGGCCGCTCCACACGTGGTCTCCGGATGGTCACGTAGCGGCCCCCACGGCGGTCTCGATGATGCACGCCGGCGTCTTGCTCAAGATCGGCGCGTACGGGCTGATCAGGCTCGGGCTGGTGCTCTTCCCGATGGGCTGGGCGGACTGGCGCATGGTTCTGGCCGTGATAGGCGTCATCAACGTCGTCTACGGCGCGTTCTGCGCGATGAGTCAGACCGACCTGAAATACGTCATCGGCTACTCGAGCGTGAGCCACATGGGGTACGTCATTCTCGGACTGGCGATGGGCGATAAGTTCGCGATGACCGGCGCGGTGTTCCAGATGTTCGCGCACGGCGTCATGACGGGTCTGTTCTTCGCGCTCATCGGCTTCATCTACGAGCAGACACACACGCGCGTGATCGCCGACATCACCGGGCTCATGCGTCGGACCCCGCTCGTCGCGGCATGCTTCGTCATCGCCGGTGCTTCGAGTATGGGGCTGCCTTCGACAGCCGGCTTCGTCGCCGAGCTGCTCGTCTACGTCGGCCTGGTCACGCAGTCGCCGTGGCTGGCCGCCGCCGCATTCGTCGGCGTGGTCGTGACCGCAGCCTACGTTCTGCGCATGCTGAGCCACATCCTTCTGGGCGAGCCTTCAGCGGTCGTCGCTCCGATCCACGACGCCGCGCCGCTGCGTTTCACGCCGATGGCGATTCTTGCCGGGACGATCATGCTGGTGGGCATCTTGCCGGCATCGCTCTACACGATCATCACGGGAAGCGTCATGCCCATCGTCACCAAGCTGGCGGGAGGGTAGCGCGATGATCCTTGTGCCGGCATCGGAGTACACCTACCTGCTTCCCGAGATCATCGTGGCGCTTCTCGGCGGGCTGCTGATCGTGGTCGATCTGATCTGGCCCGCCTACAACGAGGCGACGGGCGACTCCAAGAGGTGGCCAGCGTATCTGGCGATCGTCGGGATGGTCGCGGCGGCGGTCGCGGTCGTCCCGTTGGCGGGCGTGAGCAAGACGCTCTTCAACGGCATCATCCAGATCGATCCACTGGCAGCCTTCTTCAAGCTGCTGTTCCTGGGAATCGGCGTGCTCGTGGTCCTGATGTCCGTCAACGCCGTTCCCAAGTTCACCCGCTGGACCGCGGAGTTCTACGCGCTGATGGTGTGGACGATTCTGGGCAGCATGCTGCTCGCCTCGGCGGCCGAGCTGTTCACGATCTTCCTCTCCCTGCAGCTGACGAGCCTCCCGCTGATCGCGCTGGTGGGGTACGCGAAGCGCGACCCAAGTTCGGGTGAGGCCGCGCTCAAGTACGTGCTTCTGGTGCTGGTCTCCACCGCGGTGCTGCTCTACGGCATGAGCCTGATCTACGGGGCGCTCGGCACGAGTACGCTTTCCGAGATAGCCGCGAGCCTGGCTCGGGAGAAGACGATCGATCCGATCGTCGCGATGGGGCTGGTGCTCTTGCTGACCGGCTTCGGCTTCAAGATCACGGCGGCGCCCTTCCACTACTGGGTTCCCGACGCCTACGAGGGCGCGCCCACTCCCGTGACCGCGTTCATGTCGGTCGGCTCGAAGTTCGCGGGGTTCGCGCTTGCGCTTCGCGTCATCGTCGCCGCCGAAGCGGTACCGCTGAACTGGCACCTGATCTTCGGCGTGATCGCGGCTCTTTCGATGACGTTGGGGAACCTTGGTGCGATCCGCCAGAAGAACATCAAGCGCATGCTCGCCTACTCGGGCATCGCGCAGGCAGGTTACCTGCTGGTTGGCGTTGCGGCGTTCAGCAGCTGGGGAATCGCATCGCTTCTCTTCTACACGCTCGCGTATGGCGCGGCGAACCTGGCGGCCTTCGCCGTGGTGATCATCGTGGCGAACGCGACCAACAGCGAACTCATCGCCGACTACGCCGGCCTGTCGAGAAGGAACCCGCTGCTCTCGCTCGGCCTCACGGTCGCGCTGCTTTCACTGGCCGGCTTCCCGCTCATGGCCGGATTCATGGCGAAGTTCTTCGTCTTTCTCTCGGCGGCGCAGGCGGGGCTCATCTGGCTCGTTGCGATCGGCGTCATAAACAGCGTGATATCCGCTTACTACTACTTGAGAGTCGCGTTCGTGATGTACGTGAGCGAGGGTTCCACAGAGCCGATGAGGATCGACCCGCAGGCCGCGGTGGCGCTGTCCATCGCCATCGCCGGCGTATTCATGCTCGGCATCATTCCGCAGTCGGCCATGACGGCGGCGGCCCACGCGGCGGCTGCTCTCTTCGGCGGTTAGGAGGCGATACGGATGCAGTGGCTCTTGGCAGCGATGATCGTGGTGCCGCTGGTCGGCGGTATCGCCTTGTCGCTCATTCCCGCGTCGCTCAGCCGATTCGCGCGCCCGGCCGCGTTGGTGCTTACGGGAGCGGTGCTCGCGGCGGCGACCTGGCTATGGATGTCGTTCGATGCGGCTGCGAGGATGCAGTTCGAGCTGAACCTGCCCTGGATCCCCGGCCTCAACACGGCGTTTCACTTGGGAGTCGACGGTCTTGCGCTCCCGATGGTGTTTCTGACCGCGCTTCTGACCGTTCTCGCCGTGATCGCCTCGCGCAGCATCGACGACCGCGTTTGCCAGTACTTCACCCTGCTGCTGCTGCTCGAAGCCGGCCTCGTGGGAGTGTTCGTCTCACTCGACCTCATCCTGTTCTACCTGTTCTGGGAGGTCGTACTCGTACCGATGTACTTCCTCATCAGCATCTGGGGGGGAGCGAACCGCTCATACGCGGCGATCAAGTTCTTCATCTATACGCTGGCTGGCAGCCTCGCCATGCTCGGCGGGATCATCGCGCTCTACCTCGCCACCGGCGCCAAGACGTTCGACATGCTTGAAATCGCGAGCCAGTCCGCGCGTCTGCCCCGCGAGGTGCAGGTTCCCATCTTCATCGCGATCGCGATCGGACTGGCGGTCAAGGTCCCGATCTTCCCGCTCCATACGTGGCTGCCCGACGCGCACACTGAGGCGCCGACGGCGGTGTCGGTGCTGCTTGCGGGCGTGCTGCTCAAGATGGGCTCGTACGGCTTCATGCGCCTCGGCCCGACGCTCCTGCCTGAGGGCTTCAAGGCACTGCTGCCGCTCTTGGCGGTGCTCGCTGTTATCTCGATCGTCTACGGCGCAGCCGTCGCCCTCATGCAGACAGACATGAAGAAGCTCGTCGCCTACTCGTCCATATCCCACATGGGCTACGTCATGCTCGGCATCGCCGCAGGCACGAGCGCCGGTTTCCTGGGCGCTCAGGTCCAGATGTTCTCGCACGGATTGATCGCCGGGCTGCTGTTCATGCTCGTGGGCAGGGTCTACGAGCGCACACACACTCGCGAGATCTCGGCATACGGCGGAATCGCCAAGGTCGTGCCGATACTGGCGGGCACGCTCGTGTTCGCCGCGTTCGCGTCGCTGGGTCTGCCCGGAATGAGCGGTTTTGTCGGCGAGTTCATGGTGATCGTCGGTACGCTGCCGGCCTACGCGCCCTATGCCGTGATCGCGGCGTTGGCGGTCATGCTGACCGTAGGCTACCTGCTGTGGATGGTTCGGCGGGTTGCGTTCGGCCCGCTGAATGAAGAGCGCGCGACGATGAAGGACATGACGCTCAGTGAGGGGCTCTCGATGGCCCCGCTGTGCATACTCATCGTCTTCGTGGGTGTCTACCCCCAGGTGCTCGTCGGCGTGATGTCGACGAGTGTCGAGGCGCTGGTACGGCTCGTCGGTCGCTAGCGCGGTCTGTGCGGCCGCCCTGTGCTCGCAGCCAGTCGCCGCCCGAACTGAGCCGTTCACCCAGAGAACCGCCTGCTTGAGGGGTGCTTCGCGCGTGGTCGTATGATAGAGTCCGACAACCGCTGACTCGGCCAGAGTGCTGTTTTCAGACGACGGCTGTTGGGCGGGGCGCGAGACATCTGCTGTGCGTGGAAGGGTCGGCTTAGGTGCCGTACGACCGAATCATAATGGCGGTCTTTGTCGTGCTGGGTGCGGCGTTCGTCGCCGTCACGCTCGCCGCGGCGTGGTTCCTGAGTCCCAAGGCGCCGAGTCCCCAGAAGGCCGAGACCTACGAGTGTGGTGTCGAGCCGGTGGGTCCGCCCTGGGTGCAGTTCCATGCTGGCTACTACGTCTATGCGCTCCTGTTCGTGATCTTCGACATCGAGACCGTCTTTCTGTATCCGTGGGCGCTCGTCTTCGGCCTGCGAGGCTGGTTCATCTTCGCCGAGATGGTCGTGTTCGTGATCATCCTTGTTGGCGGTCTGGCCTACGCGTGGAAGGAAGGAGCGCTCTCTTGGCGGTAGACAAGCTGACAGGCGAGCACTCAGCACTCTTCATCCGAAGCGAGCAGCTCTTCGACGTGGCTCGGCGCAAGTCCCTTTGGTACATGGCGTTCGGGATCGCATGCTGCGCCATCGAGGGTCTCATGCATGCCTCGGGGCCGCGGTTCGACTTCGATCGGATGGGCGTCTTCTTCCGAGCGAGCCCACGGCAAGCGGACGTGATGATTGTGGCGGGCACCGTTAACTGGAAGATGGCTCCCACCGTGCGCCGACTCTACGACGAGATGCCCGAGCCCAAGTGGGTCGTGGCCATGGGCGCCTGCGCCTGCACCGGGGGGCCGTTTCGCGAGTATCCCAACGTGATGATGGGCGTGGACAAGATCGTCCCCGTGGACGTCTACATTCCCGGGTGTCCTCCTCGCCCTGAGTCGGTTCAGTACGGCTTCATCACCCTGATGGACAAGATCAAGGCGAAGACGGAGGAGCGGCTTGCAGCAGCTCGACATGACGGCAGCTAGGGGCGTCCTCGAGCGCGCCGCTGTGCCGGCGTCGGTTGAGACGGTCGAGAGTCTCGGTGTGGTGTGCCGGGTCTCTGCCGCGGATGCTCGAAAGGCTCTCTTCGCGCTGCGCGACTCCGATCTCTCGATGGGATTCCTGGTCGACTTCTTCGGCATCGACACCGGCGAGGCGGTCGACATCGTCTACCACCTGCGCTCGTTCGCACGCGATGAGGAGCTGTTCCTCAAGGTCGCGCACGAGTACGACTCCACGCTCGACAGCGTCTGGGACATCTTCTCGGCGGCGCTCATGCCGGAGCGCGAGACCGCCGAGCTGTTCGGCCTCAAGCTCGCGGGGCATCCCAACCCCAAGCGGCTGCTGACGACGGACGGCTGCCCACCTTACCTGCGTAAGCTCGTCGAGATCCGCGAACCGCAGGAGGTGCGCGACCGGGCCGCGCAGCACGTCGACCCCGCCACGCTTGAGCGCCCGGTCGGCACACTCGACATCCCCGTGGTCGAAGAGCCCCGCTCGCCGTTCGACACGTCGCCGGTTCCGGTTCCCGAACCGCTGCCGGTACCGGTCGGCCTGACCCGCGTACCGACCGGCGTTGACATCGAGCGCTCGGAGCATCTGATTCTCAACATGGGCCCGCAGCACCCTTCGACCCACGGCGTCCTGCGGCTCATTCTCGAGCTCGACGGTGAGACGATCCTGTCGGGCGAGGCCGTCATCGGCTATCTGCACCGCGGCATCGAGAAGCTGGCGGAGTCACGCCGATACTCGGCGGTCGGTACGCTCCTTGATCGCGGGGACTACCTGTCCGGTATCCACGGTGAGCTGGCCTTTGCGCTTGCTGCCGAGAAGGTCGCCGGCATCGAGGTCCCGCGTCGTGCGAGCTACCTGCGTTGCCTGATCGGCGAGCTCAACCGTATAGCGAGTCACATCGCCTGGTACGGTCCGATGGGGCTCGACTCGGGAGCGATGGGGCAGTTCCTCTACACGTTCCGCGACCGCGAGGTCCTCCTCGACATCCTCGAGGACGTCACCGGGCAGCGGATGATGTTCAACTATGTTCGCCCCGGTGGGGTGCTCAACGACATCACGACCACGGCCGAGGCCAAGATACGGAAGTTCCTCGACGATTTTGCGGTCCATGTCGAGGAGAACGCCGAGCTGCTCATGGGCAACGAGATCTTCCAGCGCAGGACCCAGGGAGTAGGCGTGTTCTCGCGCGAGACCGCGCTCGACTTCGGCCTGACCGGTGCCAACCTCCGCGGTTCGGGAGTGAACTGGGACATTCGCCGAGACAGGCCGTATGCGGCCTACCCCGAGTTCGAGTTCGACGTTCCCGTGGTCGATGAGGGCGATGTCTACGCCCGGTGTGGCGTTCGTCTCGAGGAGATGCGGCAGTCGGCCCGGATCATTCGGCAGTGCATCGACGGGATGCCAGAAGGCGATCACACCGCCAAGGTCGCCAAGGTCCTCCGCCCTCCCGTTGGCGAGGCCTACGCCGCAGTTGAGTCGCCGCGCGGTGAGCTGGGCATCCACCTCGTCTCCGACGGCACCGACACTCCGTACCGCATGCGCTACCGTCCGTCCGCGCTCTACGCGCTGCAGGCCGGCGAAGCGATGCTCCCGGGCATTCTGATCGCCGACGCTGTCGTGCTTATGGGCAGCATGGACTTGATTCTGGGCGAGGTGGACCGATGAACCCTTGGTTGGTCGCCGTGCTTGGCTTCCTCGCAGCACTCGGTCTGATGCTGCTCAACGGTGTTGTGATGATCTACATGCTGCGCAAGGTGCTCGCGCGGCTTCACATCCGGCTCGGGCCGATGGACAACGGCCCGTGGGGTATGTTCCAGACCGTCTTCGACGTGCTCAAGCTCCTCACCAAGGAGGATCCGACCCCCCGTGCGGCCGACAAGGCGCTCTTCTTCCTGGCGCCGGCGATCGTGTTCGTCCCATCAGTGATGGCGTACATGGTTCTACCTTTCTCGCGCACGTGGGTGATTGTGGACCTGCCCTACGGTCTCCTCTTCATCTTCGCTGTGATGTCGATCGTTCCGCTGGGAATCCTCGCGGCCGGCTGGTCGTCGAACAACAAGTGGTCGATCATCGGCGCGATGCGCGTCGTCGGTTCGCAGGTGACGTACGAGGTCCCCATGTTGTTGGCCGCGTTGCCGATCGTGATGATGTCCGGGTCGCTCAGCTTGAGCGACATCGTCGCCGCACAGTCAGGCACGTTCCTGTGGATCCTGCCGCGCTGGTTCGCCTGGAACGTGCCCTCGCTGGTGCTGTTCTTCATCGCCGGACTCATCGAGTCGGGACAGACGCCGTTCGACCTGGCCGAGGGCGAGTCGGAGTTGGTCGCCGGCTTCTCTACCGAGTATGCCGGCATGAAGTTCGGGCTGCTCTACCTCGCCGAGTTCAGCAACGTGTTCCTCTTCTCGGCGCTGCTGGTCACGCTGTTCTTTGGCGGCTGGCAGATTCCTTGGGTACCTGCCGAGCTCACCCAACCGATCGCCCCGATCGTCTTCATGATCAAGACGTATCTCGGCATCTTCTTCATCTTCACCATCCGAGGAACCCTTCCCAGACTCCGCGTCGACCAGATGCTTGCGACCGGGTGGAAGGTACTGCTTCCGGCGTCGCTCGCCTGGGTCATGGTCACGGGCTTTCTCATGAAGATCGGCCAAGTGCTGGTGGGGTCCCGATGAGGATCTACGGGACAGGAATCCTCAAGAGCATGTTGATCGCGTATCGCAACATGCTGCGCAAGCCCATCACGGTCCAGTATCCGCAGGAGAAGGTCGTGCTGCCGGAACGTGCGCGCTGGGCCGTTGCCATGAAGTACGACGAGAACGGCGACATCAAGTGCACCGGCTGCCTCGCCTGCGAGCGCGCCTGTCCCGACTACATCATCGAGATGCAGATGACTACCGCCGAAGACCGCAGCAAGCACATCGATCACTACCGCTACGAGATCGGCGCTTGCATGATGTGCGGTCTCTGCGTCGAGGCCTGCCCGTTCGACGCGATCGAGATGAGCCATGACTACGAGTTGGCGCGGATCGACTCGGCGACACTGACGATCGACCTGGTCACCGACACACCTGCGGCCGTGGCCAAGAAGCGCACTCCCGCCGCCCCAGCTGCGGGCGGGAAGCCCGCTGCGGCACCCCCGTCGTCTGCATCCGCTGAGACGCTCGCACCCGCCCCTGAGGCCCCAGCCGCGGAGACTCCCGCGCCAGCCGAGACCATCGCCGAGCCGGAAGGGGGCTCCGATGTCTGAGACCGTCAACGGAATCGCCTTCGGGGTCCTTGCGGTGATGTGTGTGGGCGGTGCCTTCGGCATGCTGTCCACCAAGAACATCGTGCATGCGGCGTTCTGGCTGCTTGAGGTGTCAATTGCGGCTGCCGGAGTGTTCTTCCTCCTGAACGCAGACTACGTGGCGCTCGTACAGCTGCTGGTCTACGCAGTTGCGGTCGCCGTGCTCATGGTCTTCTCGATCATGATCACCCTGCGGCGTCTCGAAGACGCAATCCGGCCGAGGGACTTCTCGGCGCTTGCCGCTGCGCTCGCTGCGGGCTTCACCGCCGTCATGGTCTTCGTGCTCCGTGGGTTCTCATCGCACGCGCCGCAGCATCTGCCTGCTCTGCCCCCGACGATCGCCGCTTTCGGCAAGCTGCTCTTCGCGGCCAACGGGTGGGCTCTACCGTTCGAGATCGCCTCGTTGATTCTGGTCGTCGCGCTTGTCGGCGCCGTTTGGTGGACACGGGAGGGTGAGGACTGATGCGCGTCGGGCTCGAAGCGTTCCTGATCCTCGCCGCCGTGCTCTTCGCGATGGGTCTTTATGGTGCCGTGTCCAAGAAGGCGACCGTACAGCTCCTCATGTCGCTCGAGCTGATGGCGATCGCGATCAACATCAACCTTGTCGCTCTCTCTCGGTTCGTGACTCCGCGAACGATGGACGGGCTGTTCTTTGCGGTCTTCACGATGGTGGTCTCGGCCGCTGAGGTGGGTCTCGGCCTGGCGCTTGTGCTTGCGATCTATCGCCGGTCGCGCACCAGCGAAGTCACCGAACTCCACGAGCTGAAGGGCTAGCGGATGAACTGGCTGCTCGCCATACCGGCTCTCCCGATGATCGCTTTCATCGCGATGGTCGCGCTGCCGCGCAACCTGCGCAACAGCGTCCTATGGCTGCCGATCACAGCGATCCTCGGGTCGACCACGCTCTCCTGGGTCGCGTTCGCTCAGGTCTGGCCCGGCGGCAACGAGCTGACGTCGGTCGTGTGGAACTTCTCGTGGGTGGTCGGGACGGTGGGTGGACGCCCGATCGAACTCGGCCAGCAGCTCGACGCGGTCGGCGCGGTCATGCTCGTCACCGTCACCTTCGTCGCGACGTGCGTGCAGATCTACTCCGTCGGCTACATGCACAACGACGAGCGTATCGGCTGGTACTACGCGGTGCTCTCGCTGTTCACCTCGGCGATGCTGGGCCTCGTTCTCGCCGACAACCTGCTCCTGGCATTCGTGGCGTGGGAGATCATGGGCCTGTGCTCTTACCTGCTGATCGGTTTCTGGTATCAGCTTGAGGCGCCGAGAAAGGCGTCGCAGAAGGCCTTCCTGACCACTCGCGTCGGCGACCTGGGCTTCCTGTTCGCGCTGCTGGTCATCTACAACGCGATCGGGACATGGGAGCTTACTGACGTACTCGAATCGGTTCCCAGCTGG
Organism: uncultured Eubacteriales bacterium; assembly: GCA_964541375.1. Classification (GTDB taxonomy): domain Bacteria; phylum Actinomycetota; class Coriobacteriia; order Anaerosomatales; family JAAXUF01; genus JBAXEO01. Next base: position 17,584 of record CAZIPT010000027.1, read on the forward strand.
GCACCGGGCGTGGCCACCGGCGTCGCGATCGGAATCCTGGTCGCGGCGATGGGTAAGTCCGCGCAGGCGCCGCTCCACGTGTGGCTGCCCGACGCTATGGCCGGCCCGACACCTGCTTCCGCACTCATTCACGCCGCTACGATGGTTGCGGCCGGCGTCTACCTGGTCGCCCGCATGATGCCCGTGTTCGAGGCCGCGCCTGCGGTACTCCAGGCGACGCTTATCATCGGCTCGGTCACCGCGATCGTCGGTGGTCTGCTGGCGGTGGTTCAGCATGACGTCAAGAAGGTACTCGCGTACTCCACGATCTCTCAGCTCGGACTCATGTTCATGGCCCTCGGCGCGGCAAGCGTGGGAGCTGCGCTCTTCCATCTGGTCACCCACGCGTTCTTCAAGTCATTGCTCTTCCTGGGCGCCGGCGTCATCATCCACTCGTCCAAGACACAGGACATGCGCGAGATGGGCGGGCTGCGCAAGCACATGCCCGTGACGTGGGCGACCTTTCTGATCGGTTCGCTCGCACTGGCGGGGGTCATGCCGCTCTCGGGCTTCTTCAGCAAGGACGAGATCCTGGCGGTCATGCTTCACTCCCACAACTACTGGGCGTTCGCAGTCGTCATCGCCGCCTCGCTCATCACGTCGTTCTACATGACGCGGCTCTACTTCCGTGTCTTCGAGGGCCCCGAGCAGAACGAGCACCTCCACGAGGGCCACATCTCGATGGTCGCGCCGATGGTCGCGCTCGCCGCCGTCACGTGTGTGATCGGCTTCGGCTCCGTGCGCTTCGCCGAGTTCCTCGGCCACGAAGGCGAGTGGCCGTCGCTGCTGCTGATAGCGATCTCGGTCGGCGTCGCCACCGTTGGTATCGGCAGCGGCTGGTGGGTCTACGGTCGGCGCTCGGTGGTCGTCAACACCCGCGTCTACAAGGAAAGCATGGGCCCGGTGTACAGCGCGCTGCGCCAGAAGCTCTACTTCGACTTCCTCTATGACTACCTGTTCATCAAGCCCTACCTCTACTGGACCGGCAGGCTTTCTGTCTTCGACGGTCGAGTCATCGACGGGGCCGTCAACGGCGTCTCGCGCGGATGGATCCTCGTGAGCTCGGCGAGCTGGGTCTTCGACGGCCGCGTGATCGATGGTGCTGTCAACGGTATCGCCACGCTCTCTCGGAGCGCCGGGACCAACCTTCGCAAGCTGCAATCCGGACGGCTCCAGAGCTACCAGCGCCTGGTGCTCTCGGCGCTCGTGGTCCTCATGCTCTGTCTTGTGATCTACGTTGTGGCGAAAGGGGCCTGACGCGTGCTGACCCTCATTGTGTTTCTGCCATTGCTTGGAGCCGCGACCATCGCGCTCCTGCCGACGAACCGGCCCGAGTGGCCCAAGTGGGTTGCCGCGGCCTTCTCGGCGGTCGACCTGGCGCTCGTCGCGTGGGTCGTCTACCGGTTCGTGCCCGGAGGCGGTCGCCAATTCGCCGAGAAGATGGCGTGGATCCCGCAGTTCCACATCAACTACTCGATGGCGGTCGACGGCATCTCGCTGCCCATGCTGGTGCTCTCGGCGCTACTCACATTCCTGGCCGTCGTGGCGTCGTGGAAGATCGACTCGAAGCCGAAGTTCTACTTCGCGATGCTGCTTCTGCTGCAGGTGGGCACGAACGGCGTCTTCCTGGCTCTCGACTTCGTGCTCTTCTACGTATTCTGGGAGCTCGTGCTGATCCCGATGTACTTCCTCATCGCCCAGTGGGGCGGTCCCAGGCGTGAATACGCGGCGATCAAGTTCTTCCTGTACACGCTGCTCGGCTCGGTGTTCATGCTGGTCGGAATCGTCACGCTGTATCTCAAGACCGGCTCGTTCGACATGATCCGGCTCGCTTCCATCGGGCATCTGCTTCCGGCGGGGCTGCAGTGGTGGCTGTTCCTGCTCTTCTTCCTCGGCTTTGCGGTCAAGGTGCCGGTGTGGCCTCTGCATACGTGGTTGCCCGACGCGCACGTTGAGGCGCCCACTGCCGCCTCGGCGATTCTTGCGGGCACGCTGTTGAAGATGGGCACCTACGGCTTCCTGAGAGTCTCGCTTCCGATCCTGCCCGCCGGCTTCCTCGCGTGGCAGTGGTTCATCGCGCTGCTCGCCATGATCTCGATCGTGTACGGCGCCGCAGTGGCTTTCGCGCAGACCGACATCAAGAAGCTCGTCGCCTACTCCTCGGTGTCGCATATGGGCTTTGCGATGCTGGGTATCGCAGCGGCCAACGTCATCGGCATCGACGGCGCGGTTGCGGTGAGCTTCAGCCACGGTCTGATCGCCGGCATGCTCTTCCTCATGGTCGGCATGGTCTACGACCGCGCGCACACCCGACAGATATCCGAGCTCTCCGGGCTTGCCGGTCAGATGCCCGTCATCGCCGGGCTGCTTGCCTTCGCGTCCTTCGCTTCGCTCGGCATCCCAGGTCTGTCCGGCTTTGTCGGCGAGTTCCTGTCGCTGCTTGGCGCGTGGCAGTCGGAGCTGCCTCGATGGATGGTCTTCGGGGCTTCGCTCGGCGTGCTGTTGGGCGCTGCCTACATGCTGTGGATGATCCAGCGCGTCATCATGGGTACTCCATCGCACGTGATCGCCGATTGCCCCGACGCGACCGGACGCGAGATCTTTGTCGTGGCCCCGCTGGTCATCCTGATCGTTGCCGTCGGGCTGAACTGGAACCTCCTGCTGCAGTACGTCGATCCGGCCGCTCGCAGCCTCGTGAAGCTCATGGGGGTCTAGCGTGGCGGGCTATCTACAACTCGTCCCCGAGCTCCTGGTGCTGCTTGCCGCGTTCTGGGCGCTCTTCGCCGAGAAGCTGCCCGGCACGGATCGCGGCGCCGCCTGGGTCGGTGGATTCGCGAGCCTGGGCGCGGCCGCGCTGGTCGCCGTGACGCCGCTGGCTGCCACCGACGGTCCGTTCGCGCGGATGCTCACGTTCGACGGCTCGGCACGGCTGGCGCGCATCGTGATGTGCGGGCTGGCAGCAGCATGGCTGCTGTGGACCGCCGGCCGCGGGCAGGGCCGCGTGCGCGAGGCGGTCGCACTCGCGCTGTTCGCCCTGCTCGGCGGCATGCTCGTGGCGGAGTCGCGCGAACTCGTGACCCTCATGTTGGCCATCGAGCTCGCGACGATGCCGGCGTATGTGCTCATCGGCTACCGCCGGGGCGACCCCAAAGGCCTCGAGGGAGCGCTCAAGTACTTCCTGCTCTCGATGCTTACGACGCTCATCATGCTGTACGGCTTCTCCTTCCTCTACGGCCTGACCGGGACCACGCGTCTGAGCATGATGGACCTCAGAGGAGCCGGAACGCTCGGCCTGATCGCGGTGCTGTTCTCGCTCGTCGGCCTGCTCGCCAAGCTGTCGGCTGCTCCGTTCCACTTCTGGGCACCGGACTCCTACGCCGGCGCAACGCCGTGGGCGGTGGCGTTCGTGTCCACGGTTCCCAAGGTAGCGGGCGCCGTCGCTTTGGTGAGGATCGTCAATGCGGTCGCACCCGGGGTCGCGCTCGCGGGTACCGTGCTTCTGGCGATCTCGGCGCTGTCGGTGGTTCTCGGCAACCTGGGTGCGCTGACGCAGAACGATGTCCGGCGCATGATGGCCTACTCCGGAGTCGCCCATAGCGGCTATCTGTTGCTCGGCGTCGCCGCGCTTTCACGCCTGGGCTCGGCCGCCGCGATCTTCTACGCTGTCGCCTACGCGATCCCGTCGCTGGGGATCATGCTGGTCACCGCCGAGGAGGGCTTTGAGGTGAGCGACTTCGGTGGACTCACGCAACGCCGGCCTGCCACAGCCTGGGCCACGGCGATCATGCTCTTCTCTCTGGTGGGCATCCCTCCGCTCATCGGCTTCTTCGGCAAGCTGTCGCTTTTCGCGGCCGCGCTGCAGCGGGGGTTCACCGTGGCCGTGATTCTCGCGGTGCTCATGAGCGTTGTCTCGGCGGCCTACTACCTGCGCATCGTCCGGGCGATGTTCTTCGCCGACACGCCCACAGGTCACGTGGGGGTGGCGCGCAACGTCCCGGCGGCGGTGGCCATCGCCGCTTGTGTGACCGCGGTCCTGCTGCTGGGTCTCGCTGCGGGCAAGGTTCTGGCTTCGATCGGCGTTGTAGTGCACTAGAGCGCTGACCGGCGCGGTATGTACTTTGTGTGTATGCGCTCCTGGCCCCTCCGCGTCGGCAGTATCGTTGCTACTACGCGAAGCGGAAACACACGCCAGCCAAGAACCAGAGGTGAAGCGATGTACGACGAGCCGATGAACCCGACGCCCCCACCGCCCCCATGGCACCCTGCACCCGAGCCCGTGCCCGAGCAATCGGCGGTCGAGGTGCGCTTTGAGCCGGCCGATTCCGACGAGCCCCTGCCGGTCTGCGACTACACCGGCGAGGACGATACCGCCTGCGAAGAGCCGGCACGGCAGAAGCGGTGGTCGAGCGCGGCGGTCGTGACAGCGGCCTCGTTCGGCGCTCTTGCGGGTGGATTGCTGGTCGCCGCAGCTGCAGCGTGGGCGTTTGGAATGATGCCCGGCGGTCGCTCTGTGGTGGCGTCGTCATCCCCGGGCGTCACCCAGGGGGCAGAAGCGCAGAAGATATCGATCACGCCCGCCGCCGGGAGTGTGGATGTCGCGACGGCCGTCGCCAAGAAGGTCGTGCCGTCGGTAGTCAACGTGACCGTCCAGCAGGCGGTCACCGACTTCAGTGGCAACCAGACGTACCGAAAGGACGGCAACGGCTCAGGCGTCATCATCCGCTCTGACGGATACATCCTCACGAACAACCACGTGGTCGAGGGCGCCGACCGGTTCGTTGTCACGGTTGGCCTTGAGGACAAGGTCGCCACCGTGGTCGGCACCGATCCCTCCACCGATCTCGCGGTGCTCAAGATCGAGGGCACCGGCTACCCCGCTATCGAGGCGGGCTCCTCCAAGGACCTCCAGGTAGGCCAGTTCGTCATGGCGGTCGGAAGCCCGTTCGGTCTGGAGAAGACGGTAACGAGCGGCATCATCTCGGCGCTCCAGCGCTCCGAGCAGGCGCAGGGCAACACCGCCAACGACATCACCACCTACACCAACCTCATCCAGACGGACGCTGCCATCAATCCAGGCAACTCCGGTGGGGCGCTCGTCGATGCGAAGGGCATGCTGGTGGGCCTCAACTCGCTTATCCAGTCGCCCTCCGGCGGCGTCGGCGCCGCTCAGTCGGCGGGCATCGGGTTTGCCATCCCGGTTGACTTCGCCATCGACATCGCCAACCAGCTCATTGCCAGCGGTAAAGCAACGCACGCGTACGTCGGTGTATCGACGGAGACAGTAGACGAAGGCCTCGCGGCACAGTTCGGCCTGCCGATGAAGAGTGGCGCGCTGGTGCGGTTCGTCTCGCCCGGAGCGCCTGCCGAGGCGGCGGGCATCAAGCGAGGCGACGTCATCGTCAAGATCGGTGGCTCGCGTATCACGAGTGTCGCGGACGTGTTTGCGGCGATTCGAGAGCACAAGGTCGGCGAGACCGTGACCTTCGAACTCGTGCGAAGTGGTCAGCCTACGACGGTCGACGTGAAGCTCGGCTCAGACGCCAGCCGCCAGTGAAGCTAACCGTAGTAGCCGTCGGCCGCCTCAAGGAACGCTATTGGCGCGAGGCGGCCGACGAGTATCTCAAGCGGCTTAAGCCGTACGCCGACGTGCGTGTGGTCGAGATCGCGGATCGAGACTCTGGTCGCAACAAGAACCGCGCGCTCGCCGAGGAGGGCGCCGACGTTCTGCGGGCCATTCCGGCAACGGCTTACGTTGTTGCGCTGGATTCCGGAGGCCAGCAACTATCGAGTGAAGGTTTCTCGGCGAACATCGACGACCTGGCGCTGCACGGCTCGAGTCACCTGGTGTTCGTGATCGGCGGTTCGGTCGGGATGTCGGCTGAGGTGCTGGCGCGCTCAGATGCGCGACTCTCGCTCGGCCTGATGACGCTCCCGCACAATCTTGCGCGAGTGGTGCTTCTGGAGCAGCTGTATCGCGCCTTCCGCATCAGCCGAGGCGAGCCCTACCACAAGTAGCTGACGGACCACGACGTGCCAATCAAGCTGGCACCCAGCGAGTAGGCGCTACTCCACCCACATCTCCGGACGCATCAGCGCATCCGCGCACACCACGGGGCCTTGCACCTTGCCGAGAAGCCCCGGCTGCGTCTCAAGTACCATCCATGCGTCGGCAACCTTGGGGTCGATCGGATACGGCGCCGTCAGACCGAGGCGCGACGCGGGAGTGAACCCGACCCGCGGGTAGTAGTCGATGTGGCCGAGAACGAAGACCAGGCCGATGCCAAGCTCAGTGGCCGCTGCCACTCCCGCGACGCAGAGCCCCTGCCCGACGCCCCGGCGCTGTGCGGGCGGAGAGACTGCGAGGGGTGCGAGACAGGTCGCAGCGACATCCGCATGAGCGGTTCTGACGACCGCGTGAGTGAAGAGGGCGTGACCGACGATCTCGCCTGCTTCCTCTGCGACGAGGTTGATGATTGGTGCCGCCGTTGGGTCGTTGAGCAGGTCTTCAACGAGGGCCGCTTCGGCCTCGCTGCCAAAGGCAGCACGCTCGACGCCGAGTAGGGCAGCGGTGTCTTCGGCGAGCGCGGGTCGAATCAGCATACCCACTCCTTCTTCAAGAACGATCCGGGCGGAGCATCGAACATTCTACCGTGCGACCGGGAGAAGCACGCCCGACCGGCGCCACTTTGCCCGGCTCTTCTCCCATCGGGTATCCTTGCAGGTCACATCAGGACCCAATCTGCGGAGGGCTCGAATCACCGTGAAAGAAGCAATCTCCCAGCTAGTTGCCGACGCGCTTTCGGCCGCGATCGATGCGGGCGAGCTTTCGCTCGCCGAGGCTCCCGACCCCGCGCTTGAGCGTCCTCGCGATCCGTCACACGGTGACTGGGCGACTTCAGTGGCTCTGCGATCGGCCAAGCCGGCGGGGATGAACCCCCGGGCGGTCGCCGAGATCGTCTCGGCGAGGATCGCGGGACACGCTGACATCGACGCGGTCGAGATCGCGGGTCCCGGATTCATCAACATCAGGCTCTCGGCAGCGGCCCTTCAGCGCGTGTTGCGCGAGGCGCGCGTCAGTGGCCTGGAGTATGGTCGCTGTGATGTGGGGGCTGGTCGGCGCGTGCAGGTCGAGTTCGTCTCGGCGAACCCCGTGGGGCCGATGCACGTCGGTCATGGCCGGTGGGCGGCGCTCGGTGACAGCATGGCGCGCATCCTGGCGCACGCCGGATGGAGTGTGGAGCGCGAGTTCTACATCAACGACGCCGGCGTTCAGATGGACATCTTCGCGAAGTCGGTCGCGGCGCGCTACCTCGAGCTCTGCGGCAGAACGGTCACCTTTGAGCCGGAGTGGTACCAGGGCTCCTATATCGCCGAGATAGCCCGCGAGATCTTCTCGGCGGAGGGCGACGCGTGGGCGGATCGTCCTGCGGCTGAGCGAGAGTCGCACTTCAAAGAGACGGCGTACGTGGCCGTGCTCGAGCATCTCAAGCACGTGTTGCACGGGATGGGCGTGGACTTCGACGTGTGGTTTTCGGAGCTCACACTCCACGAACCGGTCGCTGGTGGTCCCACGGCAATCGAGCGCGGCATACAGAGCCTGCGCGAGGCCGGCTACATCTTCGAACTCGACGGTGCGCTGTGGTTCAGGTCCTCCGACTTCGGTGACGACAAGGACCGTGTGCTGGTCAAGGCCGACGGGGACTGCACCTACTTTGCAGCCGACATTGCGTATCACAAGAACAAGTTCGACCGCGGTTTCGACCGGGTCATCAACATATGGGGGGCCGACCACCACGGCTACGTGGCACGCATGAAGGCTGCCGCGGCCGCGCTCGGGCACGAGGGTCAGCTCGACGTGGTCATCGGGCAGTTGGTCAACCTCTTCCGCAACGGCGAGGCCGTCCGGATGAGCAAGCGCACCGGCGAGATGGTGACGTTCGAGGAGTTGCTCGAGGAGGTAGGAGCGGACGCGGCCCGCTACTGGTTCTTGCGGCGCAACACGGACCAGCCGGTCGACTTCGACATCGAGCTGGCCCGCACGCAGTCCGCCGACAACCCCGTCTTCTACGTGCAGTACGCACACGCGAGAATCTGTTCGATACTGCGTAAGGCTGCAGGCGATGAGATCGCCGAGAAGTACGCCAACGCGGCGGCGCTCTCGGCTGAGTTCGTGCCGGGCGACGCCGACCTCTCGCTGCTGGTCGAGCCCGCCGAGCTTGCGTTGATGCGCAAGCTCTCGGAGTTCGCCGAGGTCGCGGAGGGCGCCGCGACCGACCTGGCGCCGTACCGTCTCACGCGCTACGCCGAGGACCTTGCGGCGGCGTTCCACCAGTTCTATACGCTGTGCCGCGTGATGACCGACGACCCTGCGCTGACCACGGCGCGCCTCTACGCGGTCGATGCGACCCGAAGCGTGCTCGAGACGGTCCTCGCGCTTCTCGGCGTGAGCGCGCCGGAGCGGATGTAGCTGGCCGACCTCGGGGGCGCTTCGTTCGGCGCGGCGGGTTGTCTCGGCTACTGCTCGGGCTTGAAGTCGACGACGTGCACCAGGCGCTCACCGGCGGCGCGCGCCAGCGCTGCATCGGCCGTCACCAGTCCCGCGTCGAGACGATTCGCGAGCGCCAGATACGCCGCGCCGTAGACGGTGAGCGCATGGGTGCTGGCCAGCGCGATCGCCTCGAACGAGAGCGTCTCGTCGATCTCATGCCAGTCCAGCGTCGAGAGCTCCAGATCGTGGGCAGCGCTGAGGACGTTGGGGACAGAGAGCCCGCGCGACAGCAGCGCGTTCAGCCATTCGAGGCGAAATGTACCGGGCACTGCCAGTGCGATATCGCCGCGCGCATGACGTTCGAGCAACCACATGGCGTCACCGATGCCATCCTCACGCTCCGTGACGGCCCACTTCACGCCAATCGAAGCATCGACAACCACGAGCGGTGGATTATCGCTCATTTGAAGTCCTCCGGCCGGAGCAGGCGTCCGCGGTCCGTGTCGCGATCGCGACGGATGATCTCCTCGGCGGGAGGTCCGGGGGGCACCTTCTTCGCGATTTCCCGCATGGATGCCATCGCCGCCCGGATCCGGGCTTCACGTTCACGCGCGGCCCTCTCGGCTTCGATGTCTGCGACGTAGCGCTCAGTCGCCTCGGCGACGAGACCGCTGCGAGACCGGTCGAACTCCCGCGCGATCGCATCGACCTGTTCGAGCAGTTCGTCGGGGAGGGAAACGTTGATCTTGGCCATCGTGCTCATCCCAATCGGTAGTGCCGAAGGGTAGTGCTGGACGGTAGTGCCGTGAGGGGAGTGTACCACCGGCGCCAGACGCCCGCCATGCCAACACACGGAATCGCCCCTCGGTTTGACGCCTCGGCGAGGTGCAGGGAGTATGGACGGACTCACGAACAGCACCCCGATCACCCCGCGCGACCAGAAAGGCACCAAGATGGGCAAGCCAAGCGCACCCCGACCACCCGCAACACCGGACCTCAAGACCGCCGCCGACCTCATGTCCGTGCTCCCCATGACCGCCGAGGTCAAGGACGGTCACCTCTGGATCGGCGGCCTCGACACCGTGGCGCTGGCCGCCGAGACCGGCACGGCCGTCTACGTGATGGACGAGGCCACGATCCGACACCAGCTTCGCGAGTACCGCACGTGGACGACCTTCCACTGGCCCGACGTCGACACCATCTACGCCGGCAAGGCGTTCATGTCGCTTGCGATGCTCAGGATCGTCGCCGAGGAGGGCTGCTGCCTGGACGTCTCGAGCGGTGGAGAGCTCGCGTACGCGATCCGCGCCGGCTTCCCGATGGACCGAATCTACGTCCACGGCAACAACAAGACACCGCTTGAGTTGGCCGAGTGCCTCGATGCGGGCGTCGGCCGAATCGTTGTCGACAGCTTCGAGGAGATGGACCGGCTCTCGGCGTTGGCGACCGAGCGTGGCGTCTCCCAGAAGGTACTCCTGCGCGTCACACCGGGCGTCGAGGCCGACACGCACGACTTCATCATGACCGGCGCCGAGGACTCCAAGTTCGGTTTTGGCCGCAACCAGGGTCTCGCGATGCAGGCGGTCAAGCGTGCCATCGAGCTGCCCGGCATCGATTTCGACGGACTTCATATGCACATCGGCAGCCAGATCTTCGCGCTGCACAGCTTC
>CAZIPT010000028.1:0-25341 GCA_964541375.1 uncultured Eubacteriales bacterium
GACGGCGGTGTTGGAGATCCGCCAGATCGGCAAGGTGTGCCACACCAAGTGCGCCATCTACTACCAGTCCGGCGACTGCGTCATGCCGCGCGAAGGCATTTTCGCGGTGGTTCGCGAGCCGGGCGAAGTTCGCGTTGGTGACGCTGTTGTTGCGGTATCGCTCGGCGACGGAACCTGCGACCGAACGCCCCCCGAAGCCATCGCGGAGTTCGAGCGCGAGCGTGCTGCCGAGGCCGCTCAGCTCGCCGCACAGGCCGCCGCGGCCGCAAAGGCAGAGTGACCGCCCCGTGCCGGGCCTCAAGATCGCCATCCTGACCTGCTCGGACAGCCGTACCGTCGACGACGACACCGCCGGCCGAGCGCTTATGGAGCTCGCCGAGGCCGAGGGCCACGACATCGTGGCCTACGAGGTCGTGCCAGACAGTCGCACCGTGATCGCCGACATGCTCGTCCGCATGTGCGATGACGACGGCGCCGACGTGGTCCTCACCTGCGGCGGCACGGGGCTGAGCCCGCGCGACGTCACCCCCGAGGCCACGCGCGACGTGAGCGAGCGCCTCGTGCCCGGCATCCCCGAGTACCTGCGCGCCCAGTCGCTGCTCATCACCGGCCGAGCGATGCTTTCCCGCGCGACGGCGGTCCAGCGAGGCACCACGCTCATCATCAACTTCCCCGGTTCCGAGAAGGCCGCGCGCGAGTCGTTCGGTTTCATCGCGCCCCAGCTCGATCACGCCGCCAAGATGGCGGCCGGCGGAGGGCACGGCTAGCGCCATGCCGAGCCAACCCCCGACACCCTCAGAGCCGCCGGCCAACCGCGCCGCGCCGACCGCACCCTCGCTCACGACCATCTACCTGGACCACGGCGCCACGTCGTGGCCCAAGCCGCCCGAGGTCGTGGCGGCCGTCGCCGAGGCGCTCACCGTCTACGGCGGCAACCCCGGCCGAGGCGCCTACCGGATGGCGATGGCGACTTCGCGGCTCATCCATGAATCGCGACGCGATGTCGCCACGTTCCTCGGCGTCCCCGACACGCATGACCTCCTCTTCTCGCCCGGTTGCACCGAGGCGATGAACCTGGTCCTGCGCGGGCTGCTCGCGCCGGGCGACCGCGTCATCGCCTGCTCGATGGAGCACAACGCCGTCGCCCGCCCGCTCTTCGACCTGGCGCAGCTCGGCGTCGACGTCGTACTCGTCGATGCCGACAGCTCCGGCACCGTCATCGCCGAGGAGGTCGAGGCGCTCGTCGCTCTGGCCCCTACGCGCGCGGTGGTCTGCCAGCACGCCAGCAACCTGACCGGCGCCATCCAGCCGGTCGCCGACCTCGCCGACATCGCGCACGCCGCCGGGGCGCTCATGCTCGTCGACGGCGCTCAGGCCGGCGGCCACCTGCAGGTCGATCTGGGCAGCCTCGGCGCCGACGCGTGGGCCTGCTCGGGACACAAGGGGCTGCTCGGCCCGCAGGGTGTCGGCGTCTTGTACCTCGCACCCGACTGCGACCCGACGCCGCTTGTCACCGGCGGCACCGGTGGGGCATCGAGCGCCGATGAGACCGCGCCGCTCGTACGCCCCGACCGCTACGAGGCCGGCACGCCCAACACCCCCGGGATCGCCGGACTTGGGGCGGCCGTGCGCTATCTGGCCGATCTCGCGCCGCAGATACGCGCCGAGGAGCACCGCCTGGTCCGCCGCCTGCATGAAGGCATCCTCGAGCTCCCCGGCTACTCCGTCCTGGGACCCGAACCCGGCGCACCGCGCGTGCCGGTCCTGTCGATCGTGCATGGCGGCATCGACGCCGACCGCCTCGCCTTCGCGCTCGACAAGCGCTGGGGCATCGCCGCGCGCGCCGGTCTGCACTGCGCCCCCTGGGCGCATCGGACCGTCGGCACGCTCGAGACCGGGGCGCTGCGTCTGGGCATCGGTTACCGAAACACCACCGATGACATCGATGCCGCCCTCGCGGCCTTGGCAACGCTTGCCAGGGAGGGCTCGTGACGCGCGAGCCTCGGACCTTCGCCGCTCTCGGCTTCCGCTCGACCCATGACGCGCTCGACGCTGAGGCGCTTCTGGGCGACTTGGGGATCGACGTGGTTCCCATCCCCGCGCCCAAGACCGTGGGCACCCAATGCGGGATCGCCTTGCGACTCGAACTCGCCGATGAGGACCGGGCTGTCACGTACCTGGGTGCTGCAGGCATCAATGTTGCTGCACGGGTTCAGTTGGAGGACGTGTAGCACGCTCCAGGCACTCTCCGAAGGCGGTACAGGAAGGCCCGATTCAGGCACCAAATGGGCCTGTGGATAACCCGCCGTTCGTTGACACTCCACCTACCCGTCCTTAGTATGTGTGTAACTGCTGTTACAAGCCCGACGGACGTTGTCGCATACGACCGGTATTCGTGTGCGGCATGCTCGGCTTGGCCGTACGGGTGACACGCCGCATCAGCCGAACAGGTGCGGCCCGAATAGGGGTCAGGGATCTCAGTTGATAGGACTGACGCAACTCAACGTTTGGATCGATGTGGTCTTCACGCTCTTGTACAGCGTGATCGTCATTGCCCTGTGCGGGCACTTTCTCGGCAACATCCTGACTGGCCGGGCAAAGCGCCGATTCGTCGGCTGGGAATGGCCGCATCACGAGGGCGGACCGATCCCGGCGACTCCCAAGCTGCTGCACTTCCAGCATGTCGCTGCCATGATCGCGCTTGCCGTCTCCGGCATGTACATCAGGTTCCCGTTCTACAGCGGTGGCCGCAACTTCATGCGCTGGGTCCACTACGTCGCCATGGTGATCGTCATCGTGAACCTTGTGGTTCGGCTGTGGTACGCGTTTTCCTCGAGCCGCCGAGACTATCGCGAGTTCGCGATCACCAAGCGGGATATCACCACTGCGCCCAAGGTCATCCTGTACTACATATTCGTGAAGCCTTCGAAGCCGCACCTCGGCAAGTACAACGTCATGCAGAAGTCCACGTACATCATCTTCGTGCCGCTACTGATCATCCAGGCGATTTCCGGGTTGGCGTTGCTGACGTATCCCATCCCCTTCACGGAGACGGTCACCTTCTTCGGCCACGCGGGTGTGACCGGCCGAGATGTTATCGTCGGCTGGTGGGCCGGCGCATTGCTGGGGTCGACTGACCTCGCGGGCTGGTACGCCCGCACGATTCACTACGTGATCAATTGGCTGTTCATCGTTCTGACTACGATTCACGTGTATCTTTCGGTCACAGAGGATTTCCCTGCGTTCTTGGACTTCTTTGGCCTGAGTTTCGTTGAGAAGAAGGAAGAACAGGACCACAACGTCGAACTAGGCTACGACGACACCCCTGTCGTAGTCGCGCCAGAGCATCACTAGAACGCTCTAACCGCGCGTGAGAGAGACCCGCGAATGCGCCTGCGCACCGCCATATGGGTAGCACTGCTTGCAGCCTCGCTGTCGCTGCCTACTTCGGCGTTCGCGGCCGAGAGCCGCTTCGGGCTCGCTTCTCCCACCTATGTGCCGCCCGGCGTCAACGATGCCGGCGTGTACACCACGCCTCTGCCTCCCGGAGCGAAGGTGGCGACATCCACCTACAATCTCGACTGGACCATCGGCGCCGCAGGAAAGTCGGGCTGTCTGGTCTGTCACGGCGACAGAAACCTTGTAAGGATCGTCGACGGCAAGCTTACGAGCCTGTATGTTGACGCGGCCATGATCGATGAATCGGCGCATGTGCAGACGCTGTGCACCGACTGCCACGTCGACTTCGCGTACAAGACACCTCACCCGGCAGCGGCGACCTCCGGCGACGGCTGGAGAGCGATCGCCAGGAGTGCCTGCAAGAACTGCCATCGCAACCAGTTCCTTGATTGGGCCAACAGCGCGCACTCGACCGCCGGCGGCCCGGGCCGTGCCACAGGGGCCACGTCGACCGCGGGGAATGATGTGGGCGCGCCCAATTCGTCGGCCCCGGGCAAGCCGCGGCCGCTTTGCGGGGACTGCCATGGGGGACACGCGATTCCGAGCAAGACCGATTCGGCGGCCATGGAGGCCGTACGCTCGTCGGCACTGGAGATGTGCGGACAGTGCCACGTCGGGGCCGCTTCCACCTATACTGACTACTATCACGGCGCAGCCTATCGTCGAGGGGCCAACGACGCCCCTGCGTGCTGGCAGTGTCACAACACGCATCTGGTGCTGCCTTCGGCTCAGCGCCAGTCCTGGAGCAACAGGGATAGTCTTCCGACGACCTGCGGACAGTGCCACAAGGGCACGTTGAACGACCAGTACACCGAGTACGCTCAGCTGGTCCACCGCAAGGAAGTCGTTCTACATGAAAACCCGGTGTTCGCCGTCGCTCACTCTGCCCGACAGGCGATCAGCAATGCGTTCTACCAGGTAGGACAGGTATTCCGAAGAAGCGGGTCGTAGGTCATGGGGCCACAAGGGGCCTCCCAAGGGGAGAAGGGGTTGCACAGCATGTCCCGACAGAACAGAGCACGCGCCAACCGGCTGACCATCACACTCGCGTCGGTGGTCTTTGCCGCTTCGCTGGCGATCGCCTCCGCGGCGCTCGCTGCGGATCCGGCGCCGCCCCAGACCCCGGTCGATGCGCTCCAGCAGCTGGCAAACTCGCCGGTGTACGAAGGCGAGTGTACGTCGCTGTGTCACGCGAACATCGCCCTAACGAAGAACTACGCCAACGAGATCAAGTTCACTCACGGCAACCACATTCTGATGCAGTGTAGCGACTGCCATCAGCGGTTCCCCCACCGGCCCTCCGGCACCGAGCGTCCCACCATGCAGGGATGCTTCAACTGCCACGGCCTGCGGCACGGGCCGCGCGGAATCCTCGCCGCCGACAAGTGCGAGGACTGTCACAACACGCCGCGCTGGCAGCTGCGTCCTGCCTTCCACACAGCCGACTGGGCGGCCAAGCCCCACGTGGAGCCCGCACTGGCCGAGCTGAACACCAAGTGCATGATGTGCCACAAGCAGGCCGACTGCACGACGTGCCACGACCAGAAGGGCATCAAGTGGGTGCCCAAGAGCGGCTGGGACTACGATCCCAGCATCTCCAACGGCAGCAGCCGCTCGGGATGTTTGACCTGTCACGGAAACGCAACGCTTCTCAAGTCCCTTGGGGGCGGCAACAAGTCGTTCCAGGTCATGGGCGTCGAGGATTCGGCACACAGCGAGATCACGTGCCAGCAGTGTCATCCCGACTACCGCTACGATGACAAGCCCGGTACGACCAAGCTGTGGAACGTCAACGCGGGGATCCAGTGCGGCACCTGCCACCAGGACGCCAAGGACGAGAAGAACCGCGCTCCGGTCGCCCTCTACAACAAGTCGATCCACGCCGAGAAGATCAACGACGGCAACTACGATTCCGCGACGTGCGCTTCGTGCCACGGTGGACACTTCATCCAGCGCCTCGACTCCGCCGAGGCGAGCGTGGCGATGCATGCCTCCGCGTATCGCACCTGCGCACGTTGCAAGCAGCACGGGGAAGCCTACGAAACGTACAACGACTACTACCACGGGCGTGCATACAAGAAGGGCGCGGCGGACGCGCCTGCGTGCTGGCAGTGCCACAAGTCGCACGACATCCTGCCAAAGAACGATCCCAAGTCCAGCGTGTATGCCACCAACCTGGGCGCGACGTGCGGCCAGCCCGGTTGCCACAAGGGCTCCAACGAGACGTTCGCAAACTCTGCTGGTCAGCTCATCCATCAGAAGGTGACCGCGCAGAAGAACAACCCAGTCCTGCAGTTCATCTCCAATGTCCGGGGCATGATCGGCGGGAATTGATGAACAGGAGTTCCAAGGCATCGTGAGGCGGAACGCCGATAATCCGCGCGTGAGGCTCTGGGGGGTGGCCGCGATTGTTCTCGCGGCCGCCTTCCTGCTTGTGTCCGTGCGCTCCGGGACGGCTGCAACCCAGGTTGATCCCCCGCAGGCGATCGACACGGGCGCAAAGGTCGATCCTCAGCAGTGTGCTCCCTGTCACCTGGACCTCTCGAACGTCAAGAAGCCGGGCCTGGTGTTCAACCACGGTAGCCACCTCATGGTGAGCTGCGACGGGTGCCACTCGCGCCTGCCCCACCGGGCCGGGGTCACCGAGTCGGTACCGATGGAAGTCTGCTACGCGTGCCATGGTGTCCAGCACGGTCCCCAAGGGGAGTTGGCAGGCTCGCAGTGCCAGAAGTGCCACACCAAGTCTTTCAACCTTGTGCCAGGCGATCACCAACCCATCAAGGAATATGCTGGCAAGCCCCACGCCGAGCAGTCCAAGAAGACCGGCACCAACGACTGCATGATGTGCCACACGGCCAGCAAGGACTGCAATCCGTGCCACGCCAAAGACAACATCAAGATTGACCCTCTTCCTGACGCTTATGCTTCAGTCATCCGCGAGAAGCCCAAAGGCCCGTCGGTCAAGATCTATCCCACCGGGCCTACCAACATGGCCCAGTGCGTCTACTGTCACCCGGACCTGGACGCCATCATTCCCGGGCGCGTGATCTTCGCCCACGCTCAGCACCTGCAGCGCGCGTACCCGTGCGAGGCATGCCATCCCAAGTTCGGCCACAGCGCGAACGGCGTGGCGGTCCCCGACATGATGTCGTGCTATCGGTGCCACGGGCTTCAGCATCAGGGTCAGGGGACGATCGCCACAGAGGAATGCAGCGCCTGTCATCCCAAGAGTTTCAACCTGGTTCCGGTGAACCACACCAAGGAGTTCATCGCCGGAGAGCACAAGGTTCGCGCGGGGAAGGACCCCGCCTACTGCGCCATGTGTCACAAGACGAGCTTCTGCGTGGACTGCCACCAGGGCGGGAATGCGACGGGCAAGCCCATCATCCCGGCCGATCACAAGAAGGCCACGTGGTCGAAGCTCCACGGCAAACTCTACCTCGATAAGGAGGGCGACTGCGGCGCCTGTCACGACACCAAGTCGTGCACACGCTGCCACAAGACGAGCATGCCTCATCCGGCGGGGTGGATTCAGAATCACAAGCCAGAGCCGGGAGTCAGCACCAAGGACTGCAACGTCTGCCATACCAACAGGGAGACATGCCAGAACTGCCATCACTTGGGAGTAAAGAACGCCGAGCTTGTGGCGGCAAACTGCGTCAAGTGCCATCCGCAGATGGCGCAGCGGCCTCCGTCGTCGATCCCGAACAAGGGCTTTTCCGAGCATGCCGTGCACTTCGACGTCGCCAAGAACAAGGGCAAGCCCTACAAGTGTTACGAGTGCCACGTCAACTTCGGGACGAACAAGTCCGGAAAAGACGCCGCGACTCAGGGTAGTCACGACCTCCGGCTGTGCTACGGTTGCCACGGACAGCTCGACTTCAACAACAATCTCATCGCACCGTATCCGGGCAGTTCCCTGTGTCTCCGTTGTCACACCAATTTCCGAATCTAGTGGTTGTATCGTGTTTTGACCTTTGATTGACCTGCATTGGCTTGGCTGTTGCTTTTCCCGGTTTGGCTTTCAGGCGTCGCTGCGCGGCTTCTGAACACTCCAAGTGCTCTTTGCTCCAGTTCTTCGACCCACATCTGTTCTCGCCGGCACGAGACGATGTGATTTGTTTCCGCGGGAGGACGCCCCTATGTCATCAGATTCGAACGAAGCCTCGCTCGAGCCGAGGGCGGTACCCAAGGCGCGCAGGAGCGCTCTGGATATCGCTCTCAACGTGTTCATGGTCGCGCTGGTCGTAGCGCTGTTGGGGCTCGGAGCGTACTTTGGCTACACGGTCTACCTCACTCGCCAGCAGCAAGCCATGGCGAGCCCCGCCTACCAGGTCATCCAGCAGGTCAAGGCGCAGGTGCGAGCGAAGCCCAACGACCCGCTCGGGCGTGTTCTGCTTGCAGAGGCGCTTGCATCCGACGGTCAGTTCGACGAGGCCAAGGCCCAGCTCAAGACAGCGATCGGTCTCGATCCCAAGAACGCGAGCGCGTATCTGGATGTAGCGAAGATCGCTCTGATCCAAAAGGACCCTGTGTCTGCCGAGAAGGCGTTGAACAAGGTTCTTGAGCTGACGACAGACCCGCAGTTCGAGAACGTGAATCAGCGACGCCAGGAAGCCTATTTCATGTTGGGCGAGATCGCCCTGAAGAATCGGCAGTATGAGGATACGGTCGGCTACATGAAGGCGGCCATCCGCATCAACCGGGCCGACTCACAGGCCTACCTCCGACTGGCCCAAGGATTCATCGGGATGGGCGAGACGGATGCGGCCAAGCAGAACCTGAGCATCGCTCTGGCGTTCGATCCCAAGTACCCCGAGGCGAACTACGAGCTGGGGAAGATCTACCTCGCCGAGGGCGACAAGGCAAAGGCGGCCGAGGCCTTCCAGGCGTCCTTGCAGGGCAATCCAAACGCCCCCCAGCCTGCCGAGGCGCTTGCATCGATCGGCGATTTCAGGACGTTTGACGCCAGCGCGACCGCCGCGTTCAAGGCGGGGGATTGGACGGGGGCGCTTGATGCGGCGCGGATCGCACGCGCGATGGACCCCAAGAGCGTCTCAGTGGCCATTCTCGAGGCCAAGGTACTCGAGAAGCTCTCCAGGCAGCCTGACGCACTGGCGGTGTGGCAGAACGTGGTCACGCTCGAACCCGCCAACAAAGAGGCGATAGCGGCGGTAGCGAGACTATCCGCCGAGACCGCAAAGAAGGGCGGTTCCAAGTGAGGCGTCGTCGTATCTGGAAGATCATCACGGTCATTCTGCTGGCCCTGCTCCTAGCGTTCTTGGGCATCTGGTTTGTCAACTACCGAGCCACCAAGAATCTTGCGATCAACTTCATCCAAACCACCTCGGACGCTATCGCGGCTCCCACGTACCTCTATATGTTCGATGGCACGGGCTCCACGATCGCTAGTGGCTCCACAGAAGCCACCGCATCCAAGGAAACCAGTGTGTCCACCGGCTTCAAGCGACCGGTGGGAGTGCTCGTGGTGGGTGACACGGTCTACGTCGCGGATTCAGAAGCCGGCCTGGTGTACCGGTTCAACAGCGCCGGCAAGCCGCTGGGCACGTTTGGCAAGGGGCGCCTTATCACGCCGCTCTATCTCGCAGTGAATCCCAAGAACGGCAACATCTATGTCACGGACCGCGCAACCCACGCGATCCAGGTCTTCTCCAAGGACGGCAAGTGGGTCAGCGTATTCGATCCCAATCTGCCCAAGGACCAGGTTCCCGCGGTCCCCACGCGAGGTGTGACGTGGATGCCGATCGCGCTGGGGTTTGGCCCGGATGGTTCGCTGTACGTGACCGAGCTGTTCAAGGGACATCGCATCGTGAAGTTTGGCCCCGACGGCAAGTTCGTGGCGTCGGTCGGGATCCAGGGCATGGTGAACAAGCCCCAGGAGAACCCCGATTTCTTCTCGTTCCCCAACAGCGTCAAGGTATTCAACAACGAAGTCTGGGTCGTGGACAGCAACAACAGACGAATCAAGGTGTTCACACCCGACCTGGTGTTCAAACGGACCATCGATACAAAGGGCCTGCCTCGCGGGATGAGCTTCCTCGCTCCCTCGACGGAGGGCACCGCGACCCAAAAGTTCGCGGTCGTTGACACGCTTGCACACAGTGGCACGATCTGGAACGCCAAGGGCGAACGACTCGCGGATTTCGGTACGCGAGGAATCCTCGAGGGTCAGTTCAGCTACCCGACCGACATCTCCGTCGGGAAGAAGAATCTCTTGTTCGTGACCGACTCAGTCAATGCCAGAGTTCAGGTATGGGGCTGGCCGGCGCAGGTCTCTCCCATCCCGACAATCACGGTTCCTCCGTACTGGATGTGGTGCTTCGCGCCGCTGTTCCTGTTGCCGTTCCTGCTGTTCTTCACGCGGAAGCGCCGCTTTGTCGCCACGGCGGACTTTGTCGAGACGATGGTTTCGATTGACATGGCCGACCTCATGCCGTCGCGCCGTCGTAAGTGGCTCGCTTCCGCCCAGGACTACGAGCGCATCAAGGATCTGGCTCAGGGCGACCTGATCATGGGTGAGCTGTTCGAGTCCAGTGACTACTCTGAGTCCGACGCACGTGCTCTCGCCGAGAGGCTCGAATTGGACGACGCGACATCGATCGTGCTGTCCATCGCGCAGCGTGCCAAGGTGTTCTGCACCAACGACGCCGATCTGAGGCGCTACGCGAAGGTCCTCGACGTCGATGTTGTCAATCACGACGAGTTCCTGGCCCGTTTTGCCGGCGGCAAGGCCGATTCACGCCGCGCTGCATCCGGAACGCAAGGCGTCGACGATGAGCAGTAGTGCAGGCGCTCTGATATCTGGAGAATCTGGGGATTTTGCCTTGACACAGAGGGCCCCACGCCATAAAGTAACATTCGTTACAAGTCTTATTGGCTGTGTTCCATATCAAACACAGATCTCTCGAAAAGCCGATAGGTGGGTAACCTGAAACACTTATGACAGGGTCGAAGCCGGCACTTCCCCTTGGGTCGTTCGCACCATCACCCTGGGACTAGGCGCGCTTTGCGTCGCCGGCTCCAATCTCGCCGCAATCACAGATCCCGATACCCCATAAGGAGGTGGCGTTCAGAACTTGGGAGTCTGTGGTCTTTGACAGTTTGAGTTGCACTTTGTAATGGATCTGCCTACTAGCACGGAACTTGTGAAGGAGGTAGGAAGGCATATGGCAATAACCAGACGTCAGTTTGTAACGCGGCTTGGTGCATTGACTGCCGCAGTGGGTCTCAGCCAGGCTGAGATCGGCAAGCTCGCCGAGGCTTTTGGCCACGGTTCCCCATGGAACACGAGCGTTTCGTGGACGCAGAAGCCTAAGGTCATCTGGGTTCACGGTGCCGAGTGCACGGGATGTTCGACTTCTCTGCTGAGCCTTTTTGAGGACGTACGCGGCGAAGCGGTCGTCGGCACGGGCATCAGCACCGCGCAGGCTCTCGGCCTCGTTGGTGGCGGCGCCTCTCTCATCGCGCCGGACTTGGGCACCCCTGCAGGTACGGTCACCGCAGCGGGTGTGCTCTACGGTCACGACGTTCCCGACGCTGGTCACCCGTGGGGTCACCGCACCCTTCAGGCGACCGGTCAGAATGCGGCGCTCATCAACACCGCCGGCGTGTTCCCCACCGCCACTTCTCCCGCACTGAACGCCACAGCGGTCAACGCTGCCGGCTGCGACTTTGACGGTGCCAAGATGGGCGCCGGCGGTCTCTTCGCCGCTGGTATCGCCGACGTACTGCTCGACATCCTTGACGTTCAGTACCACGAGACCATCATGGCTGCCGGTGGAGACAGCGCCTACACCAAGCTCAAGGCTGAGATCGATGCCGCGAGCAGCGCTTCGGCCACCCCGTACGTCCTCGTCGTCGAGGGCGCTGTCCAGGACAAGCACAACGCGGGCTACTGGAACAAGGGTTACGCCACGGGCAATGCTGACTGGTGCTCGATCGGCATGAGCGGCGCCAAGGATGCCAACGTTGAGTTGAGCTTCGACGACGTCGTCCTCGGCCTCGCCACCAAGCTGCAGTGCGCTGCGATCATCCCGATCGGCCAGTGCGCGTGCTTCGGCGGCTACCCCGCATGCAGCGGTCCTGGTCTGCAGTCCATCCCGGGCTCCGGAACCACGTCGAAGAACATGACCGGCGCCCAGGGTGTCTACGACTTCCTGAATGGCAAGCCCGGCGTGGACTCGACCGTTCTCGCGAAGGTCGCGAACTCGCCCGGTTGTCCCACGAACCCCTGGTGGTTCGTTCTGACCACCGTCCTGACGCTCCTGAAGGTCATGGGCATCGCGACCCTGAACGGCAAGGACCAGCAGCATCGCATCACCAATGTGTACGGGACTCTGCTTCACAGCAAGTACTGTCCCCGCTACAACCAGGGCTTTGCGAAGCGCGTCTTCGCCAGCCACCCCGGTGAGGCCGGCTGCCTGAAGAACATCGGCTGCAAGGGTCTCTCCACTCGTACCCCCTGCGGGCGTCACGGCTGGAACGGTCAGCAGCCGCAGAACACCTTCGGCGCCGCGTATTCACCGGCCGAAGGCGCGATGTACTCGGTTTCGGCTACCGACGCCGAGAAGATCGGCTCCAACTGCATCAGTGCTGGGCACCCCTGCATGGGTTGCACCGAAAAAGGCTACCCGGACGCGTTCTCGCCGTTCGTGGTCCGATAGAACTGAAAGGAGGGACAGACAATGGCTAACGTTGCATCTGGTACATACGAAGTCGACCCGATCTCACGCATCGAGGGTCACCTCGGCGTCAAGGTCACGACTGACGGCTCCACCATCACAGAAGCTGACGCTCACGGTAACCTGTGGCGCGGCTTTGAGAACTTCCTGATCGGTCGCGATGCTAACGACCCCATCACCGTTACCCAGCGCATCTGTGGCGTATGCCCGGTGCCGCACGGTCTGGCAGCCACGTTTGCTGCCGACTCGGTTCTCGGCATCAGCGACGGCTACGCGACATTCTCGACTCTTGCGATCTCGGGCAAGGGTGTTCCGCCCAAGGCGGTTCTGATCCGCAACCTGGTTCTGGGCTGCGAATTCCTGATGTCGAGCATCACGCACTTCTACCACCTGGCCGCCCTGAGCTACGTGCAGGGCCCGCCGATCCCGCCGTGGACTCCGTACTTCAATGACAACCAGTATCACGGCGCGCTCCTCGGCAAGAAGCACGGTATCCAGCCCTCGGGCGCCGCTTCGACCGCCACCGAGTACGGCGTGCTTCCGCGCAACGGCGTGACCGGCACGTACGGCACGACCGGCCTCTCGACGGACCTGTGGTCCGCCGTCATCAAGCAGTACATCAAGGCGCTCCGCATCCGTCGCCTCACGTTCGAGGCCGGCGCGCTCTTCGCGGGCCGCATGCCGATGACGTCGTGCTTCGTCGCCGGTGGCGTCACCAACAGCTTCCGCGACGCGGCGGACTTCAACAATCGCTGCGACACGTTCCGCACCCTCATGGTTGAGGTCGGAAACTTCGTGGTTGAGGAGTACATCCCGCTGGTTCTCGCTCTTGGCGCGCTGTACCCCGACTTCGACAGCTCCAAGGCCGCCGTCCCCGCCAACGGTTTTGGTGCGGGCCTCGGCAACTACCTCGCATGGGGCGGCTTCCCGGCAGCAGACGCTACCGGCACGCTCGCCATGCCCGGTGGAATCTGGACGGGTGGCGTGGCTGGAAGCAAGACCACCACGCTTCTGACCGACGCGAGCAACCTGGCCGCCTCGATCACCGCGGTCAAGACTCACCTGGTCGAGGTCATCACCCGCTCGCGCTACGAGAACACCTATGGGTACAACACATCGGAGTTCGCGTATCCGGGCGACGTCACTCGCACCGAGCCCCGTCGCGACGCTGCGACCAAGTACTCCTGGATGAAGGCTCCGCGCTGGCATGACGCCGGCACCGGCGGAACCGTCACCTTTGTAGGGGCCGGACCGGACGCCGCGGGAGTCACCGTGACGCTTGGCGCCGAGGAGACCAACGTCAGGCTTGCTGCTGGCGTCAAGGGCGTGGACTACTCCGTCACGTACCTCGGCACCAACCAGTGGTCGTTCAAGCGTCTCACCGCCACGATCCCCGCTGGGGCCGTCACCGTTCTGTCGGACGTCTTCACAGCTCTCGAAGTCGGCCCGATGGCCCGTATGGTCGTCAGCGGCAAGTACCCGCTTGGTAAGCTGGTTGCTGATCCGACTGGTATCTCCGGTCCGATTTCTCAGGCTTACGGTGAGCTCTACACCACCGGCGGCAATCTCGACACGACGGTCATCTCTCCCGACCTCGTTGCCGGCCTGCAGAATGACAACACGCTCGGTGCGGGCAACGGCGCGTCAAGCCTCCTGCCCACGGTCCAGACTCACATCCTCACCAAGAAGTGCGGCCTGTCGACCATCGACCGCCTCACCGCTCGCGCGCTTGAGTCGTTCTGGATCTCCACGTGGATGCTCGGCGACTACGTCAAGGGTTCCGGCTTCCCGACCACCGGCACCAAGGGATGGCTGTTCGACTTGCGTGCCCTCGGCTACGCCGCTCCTGGCTTCGTCGTGGTTGCTCCTCCTGCGAGCGCTTCCGGCTTCGGTCTCGTCGAGGCTCCTCGTGGCGCTCTCGGCCACTTCTCGTCCCAGACTGCCGGCAAGATCACGGCCTACCAGTGCGTGGTTCCCACCACCTGGAACGGCTCGCCCAAGGATGGCGCTGACGCTGCGGATACCTTCTCGCTGCGGAATGCGACCAACACGGCGCAGACCAAGCGTGGCGCGATCGAGCAGGCTATGATAGGCGCGACGTTCGACGCAGGGCTCGCCTCCAACGGCGCCGTTTCGGGCGTCGAGGTTCTGCGTATTGCCCAGTCCTTCGACCCGTGCATCGCGTGCGCGGTTCACTAGAGAAAAGGTGGAGGTGAATACTGTGAAGCGATTTGCACTCGTAACTCTTCTGGCACTGGTTGTGGTTCTTGGAACCGCCAGCGCTGCGTTCGCGAACTTCGGTCCGCACGGTGGGTATGCGACTGACACGGATGCGTGCGCCGGCTGTCACCGGGCACACACGTCCTACTCGGACCTTGGCTGGACGGACCAGCAGGGAGCCGATCGTGTGTCGGCGTTGTTGGTCTCCAACGCGACGAACATGACCGACTTCTGCTATGCGTGTCACGGCAATGCCGCTCCTGGCGCCGGCACCAACGTTCAGTCCGGCGTGTTCGACAACGGTCCGACGTCTGTAGGCGGAGTTGCTGCGAACGGAACCACAACGTTCGCGGTGTCCAACTCGACGGCCAACGCACCCCTCAACGGTGGTGGCTTCGAGAAGATCGGCGGCACCGGAGGCAGCAACATCCAGTCCTCGCACATGATGGACGATGTCAACCTTTCAACTCCCGCTCTCGCTGGCATCCTCATCAAGTGGGGTAATGCGAGCCTGGCACCGATGGCCAAGTTCACCTGCAACGACTGTCACGATCCCCACGGCAGCACGAACTATCGTCTGCTGAAGGATCAGCTGGCCGGCGCGGGCGACATGACGAACTTCGTCATCTCGAACGAGAAGAACTTCCCGGTCACCGGTTTCCGCCGTGGACCGCTCGGCGTGCAGGATATCGCCGACTACGTGCCCAACTACACCTCGGCGTACTACGCCAAGCCTGCGCCCGGCAAGGGCATGGCTGCATGGTGTGCGGGTTGTCACACGGTGTACAACAACTCTGATGGCGGCCTCACCGGCGCCACCAGCACGTACAACTACGCTGGCGGCACCACTGCCCCGTACACTGGCGCGAACCCGAACGGTTCGGCCAACTTCGCACCGGGGGCTCAGGTCTTCCATCGTCACGCGATGGGCGTTGCACTTAAGCCCAACATGGGGACCGTGGCCCAGGGCCGCGCCCTCAACGTGCCGGTCGTGGACGATCCCGGTCTGCCGCTCGAAATGGGCGTTGGAGCCTTCAACGAGGATCTCGCGACGGGCACCGACGCCGACTACCGTCTCGCCAAGTCGTGGGACGGCAACGGCTACATCTCTTGCCTGACCTGTCACCAGGCTCACGGCAACGCCAGCTCCATGACTGGCTGGGCTCTTTCGGTCATCGGTGCGGACGGTTACCCGACTCGGGTCGCCGGCTCCGGTAACCAGGAGACCAGCGCCACGATTGGTCACGGCACGGTGAGCACGGCGATCCAGGGAACGAACGTCAACTTCTCTGAGTCGATCCTTCGCTTCCCGAACCGTGGCGTCTGCGAAAGGTGCCACAACAAGTAGCACATCTGAGGGTCTCGGCTCATCCCAGCCGCGATCTGAGGAAACTGGAACCAAACGTTGTTGATGCGGGACCCCGGATCGTGAGGTCCGGGGTCCCCATTCATCGTGTAGGCTATATTTCGAGACGCCCAGTGGTTAGCGTTGGCGTTCCGGGCGTCGGCATCTGCAGAAGAAGGAAGGACCTCCAGTGAGTGACACACCGTCAGAGACACCCGCGTACCTCGATTACCGCGGTCTTGGATACATCGACAATCCGTTCTCTGCGATCCCCGAGGGAGCCCTGCCGTACTGGATGGTCCAGGCTGCCCGTGCCGCAGCCAATCAGCTTCTGGCCGCAACCGATCGGGCGGTCGCCGTCGAGCACTCCAAGCCCATCTGGATCGCTCTGAACCCCGCTATCCCCACCCAGTACTTCCGGATGGCCGAGAACGGGTATCTCCGGCAAACTGCCCTGGATACGGACATGAACGTCCTGACCTTGAATATTCCGATTGAGACCATGCGTCTCGGCCGCATCAGAGGAACGCTGGCCGAGGTCGCAGAGCTCGTCGCTGCATTTGAGTACGACTCGACGCTCGCCGCGTATACGTCCGCTGTTCTCCGAGACCCCGACACCGAGCTTCCGGAGTACCAGGGGTTGGCGGAGATGGACGTACCGGGGCTGGCCGACTTCTTCGAGACTCAGCCGGCCGAGGCGGTCGGCACGCATTTCGGCGTCCTCGAAGCGCTTCGCAAGTCGGACGAGGAGTCCGAGGTAATCCTGTACGACGCCTATATCCGCTCGGTGCCGCTCGATGTGGAGCCGGAGGAGGATCTCTCATCGGCCGAAGAGGACGGCACGACGGAGAGACCGGAGCAGATCATCGCTCCCGACGCAGAAGAGGCCGAGTCGGACCTTCCTCCCCAGGAGGATCCCGTCGCCACCTACATCATGGCGTACATGCGCGCACACCTCTCACCGGTTCTGGCGCGTGCAACCCGCGCGTACATGACCGACGGGTTCACGGCGGTCGCGCAGGAACTGAAGGTCACGAAGGCGCCCAAGAAGACGCTGTCGGCGCTCGTGCGTTTCGCCACGTCGCGGTTCCGCAAGATGGTGGTCATCTACGATCAGTTCGATCCGTGGGCGATCATGGACGACAACACCAAGTCCATGATGCTGGCCGCGTTGACCGAGCTGCGCTGGGCCTTTGGCCCCAACGGCGTCATGGCTCTCTTGGTCCAGGATGAGCTGGCGCCGGAGCTTGAGGAGCAGTTCGCCTCGGCGGATCGCATCAGCTGGGCGTTCGATGAGGTTCACACGCTGTACGAGGGAACGACGCCCTTTGATCCCGAGCTGGTCCAGCGGTGGCTGGACAACGCAGCGCTATCAGGCACTTCCGCGCTTCGCGCAGACGGGCCGGAGTTGGCGCCGCTGGCCCAGAAGGCCGCCGACGACGTCTTGCTCTTCTCGCAGTTGGCGAACGCGGCGTTTGTATCGGCGGTTTTGCGCGGTGCGAACGCCATTGAGGCCGAGGACACTGCGGCCGCATTGGAGCAGCAGCCGCCCGTCGAACCGTCCGATTCCTAAACGATAGTGGCTGGCACAGGGTTCGCTCCGTAGAGAGCGTACTTAGCTGTGCCTCAAGCCGGCCAGAATGGGCGTGTGAATCAGGCCTTCGCCGGCAGGCACATGGAAGTGGCGAGGAGCGTTGATGAGTAGCACGCGCAGCACCGGCAGGCTGAGCGCACTCTGGAACCGCAGGGGCGTCAGGCTGGTTGCTGGGGTCGTCGGGCTAGCGATCGTCATCTCGATCGGTTCTGCGCTGGCCGTGTCTCTCAACGCTGGCAAGGTCGATGAGCCTTCGAACATCGTGCTGCCGTCGCCCGAAGCCCAGTCGCAGACGCTCTATCAGCAGGCGGTGCAGGCGCAGGCCTCTGGTGACACCACGCGGGCGGTCGTCCTGCTGGGCTCGGCGGTCAAGGCCAATCCCTCCAACACCCAGGCCAAGACGCTGCTCGCGAAGATCACGCCCAAGCCGGTAGCGGTCGTCAAACCGCCCGCCGGTGGAGCGGCCTCGAGCCCCGCCACATCGTCTACCGGAGACGCTCTGTACGCAGGGGCGGTCGCAGACGTCTCCTCGCTGCTGCCTAAGGCGGTAAAGGGCTACGCGGTTGCGGGCCTTATCCCGGCTGACGCCGCGGACGTTGAGGCGCCCTACGAGCCGTCCAAGGACACTTCGTACGCGGGCAAGGTGCCCCTCATGGTCATCGGCGTCCACGACTTCGGATCGCCCGCAGCGGCCAGCGCTTTTGTGGACGGCGCCGGTAAGGCGTATCCCAAAGACGTCGCGTCCGTGAAGGTCGGCAGGCTCGTTGGCAAGTATGGCCATGACGGTCGCCGGCTGGCATCGGTGAGCTTCGCGCGCGGCCGGTTCGCGTTCGAGGTCACGCTCACGACCTCGGACGGCGATCCGGCGGCGTACAAGTCGGAAGTCTTGAGAATCGCGGCGCTCATACCCGCCGCTTTGCCCTAGTTTTGCTTTGCATCGAGTAGGAGGAACGGCCATGCGTCGTATCAGGCTGGTAGTCATGACGGGGATATTCGCCGCACTGCTTGCGGTCGCCCCCGCCGTTGCGAGCGCGGTTGCCCAGGGTCCAGCCAGGACCCCCGTAAACATCGTAAGCGAGGGGTTCGATACAGGCGCTACGCCCACGTATTCGCTCGCTGCCGACCCCATGTGTGAGACCTATTGGGGACCCATCACGCAGAGGTTCCACGGCGGCGATAGGGGCCTGTGGTGTGCCGGAACCGGCCCCGCGGGATTCACGCCCAATACCTGGGACTACCTGGTTCACAAGTACCAGCCGGCGGTCGAGGATCCGATCACACTCGACATCACCGGGATGGGCACTGGAGGCACCGCAGACTTCCTGGTGCCCCAGCTGAGCGCCTACTACTCGAGCAAGCTCGCCTTCTACTACTCGATGCCTTCGATCGGCGCAGCTGATGTGTTCCAGGTTTGGTGGGCTCCGGTGCCTGGAAACCCCGCAATCGCATCACCTGAGTCCCCGAATATCACTGCGCCGCTCACTGCTGACAATGGATGGCAGAAGAAGGAGTACGCACTCAGCGACCCGGCGATCGCGCTGAGCAACAACCACAACCTCTCCGGGAAGACGGGCTTCTTCAGGTT
Organism: uncultured Eubacteriales bacterium; assembly: GCA_964541375.1. Lineage (GTDB taxonomy): Bacteria > Actinomycetota > Coriobacteriia > Anaerosomatales > JAAXUF01 > JBAXEO01. The sequence continues at coordinate 18,906 of CAZIPT010000028.1, forward strand.
CCAGTGGCGGACCGACGCCACCAACCTGAACAACACCAACCAGGGCGCTACGATCGACGATGTCTTGATCAGCGGCTACAAGTACGGTCCTGTGAGGAACCTGGCCAAGGTCGTATCCGTCAGCGGTGTCAAACTGACGTGGGACAAGCCCTATCGCTATACCTACGCGAGCGATCTTGAGACACGTACCATCAGTTACCGCGTATGGCGCGAGGATGTCGCCGCCCCGGGCACGTACACCGAGCTGACGGCATCGACACGGGCCACCGACGCGGACCGGAGCTTGACGGACAGCAGCGGCGTCGCCGGGCACGGCTACAAGTACTACGTGCAGGCGTGGGACGCCGGAACCGGTGTCGACGGCTGGGGCGAGCTCGCAAATCCGGTCTCGGTAGGCAACGGCGCGGTCTCGGGCACCGTCACGGGCCCCGGCGGAGCACCGCTCGCCGGAGTCACCGTCGCGCTCGGCAGCGATAGCACGCTCACCGCGGCCGATGGCACGTACGCGCTGCCCAACATCACGCCGGGCACGCACTCGGTCACGTTCACCAAGAGCGGCTACATCCAGCAGGTCGTCTCGGCAGTCGTCGTAGCTGAAGGTTCGATCACCACCCAGAATGCGAGCATGCCGATCGTCGTCGTCACGACACAGCTGTCGATGCCCTCGGTCTCGCCCTCGCGTCCCAAGCACGGCAAGAACGCTACCTTCACGACCTACCTGACTCCAGATGCGGCAGGTACCACGAGGCTCGCGTTCTCCCACTGGGAGTACAAGACGGTCACCAAGGTGGTCAGGGGCAAGCGGAAGCGCGTCAAGGTCGGCTACTGGCGTCTCAGGACCACCAGGACGCTGTCTGCGGGCGGTGGCGGACGCTTCTACACGACCTACAAGCTCCCGTCAGCGGGTAAGTGGCGTCTGGTCGCCAGCTTCACCCCCTCGACAGGGGTATTCACCGCAGCGACCTCAGGCACAAAGGCATTCACCGCTAGGTAGCACGGCGCGGGGCCGCGTCCGAACGGACGGCACAGACTGGATTCACACAGGAACGGACCGAGCCTCTCGGTCCGTTCCTCTTCTTGGTGCGTCGCCACGGTCGCCAGTGTATTGCCACAGCTGCCGGTGCGTTGCCCGGCACCCGTACGCCACCGCTTGCGATGCTCGGTGATCGACAGGCGGCGGGTCGTCGGTTGAGCGGGGACACATCGCCGGCCATGCAAGAAGGCTCCCACGCGAGCGCGGGAGCCTTCGGGTCTTCGTCACACCAGCTACGAGCGAGCTACTTGATGATGTAGACCGTCGTGTACAGCGGAACCTGGTTGTAGAACTTCTCGACGTCCTTGCGCTTCATGCGCATGCAGCCATGACTTGCCGCATGACCGATGGACCCCACCTTGGTGGTGCCGTGGAACCGGACGCCGGTGTCACTGTAGCCGCGATATAGGTACAGCGCGCGGGTGCCCAGCGGGTTGCCAGGACCCGGACCTATGTAGCTCGGCATACCCTTGCCCCACGCGCCGCCCGGGTTGTTCCACGACGGGTTCTTCACCTTGCGCCGGATGATGAACGTACCGGTGGGGGTGGGGTAGCGCGGCATGCCGATGGCGCAGCGGTAGGTCTTGATCATCCTGGTGTTGTCGTAGAGGAATATCCTGCGCTGTTTGAGGATGACCATGATGGTCTTGTCGAAGTGCGTGACCCTGGGCTGAACGGCCCCGACGGACAGGGTGACAGTCTCCGTGGCCGGCGTGGTTACGTCAGCACTGTGCGCCGCGATCAGCGACTGGAGCGCAGATACCGAGCCCGCGGTATCCAGTGCCTGGCCGTTGGCCGGCGGGGTGAAATCGACGCGCTTCTTCTTGGCGTTGATGTTGCGCGTGGCGTTCACGGGGGCCACATTGACCGCTGTGGCAACGTTGTTCACGAAGCCGGCCACGTCCATGGTCTTGGCGTCGTTCACCGTGTAGCTCAAACCCGCCGCGTTGATCGTGAGCGGCAGGGTGGGCGCGTCGGCGAACGCCACTGAGGCGCCGGATGCGACGAACGTGAGCGCCAGACCCACGCCGACCGCGCGTAGTGCGAACCTGCGAACCTTCATAACGACCTCCGTGGTAATGCGAGCGTGAACGAGCGAACAACCTACCTTTGGACTCTCGGCCCCGTCGCCGAGTCGAGTGAACCCTCTAGCAAAACCCAAGCCGAGCACCAGCTCTCGGCGACAATCCAGTGTCGTGTGTCTACGGGCGAATGTATACCGGCGTGCCCACGGGGACCAGCGGGTAGAGCGCTTCGACGTCCCACATGTGCATGCGCATGCAACCGTGGCTCGCGGCGGTGCCTATCGAGCCATCGTTCGAGCTGCCGTGAAAGCGGATGCCGGACGCACTCAGATCGAGCGCGCGGGTACCCAGCGGGTTGCTGTAGCCCGGGGCGATGTAGGCGGGCATCGAGGCGGCCCATGCGCTGCCGGGGTTGGTCCATGTGGGCATGTAGCGCTTGTTGATGATCTCGAAGTCACCGGTTGGAGTGGGGAACGCCGGCTGGCCGATCGCGATCCTGTACGTCTTTTCGAGCTTGGCGCCGTTGTAGAGGCGGACCTTGCGCTGCGACAGCGAGACCACGAGCGTCTTCTTGAAGCTCGACTCGACGACCTTTGGCTTGATGATCGCAACCGGTATCGAAGTGACCCTGCTGGCCGAGTCCTTGAGCGCGGATTCGGCGTTCAAGGCCTGCAGGATAGCCGCCTGGGCGCCGGGCACGTCGGTCTTCAGGCCCATTACTGCCGGCTTGATGACCAGCTTGTACTTCTTGATCTGGCGCGCAGCATCGACCGGCTTCGTGTCGACACGGCTCTGCACACCGGCAAGCCACGCCGCGATCGCGGTCTGATCCACGGTGTACTTCGCATCGATCTGAGCGGGCAGTGGCGCGCCTGCCAGATCGTGCTGTACGCGTGCCGCGAGCGGGGCGCTCCGGCGCGGCGCGTACGCCTCCGCGAGCATGCCGTCGACGTCCACGGCGACGATGCCCTTTGGATCGAAGACGAACGTCTGGTTCGCGGCGGTCACGGTGAGCGGCCTGAGGAGGGGAGCCGCTACGGCTTGCTCGATAGCGGTCCGGGCCTCGGCCTCTGACATGCCGCCCAGGTCCTTGCCCACGACAGTGACACCATTGGGTACAAAGCCTCTGGATCGGTAGTCGTTGGCGGCGGCCCAGGCGAGCGAGGCCGAAACCGTGAGCAGGGCGGTAGCCAAGAGCACGAGCGCAACACGACCGACCCAGGAAAAGGACTTCACGCGAAACCTCCGACTATGCAGTGCGGGGTTAGCTCTCGGGTAGTACTATACGGGGACATACCCCGCCAAGCACGCAACGTCACGGTTACGTATCCGCGGGGGAAGGGAGGCCGAGTGGGCCTGCGATCGACTCTGGCACTGCTGCCGGACGACCGAGCCACGGACGCTGCCGTGCGCGAGGTCATCGCGTTCTTTCGCGCCCACGCGCACGAGCCGGTCGACGCCCGCCGAGTCGCCCGCGCGACCGGAATGTCCTCGGATCGGGTCGATCCCGTGCTGCAGGCGCTTGCCAAAGGTCGCGTGATAGACTGCGACGGCGACCCGCTCACACAGCCATGCTCCTTCGATCCCGATACCATGCTCGCGATGGAGATCAGACGATTCCTGCGGGTTGGCGATAGCGCTTCGTCACGTATGAGGGCCGGAGTGGATCGGTATCGCGGACGCCAGGGCATGGCCTAAGTCCGATCGAGTCAAGGGAACAACTCAAACCATGAAACCTGTGCGGCCTTCAGATCGCGGGCCCGCCGTCGAGGATATCCAGCGGCGTCTCCTCGCTCTGGGCTATGAGCTGGGACCCACCGGTGTCGACGGCGTGTTTCTGGGCGCGACGGCCCAGGCTGTGACCGCTTTCCAGCTCCAGCACCAGCTCACTGAGGACGGCTTTGTCGCCGACGAGACCTGGTCGGCACTGGTCGACGCCGGATTCACGCTGGGCGACCGCATGCTCTACCTGCGGATTCCCCACTTCCACGGCGCCGACGTGAGCGTTCTCCAGCGCGCGCTGAGCGTTCTCGGCTTTGCCTGCGGTGCCATCGACGGCATCTTTGGCGCGTTCACGGAGCGAGCGGTTCGCGAGTTCCAGGTGAACTCGGGACTGCCCGCAGACGGCATCGCGGGTCCCGAGACGGCCCGCACGGTCCTCAACCTGCGCCACGTGTGGGAAGGCAAGGATCCCCAGTCGCACTCGGCTGCGCACATCGCCCCCGCCCGCGCTGCCGAGGTGCTGACACGCGTTCGGTTGGTTGTCGTCGGAGACGATGAAGCGGGCGTGCGCGTGGCCGAGCGGCTCGTCAATCTCGCCCACGCGAGCTCCGAGAAGGCGCTCATCCACGTGCTCGACGCCGACGAGATCGTACCGCCCGGCGTCGTCACGTTGCGGCTGTGCGGGACCGGCAGCGCTCGGATCGTTCCCGGGCGACCGATCGTGAGCATGGCCGCGCCGGAGCTGTTGGCTCCTCGGCTGGTGACCGCTCTGGCGGCCGCTTCAGACGGGCAAGAGGTGGTCGTCGAGGTGGGTGAATCACCCGCCGCCGATGAGCGAGAGGACCAACGAGCTGCGGTTCTTCTGCTGGACGCAGTGTGCGTCGCGTTCGACTGAGCCGCCTCACCGTGGTACGATTCCACGAACGTCCTGCCCCCTGCACAGGAGAAACAAACTGAAGTTACGCATCAGAACATACTTTGTGCTGCTGATTTCCGCAGCGCTCATGTGCACCGCAGCACCAGCGGTTGCCGAACCTACATCGTCAGACAAGATGGCCCAGGCCGCGCGAGTCAAGGCGCAGGTCGAGGCTCTCGATACCCGTGCGGAGTACGCTTCCGAGCGCTACAACGCCGCTCACGAGAAGCACGACAAGCTCGTCTCGGAGACCAAGAAGGCCAAGAAGCGTGTCGTCAAGGCAGAGAAGCGCATCGACGACCTGCAGACGCACCTCAACACCCGCGCGAATGACATGTATCGAACCGGCGAGGCCGGAGTGATTGAGGTCCTGCTCGGCGCCAAGACGTTCGAGCAGTTCGCGGCGACGTGGGACGTCCTCAAGGAGCTCAACCAGGAGGACGCTCAGGCGACCTCGGAGATGAAGGTCGTCCGCGCCGAGGCCAAAGAGGCGCACGCCGAGGTCTCGGCCAAGGAGAAGGCCGCGCTCAAGCAGCAGAAGATCATGCTGTCCAACAAGAAGCAGATCGAGGCTCAGCTCGCGGAGCGGAAGGCCAAGCTCGCCGGCATTGAGGCCGAGGTTCTCGCCCTGCAGGCACGCGAAGAGGCCGAGCGCGCTGCACGCGCACGCTCGTACTCGGGCGGTGGCGACGGCGGCAGCTTCCCGCCCCCGCAGCGCGCTCCCCGCAGCGAGATCATCTCGGTGGCGCGCAAGTACCTGGGCGCGCGCTACGTGTGGGGTGCAACCGGCCCCAACACGTTCGACTGCTCGGGATTCACGTCCTACGTCTACCGTCAGGTGGGAGTCAGCATCCCGCGAGTCTCCCGCGATCAGATCAACGCCGGCGAGCGCGTGTCCCGCAAGGACCTGGCCCCGGGCGACCTCGTATTCTTCGGCTCGCCCATCCATCACGTGGGCATGTACATCGGCGGCGGGATGATGATCCACTCGCCCAACTCGGGCAGCGTGGTCAAGATCTCGCCCGCGTTCCGCAGCAACTACGCAGGAGCATGCCGGCCCTAGTCGGCGCTCCCACGCACACGCTCCGCCGACGCCCCGCTGGCACACCCCGGTGGGGCGTCGTGTTTGCGCTGAATCCCTGCCATCCGCGTTGCGGGTAAAGTAGACTGAGGCGGCAGACAAGCGAACGCGTAGGGGGATGAAGACTGGCGATGGCAGACATTGACGGCCTCCTGAAGATCATGACCGACCGAGGCAGCTCCGACCTGCACATCAAGGTCGGTAGCCCGCCTGCGATCCGGCTCGCAGGGCGACTCGTGGTCATGAAGGAGCTTCCCACGCTCAACGCCGACCAGACCCGCTTGCTCGCCGAGGGCATGATGACCGAGGCGCAGCGCCAGAGCTTCGACCACCGGCACGAGCTGGACTTCGCGTACTCCGTGAGCGGGATCGGCCGCTTCCGCGTCAACGTCTTCCACCAGCGGGGCAGCGTCGGCATCACCATGCGGCGGGTCGCCACTGAGCGCTCGACCATCTCGGATCTCGGCCTTCCGCCCGTGATTCAGCGGCTCGCAGACGAACCGCGAGGCCTCATCCTGGTCACCGGCACCGCCGGTTCGGGCAAGACCACCACGCTCGCCTCGATGATCGACCACATCAACACCACCCGCGAGGGCCACATCGTCACCATCGAGGACCCCATCGAGGTCCTCCACGCCGACAAGAAGTGCATCGTCAAC
>CAZIPT010000029.1:0-22738 GCA_964541375.1 uncultured Eubacteriales bacterium
AGGTTCGATCCCTATACGGCCCACCATGATCTTCACGAAAGCAGGTTCCGATTCTGGGGCCAGCTTTTTGTGTTCTAGACTGGCAACGCAGGCTCGAGCCGCCCGGGCCAGGTCGCTTCAATGAAGGGTGCAGTCGTGTCGAACCGCGAGGGAACGGTCATGCGTGGTGCGGTTCGATTCGTGCCGTGCGTCGTATGGCGGGTGCTGATTCTTGCACTTGGCACAGCGCTCCTCCTGCCGGGTCCGGTGGTGGCTGCTAGCGCCGAGGATTCTTCCGTCCCGGCGACCTCGACTCCCCCGACGCCCTCAATCCCGACGCCCGTCGGCTTCCCCGTCAAGAGGTTCCTTGGCAAGCCTATTCATCGGGTCGGGACGGCGAAAAGAGAAGTGGCGATCACGTTCGATGACGGCCCCTCGCCGCAGACCGATGAGATCGTCCGAATACTCAGCAAGTCGGGCGTTCATGCGACGTTCTTCTTTTGTGGCCGTAGTGTTCGAGGGCGGGGAGTCGACGATGTCCGGTCAGCTGCCCTGTCCGGCAACGATGTGGGGAACCACACCTTTCACCACCGGGTGTTGAAGGGCGTGAGCACTCGGCTTGTGCGGACTGAGATTGACTCCAACCAGAGGGTCCTGGGGGAAGTTCTCGGCTACCAGCCTCGTTTCGTCCGCCCGCGGTCCGGTCTCTACAGCCCGGCCGCGCTCCGAGAGATGAAGTCGCGGAAGCTGGTGCTTGTCGAGTGGAGCACGAGCGCGGGCGATGCAGGCGCGCGACCGCCGGTCTCCAAGATTGTGCGCAACGCCACCTCAGGCGTGGGGCCGGGCTCGATCATCCTCCTGCATGAGACCAATCCCGATACCGTGCGCGCGCTCCCGAGAGTTCTGGCCGTTCTGAAGAAGCGGAACCTCAAGCCGGTGACTATGTCGCAACTGCTGAGTGACGCACGGTCGTCTCGCTAGACCATCAGGGGTAAGGGAATGGGCTCGATTCCGTGGCCGCCTCCCGTGAAAAGTATCCCCGGCCCTCAATCCCAAGGTCACAGGCTCGCGTCCGCCCTCTCACCATCCCTCGGTAGAAAGCCAGCGTCGCTAGTCTCGGCGGCAGTTTGTGGGTAGAACAAGTACGGGGACGGATTTGACGGTGACCGCCGTTAGGGGGCGGCCACCGGGCGAGAGACATCGTGTATCGACATGGTCCGGCAGCCGGGCCTTGCCGTCGTCAGACAGCAGGAAGAACGGCAGGTGCTGCGCGGATGAGCATTCAACAGTCGGAGTCTCAGCCTGCGACTCAGCGGCGTTCTTCGGCGCCTCTGTCTGCCGATGTAGGCGTTCGGAGTCTCGCCGACATCGTCGATATTCCCTCAATCCAGCTTCTCATGGACGATTTCAACGCGCTCACCGGACTTCCCATCGGTTTGATCGACGTCCAAGGCACGATACTCGTGGCCACCGGCTGGCAGGACGTCTGCACCAAGTTCCATCGGGTGGACGCGCGGACACGGGCACGATGCGAGGCCAGCGACTTGGCTCTCTCACGGGGCATTCCGCAAGGGGAGATTCGCGCTCACAGGTGTGAGAACGGCATGTGGGACATCGTGACCCCCCTGTACGTCAAGGGTCTCCACCTGGCAAACATCTTCGTCGGTCAGTTCTTCTACGAAGACGAGGAGCCGGACCTTGCATTCTTCGAGTCTCAGGCGGGAGAGTTCGGTTTCGACAAAACGGAGTACCTGGATGCGGTTCGCCGTGTTCCCACGTTCGACCGTCGAACGGTGGAGGCACTCATGCAGTTCTACGTGCGATTGGCGGAACAGATCGCGCAGATCGGACTCAAGAACCTCGTCCTGACACTGGCCATCGAGGAGCGAATAGCCGCCGAGGAGGAGTTGCGCGCCACCCAGGAGCGCTATCGGGCCATCAGTACGAACACACCTGACCACATCGTCATGCAGGACAGGGATCTCCGATATACGCTTGTGGTGAATCCGCAGCTTGGTCTCACCGAGGCCGACTACATCGGCAAGACCGACGCGGACATCCTGGGGGCTGCCGACGCGGAGAAGCTGACCGCAATCAAGCGGAGTGTCCTGGCAAGCGGCGAACCGTTCGAGCTGGAAGACTCCGTGGTCAACCTCGATGGTCAGGTCGAGTACTTCAGCGGGACGTATGTGCCATTGCGCGACTTCGGGGGAGAGCCCACCGGGTTGGTCGGCTACTTCCGAAACGTCACCGAACGTCGTAGCTGGGAGCATGCGCTGGAGCAAAGTGAGGAAAAGTTCCGGTACCTCTTCGACCATTCTCCTGTGGCGAAATCATTGACCAGGCCGTCGGGAGAGATTGAGGTCAATCAGGCTTTCCTGGACATGCTGGGATACTCCCGACATGAGATTGATGATCTGGCGACGTGGCAGTCGCTGACCCACCCCGATGATGTTGCGGCGTCGAATGAGGTCATCGAATCTCTCGTGTCCGGAGTCAAGAACACGGCCCGATTCGAGAAGCGGTATCTGCGAAAGGATGGTTCGATCGTCCACACGGAGCTCTTCACAAGGCTCCGCCGCCATTCCGACGGCAGCCCTGACTACTTCATGACGACAGTCTTCGACGTCTCTGAACGCAAGAAGATAGAGGCCGAGCGTGCGGAGCACGAGGCACGGCTACAGGCTCTCCTGGACAATGCGCCGTACGGCGCACACATGTACGAGCTCGAAGACGGGGACCGGTTGGTCTTTGTCGGCTACAACAGCCGCGCCGAGGAGATCCTGGGCATGGAGCACTCGGCGCTTCTCGGCCGGACTCTGGAAGAGGCGTTTCCAGGCAACGTCGGCACGGACACCCCGGGGGAGTACCGGAGAGTTGCCCGGGAGGGTGGAACTTGGGAGACAGAGCAGTACTCATACGATGCCGAGGGCATCGCTGGCGTATTCGACGTCTACGCGTTCTCATTTGGACCCAATCGAGTCTCCGTGTTCTTCAGAGACGTGACCGAGAAGCGCAGGCTTGAACACGAGCTGCAGAAGACCAGCGCCACCCTGCAGGCCGCACTGGATCAGAGCCCGGCCGGCATTGCGATCGCCGACGCTCCTGACGGGAAACTGAAGTACGTCAACGACGCGGGATTGCAGATGCGGGGGAAGTCTCGGCAAGAGATCGTCGATGGGGTCGGGTTAGAGGGTTACGTTGCCAGTTGGCAGCTCCTGGACCTGGACGGACGGCCGCTTCGGCCTGAAGAAGTGCCGCTTGCGCGTGCGGTCATGTTCGGCGAGAAGGTGAGCAGCGAATTCATCATTCGACGTGACGACGGAGAGGACAGGGTCGTTCTCGGCAACGCCGCTCCGATCGTCGACGAAGACGGCAGTATCGAAGCCGGAATCGTGGTATTCACCGACTTGACCGATCTGAAGCAAACCGAAAGCGATCTAGTCACTACAAACGAGCGGCTCGAGGTCCTGTTGAGGAGCCTCACCGAGACGCTCGGCAAGGTAGCCGAGACCCGCGACCCTTACACCCAGGGACATGAGGAGCGAGTTGCGGCATTGTCACGAACCTTGGCAGTCGAACTGGGGCTCTCGTCCGACGAGACAGATGCAGTGGAGTCGGCAGCGTTGATCCACGATATCGGGAAGTTGAGCGTTCCGGCCGAAATCTTGTCCAAACCGGGGAAGCTCTCGGACGTTGAATTCGAGCTCATTCGTGGTCACTCGCAGTCAGGGTACGAGATTCTCAAGCGGATCCCGTTCTCCTGGCCGCTCGCCGACATCGTCTTGCAGCATCACGAGAGGATGGACGGATCCGGATACCCCAGCGGGCTCCAAGGCGATGACATTCTGTTCGCGTCCAGGATCATCGCGGTCGCCGATGTGGTGGAGGCGATGTCTTCCCACCGCCCGTATCGGCCAGCGCTAGGAATCGATGCGGCCATGAGTGAGATCACGAGTAGCTCCGGGAAGTACGACCCACTGGTTGTGGATGCGTGCGAGCGGCTGCATGCAGAGGGGCGATTGGCCGGGTTTCTGACATAGTCGCGTCCACGCCGCAACGGTGGCAGGGGTGACTCGGAATCGCCGGGCGGAGCTCACGTAGCTGTAGTCACGCGCAACCTGTCGGCGAGACCGGCCCACACAATCGAGCAGGGCCCCGAGACTTGGGGCCCTGCCAGAGTGTTCGATCCGTCCGAGCTACCACTCGATTTCGAGCTGCTACTCGATTCCGAGATGCGATCCGTCACAGTACGGCGGGTTCTTGGTGAGTCCGCAGTTGCAGATGGCCACTGACCCGGCCTCCTTGATCTCGAACGGAAGCGGGTCGATGCCGCTGCCGGCGTGGGAGCCATCGCAGAAAGGCACGTTCCTGGTCTTGCCGCACTGGCACCAGGCATACGTGCCCGGCTCCAACTCGGTCACCATCGGATGGGTTGCCGCCGTGTCGTTCTCAAACCGGGTCATCGGTCTCTCCTCGCTCTCGGAGTCACACAAACTCGTCCACTCCTTCTCTATGCCCAATCGCCTCCCGTCCGGGTACTACGCGCCGGGGGCGTAGTCCCAAGGTGCCCGTTGACACCATTCGACGCAGGACTTAGTATGTACTAAGCAAGGGAAGTAGAGCGAGCAAATATACCGGATAGAAGTGCTCGCGACGTAGAGGAGAGACAGGCATGCTACAGGCGATTTCAATCACCGTCCGAGAAGGCTTTGAGGCCGCGCTGGTCATCGGCATCATGCTCACCTATGTGTCCAAGAGTGGGCGTAGCGCACTCAGGCCTCCCATTCTTTGGGGTGCCTTCTCGGCGGTCGTTCTCAGCGTGGGCGTGGCATTGGGGATCAACGCGCTGGGAATCAGCGCCGAGAATCCTGCGGTTGAAGGTGCGCTCTATTTGATCGCCGCCGTCTTCGTCATGTCGATGGTCGTCTGGATGTGGCGCACCAGCGGCGATGTCGCGCGCAGCGTCTCCGAGGGCATCGATCGCGCATCGGCGACCACGTCTGGTGCGAGCGTCGCGGTTGCCGCCGTCGCGTTCTTCATGATCGCCCGCGAGGGCATCGAGACGGTGCTCTTCTTGGCCGCGAACACGCTCGACCAGGGCCTGGTGCCCACGCTGATCGGCGCGACGATCGGTCTGGGCCTCGCGGTGGGTCTTGGCGCAGCGATCTACTACGGCGCCGCCAAGATCGACATGAAGATCTTCTTCGCCGCAACCTCGATCGCCCTGCTCCTGCTGGCGGCGCGGTTTCTGGGCATCGGAGTTCTCGCACTTGGCGAGGCCGGCGCCTACGGGCTGCCGGACGCCGCCATGGAAGGGCTCGAGATGCTCGAGAAGGGTGCGCTGGCCAGCGTCGTCAGCCTGGCGGTCATCGCGTTGCCTCTCGGCGCCATCGGCTGGTCCCTGCTCAGGCACCGTCCGATGCACCGCGCTGCCTAGCGTGCGCGTCATGGTGGCCAGGAGCCCCCGCGCGGGGGTGATCGGCGAAATGTGGGCATAGAGTAGAGGGGGATATCAAACCGTTCGCCGACGGGCAGACCGGTACCTGTGCTTCGGCACACATGATGGGGGAATCGGGCTCGTGTACCATCACATCAGCCACCGGCACTCCGGTGCGCTGCATGAAGTGTTCTCCGTTTTCTCACTCGCGCTAGCCCTCGCCGCGACGGTCGCTGTTGCGCTAAACACCTTCTCTAACCGAGGCGGCGCCAATCTGGGCGAACTCATGGCGCATTCCATTCTTGTGGTGCCCCATCGCCAGGGGATCAGGGTCCACGGGACGCCCGGCCAACGGGCGGCGGTCAGACAGGCGTTGGATCAGATCGACTCCCCGGCGGTCAGTGCCGGGCTCGCGGTCGTGGTGACAAGCCCCGGCAGCCTTCCACCGCACGTGGCCGGATGCTACAGCGTCATGGACAACCGCATCAGCCTGAGCAGCGACATCGTCGACGAACCTTCCCAGCGGTCTCTTGTCAGGGTTCTTGCCCACGAGGTGGGCCACATGTTCGACTACCTCTATCTCGATGATGCCGCCCGTCGGGAGTACCTGTCCCTGCGCGGATTCCCCGCAGGTACAGACTGGCCCGGTGAGGGCGGCGACTGGGCATCGCGTCCAATCGAGGACTTCGCCGAGGTCTACGCGGTGTTGGCGACCGCGCCGTCGCAGTTGCCGATCGCGACCGACGCCGGCAGGACCGGTGACCCTCAGCGGATCAAGGAGCTCATCGCCTTGCACGAGCCGGCAGCCGCAGGTCGGTAGGCGAGCTCCAGCGGCGTACTTCCGCCTGATTTGGGCATACATGACGTGGGATACCTAGCCGTCCGCCGAGAGGCAGTCTGGCACCTGCGCTCTGGGCATGCCGATGGGGGAATCGGAGTTCGTGGACCGCGACGATAGCCACCGGGGAACCGGTGCGCTACTCATAGACCGCCGCACAGGCTCGGTCATGTACCGTCAGGCGCCCGTCGAGCTTACGGTGACGGAGTTCAAGATTCTCGAGCTCCTGAACTCGCACCCGGGATGGGTCTTCCCCGCAGCGGAAATCGCCGATGCGTGCCTCGAATCGGGCGGTAGTGAGGACACCATCATCGTCCACATGTCCAACCTGCGCGGCAAACTCGCCCGAGCGGGCGAGGGTGAGTCACCAATCGAGACGGTACGGGGATTCGGCTATCGCCTTGCCGCTGATTCTGTGGGCGGGATGCCGACCAAACCCGTCGCGCAGAACTCGGGAGAGGCGCTGGGCGACGAGCTCAGCGCGAGTGGTTCGCTCGCCGATGCAGCGGCGGTATACCTCCAAGCGCTCGATTCGGCGAGCGCGGACGATCCGATACCTCTCGCCCGGCTGCACATGAAGGCCGGACAGGTCGCCCTCAATCGGCGCCTGCTCACCGAAGCCGCGGGCCACAGCTACGAGGCCGAGAAGCTCCTGGTTGGCGTCGATACCGACGAAGCCCGAGAACTGCTCGACGACGTCTTGATCCAGCGGGCGATGATCGCGTTTGGCATGGGCGAGTTCCAGAACGCGTACGACCAGTGTGTCGAGCTGCTCACGCGGCTCGATCGAGACGGCACACCGCAGCAGCGGGTCACGCTCCATGGCTGCTGCACGATGAGCCTCCTGAGTCTGAAGCGCATTGTTGTGACATCCGACGTCCTCCATCACGCGTGGCGGATGTACGAGGCGTGGGAGGTCTCGCGGGACCCCAGCGATGCGATCTACGCCGAGTCGGTCCTGGGCGAGGTGCTCCTCCATTCCGGGAACATCGCCGGAGGCGAGCGCCGGTTGACCGGAGCGCTCCGGATGAGCGAGGAACTCGGCGACACTTCCATGAGACCGCGCATCCTATGCAGTCTGGGCATCGCCGCCCGGCGTCGTGGCGACGTGCGGCTGGCCGAGCGTCTCGGCAGGCGGCTCACGGACCTGGCATCGCACAGGGAAGGCGCCGAGTTCGAGGGCGCGGGACACGGCCTGCTGTGTTGGGTGGAGTGGCGCGACCGTGACCTCCATACCGCCGAGGACGAGGGGGAAGAAGCGCTCCGCAGCGTTCAGCGTGAGCCCATGTTCCCGTACTGGTGGATGGCGTTGGCGCCCTTGGTCGCAATCGAGTTGGAGCGCGACAACCTGAGCGACGCGATCGCCTACGCTCGCCGAATGGTCGATCCCAGCCAGCAGATCCTGCCGCCCAACCTCAACGCGGCTCTGGGCGCGGCTTGCTCTGCGTTTGACGCCGGCAACGACGCCGAGGCCGTCGACGCTCTGTCCCAGGCAGTGGTCGCCGGACGGGCCGAGGGCTACACCTAGTACTCGCTGCCGCCTCCTTCGGGAAGAGCGGCGCGGACTCCTAAGGCCGCAACCAAACCACCCTCCGCGGCCTGCCAAATCGTGCCTCTAGCAGGCCTTATCCCTTTCTCAAGGTAATCGTTGTCCAACCCTAAGGCGACCTTTAGGGCGTCTTCGTGATGCGTCGGTATCTCCCCTATGTACGGCGTTTTGAAAGCTTCGCGAGCGGCGTCAGGGATCGCCGAATCGGCCAGGGAGGCCGGTCAAGTTCTCGCGATACGAACGGGGGGAACGGATCATGAAGCGACTAGTCACCACTCTCATGGCGGGAATCCGCGGGGCAGTCGAGGGACTCTTCACATTCGGTCTGGCGCTTGCGCTCGCCGCAGGCGCGGCCGTCGCGCTCACCAGCCTCGCCAACCGCGGCACAATCGACCTCGACGCGTTCGTTCCGCGATCCATGGTGTCGCCCACGCAGGCGACGGGTTTGCAGGTCGATGGGACACCGGAGCAGCAGGAAGCGGTCAAGCGTGCCTTTGACGACATCATTTGGCCGGTCGACCCCTCGGGGTTCACCATCGTGGTCACCAGCGCAGACAACCTTCCTCCAAATGCCGCGGGTACGTATCTCTTCCCTGACAATGTCATCAGCCTCAACGAAGACGTCGTCAACGATTCATCTCGGCAGCCGCTGGTGCAGGTGCTGGCGCACGAGATCGGCCACATGTTCGACTGTGTGTACCTGGACGACTCGGCCAGGGCACAGTTCCTGGCGCTGCGCGGATTCCCCGAGGGCACCGACTGGCGCAGCGAGGACAGCGACTGGGCACAGCGCCCCAGCGAGGATTTCGCCGAGGTCTACTCGGCATACGCCGCTCCCTCGTCCGGTATGCCTATAGCGACCAACGTGGGCCGGACCACCAATCCCGAGCAGATCAAGGCGCTCATCAGCCAGTACCAGCCCAGTGCCGAGCGGGCCAAGTCGGTTCGCGCGGACACCGCGCTGTCGTTCGCCCGCGAGACCATGGGCCAGATGGGAACCGATCCGATGGTGCTCCAGTGGCTGCTGATCCTGGCCGTCCTCTGGGCGACATTCGGAGCCGGGCGCGCGATCGGCGACATCCCCTACCGCGCTCGCGCCTCCCGCAAGTGCGCGGCGGTGCCTGTGACCTCCAAGCAGGCCCATCCCAACGGCAGCTAAATCCCCCCTTAGCTGCTGGCGCCCCTTCGTGGTCCAATCCCAGGCCGCGAGGGGGTGCCTTTTGTTGTTGAGCAGTTGTCCTGGTGGTGGCGAGCGTGGATCCTGAGGAGGGGCTACCTCTTCGTCCGCGCAGAACTGGCCATATCGGGTACCAACTGTAGGCGGGACGGGGTCCTGATCACAGCCGAGCCCGGGGTGAACGCTGCTCAGGTCAACCTGCCGTTTCGCGCATGACACACGTCAATGGAGGAGTCATCGAGATGCCGACGGGGGATCGAAGGGCAACGCCTGCTCGCGGGGAACGAGTGCCCGGCGAGTCCGAGCTGCGTCGTCATGCCGAGGAGCGGCTTGAGGGCGCAGAAGCAGCCACTTCGGACGACCTGGGAGTCGCGGACTTCGACGCCGTCGTCCACGAACTGCGCGTGCACCAGATCGAGCTTGAGATGCAGAACGAGGAGTTGCGCCGCGCCGAGCTGGGCCTGGATGCCCAGCGGGAGAAGTACTTCCACCTCTTCGACTTGGCCCCGGTGGGCTACCTCACCTTGACTGGCGCCGGTATCGTCGGCGATGCCAACCTGACAGCGGTGCGTATGCTGCGCGTGGAGCGACAGCTGCTGTATGGTCAGCCCTTCAGCGCCTTCGTGCTCTCTGAGGACCGCGATGTGTACTACCTGCACCTCCGAGCGCTCGAGAAGAGCGACGAGCCTCAGACCTGCGAGCTGCGCCTCCAACGTGTGTGCCGGGAGACGGATGCGGGCGCGGGACCGGACTACTTCTGGGCGAAGTTGGAGAGCCGTCCGCAACGCACCGCCGACGGCGAGACGCTCTCAACGTGGGTCACCTTCTCAGACATCAGCGAGCGAAGGCGGGCACTTGAAGCGGTGCACGAGAGCGAAGACAAGTTCAAGTTCTTCTTTGATTGCTCTGTTGTCCCGCATTCGATAACCCGGGTCGACGGAGAGATCCAGGTCAACGACGCGTTCTGCAAGATGCTCGGCTATCGGCCGGATGAGCTCTCGGGCGCAACGTGGGCGCAGGTCTCGCATCCGGACGACGTAGCCGAGACTCAAAGGCACCTGGACGATCTGCTTTCCGGCGAGCGACTCGCGGCCCACTTCGAGAAGCGCTACGTGCACAAGGACGGCGGCACGGTGTGGGCCGATGTGCACACCTCGCTCAGGCGAGATGATCTCGGTCAACCGATGTACTTCATGACCACGGTGATTGACATGACCGATCGCAGGGACGCCGAGGACGCTGCCCGGGCGAGCGCAAGGCGGCACAAGACAATCATCCAGACCGCGATGAGCGGCTACTGCATGGTGAGCGCGGAGGGGCGTCTCCTCGAGGTGAACCAGGCGTACTGCGACATCAGCGGCTACAGCGAAGAGGAGCTGCTCACCATGAGCATCTCCGAACTGGAGGTCGCCGAGACCAGCAGCGAGGTCGCCGAGCACATCGGACGAGTTGTGTCGCTCGGGAAGGACCGGTTCGAATCGCAGCAACGCCGGAAGGACGGCAGCGTCTACGACGTTGAGGTCAGCGCCCAGTTTGTGGATACCGACGGAGGCTGGCTTGCCGCGTTCACTCGCGACATCACAGAGCTGAAGCGCACCCACGAGTATCAGCGAGCGAGCCGGGAGATTCTGACGATCCTGAGCGAGCCGGGGGATCTGAGTGATGCCATTACGGACATCATCACTGTCTTGAAGGAGACCACCGGGTTTGACGCAGTCGGCATCCGATTGCAGGTGGGGGAGGACTTCCCGTACTTCGCGCAGCGTGGTTTTGCCGAGGACTTCCTGCTCACCGAGAACACGCTGGTTGCGCATGACGCGAACGGCAACGCTTGTCGCGACGAAGCAGGCAACATCGAGCTCGAATGTACCTGCGGGCTGGTGATTTCTGGCAAGACAGATCCGGAGTCATCGTACTTCACGCATGGTGGCAGTTTCTGGACCGATGACTCGCTCCCACTGCTTGATCTGCCCCCCGATCAGGATCTACGGCTCAGGCCTCGCAACGAATGCATGATGCGGGGCTATGCCTCCCTCGCGCTTGTGCCGATCCGGGACCGCGAGCGGGTAGTCGGCCTCGTCCACCTCGCCGATCGTCGGCGGGGGATGCTGACGCGCGAAGTCATCGAGCTCCTTGAAGGCATCGTGTCACATATCGGTGAAGCGCTGATGCGCAAGCAAGCCGAGCACAGCATCAGAGAGAGTGAGGAACGGTATCGCTCGATTCTTGCCGCGACGCCAGACAACGTCACCATCACAGATCTCTCCGGTCGGATCACGATGGCCTCACCCGCTGCATTGAGAATGTTCAAGCTGTCGAGCGATGCGGACATCCTGGGGCGCATGTTCACGGACTGTCTTGTACACGAGGACCGTGAGCGCGCCGCGGCCAGCATCGCTCGGCTCTCCACGGCCGAGCGGCTGGGCGATCGGCTCGGCGAGTATCGTGCGGTGCGCTCGGACGGAAGCACGTTCGACATGGAGATTAACACCGAATTCATCCGAGATGGCGACGGCCAGCCGGCGGGCATGGTCTTCATCGGAAGAGACATCAGCGAACGCAAGGATGCCGAGCGGCAGCTCGAGTCCGGTGCCGTGCAGCTCGAGGAGCTGCTCGAAGAACGAGAACTGAACCTTGCGCAACTCGCCGCATCGCTGTCATCAATCATCGAGGTGGTGAGCCAGGTTGTGGAGACTCGTGACCCGTACACTGCTGGCCACGAGCGTCGCGTCGCTGAGCTCTCGGTTCGCATCGCCCAGGGGATGGGCATGACATCAGAGCAGGTCGAGGAGGTCCGAATAGCGGCGCTTCTCCACGACGTGGGCAAGGTGTCCGTGCCTTCAGAGATCCTCGTCAAGCCAGGCAAGCTTTCGCCTATGGAGTTCGAACTCATCAAGGACCACTCCGCGGCTGGTGCGCGCATCCTCGCGTCCGTCGACCTGGAGGGGCCGACGGCCGAGATCGTGCTGCAGCACCACGAACGCTGCGACGGCTCGGGCTACCCGCGAGGGCTGACCGCAGACCAGCTCCTTGAGGCCTCCAAGGTCATCATGGTCGCCGATGTTGTTGAGGCGATGTCGTCACACCGTCCCTACCGGCCTGCTCTGGGCATGGGTCCAGCCCTTGCCGAGATCGACCGTGGCGCGGGGCTGCAGTACGACCTCGGCGTCGCCGAGGCGTGCAAGCGAGTCATGGACTCCGGGTTCGAGTTCTCGGAAGCCTAGGCGGGAAAACGCGCGGCCGACTGCTAGGCTTCTTGAAGATGTGTGTTCATCGGCGAGGGGGACTATCTCGATGGCGACCAAAAAGCCCAAGCCAGCGGCTAAGGCAAAGCCCGCCGACGAATTCAGCTCAGCTGCGACCAACGCCGGTAAGCCTGCGGCCGCGGAGAAGCGCACTCCGCGCACCCCCGCACCCCCGCCACTGCCTGCGTCTGCCGACTTCCCTGTTGTCGGCATCGGCGCGTCCGCAGGAGGCCTTGCCGCCATCGAGGAGTTCCTGGCCGCCCTGCCCTCCGACAGGCCCGTGGGCATGGCGTTCGTGCTGGTGCAACATCTCGACCCCGACCACAAGAGCATCCTGCTCGAGTTGGTCAGGCGCTACACCAAGATGGAAGTCGAGTGGGCAAAGAACGGCATGGAGGTTCGGCCCGAGTGCGCCTACGTCATGCCGCCCAACAAGGATATGGAGCTGGTCGATGGCCGCCTGGTCCTCATGGCGCCCGAGTCGCCACGCGGCATGCGCCTGCCCATCGACACCTTCTTCCGTTCGCTCGCCGCCGACCAGCACGAGCGGGCCATCTGCCTCGTGCTCTCCGGCACCGGCAGTGACGGCACGCAGGGCGTTCGCGCAATCAAAGGCGAGGGCGGCATGGTCATCGCTCAGAGCCCCGAGTCGGCCGGCTACGACGGCATGCCGCAAAGCGCCATCTCCACCGGCATGGTCGATTTCGTGCTGGCGCCCAAGGACATGCCCGAGCAGCTTCTCGGCTATGTAAGCCGCGCTTTCCGTCATCTGCCGCACGTCGAGCACTCGGCGCAGTACGGCAACGAGCGGGATCTGCTCCAGGTGCTGTACCTGTTGCGCGACCGTACCGGTCATGACTTCACGCACTACAAGACCAGCACTCTGCGCCGTCGTGTGGAGCGCAGGATGGCCGTCACCAAGATCGAGGACATGGCCGAGTACGTGGCTCTCGTGAACAGCGACACGCTCGAGGCAGAGACGCTGTTCCGAGAACTGCTCATCGGGGTCACGAACTTCTTCCGCGACCCGCCCGCGTTCGAGGCGCTGGCCACAGAGGTGCTGCCAAAGCTCGTCGCTGATCATGGGTCCGGCGAACCGGTGCGTGTGTGGGTGCCCGGTTGTTCCACAGGTGAGGAGGCGTACTCGATCGCGATGCTCCTCCAGGAGGAGGCCGTGCGCGCCGGCCGGAACGTCCCCGCGCAGGTGTTCGCCACCGACATCGACATCGATGCAATCGAGCGGGCGCGGTCGGGAGTCTACCCGGCCAGCATCGCCGCCGACGTGTCGCCTGAGCGCCTCGCGCGCTTCTTCGTGCAGGACGGCGCTACCTACCGAGTGGTCAAGTCCATTCGCGACTCCCTAGTTTTCGCCAAGCAAGACGTCACCAAGGACCCACCGTTCTCCAAAGTCGACCTGATCAGCTGCCGCAACCTGCTCATCTACATGGATGGCGACCTGCAGCAGAAGCTCATGTCCCTGTTTCACTACGCGATCAATCCGGACGGCTTCCTGTTCTTGGGCAGCTCGGAGACGGTGGGCAACGCCGCCGACCTGTTCGCGCCACTAGACAGGAAGTGGAAGCTGTTCCAGCGTCGCGACTCGGTCACACCGCGACAGATCGTTGCCACGACCATGCCCCCTCGCGAAACACCCGCCGGAGGTCGCGGGCACATCGAGCTGCAGCCGGTCCCGCTGCGGCTGCGCGTCCGCGACCTTGCCGAGAAGACCCTGCTGGACAGCCACACCCCCGCGTGCGCCGTCATCAACGCTGAGGGCGACGTGCTCTACATCCACGGTCACACCGGCCGCTACCTCGAACTCGCTCCGGGCGAGCCCAGTGGCAGCATCTACAAGATGGCGCGTGATGGTCTACGGCTCGAGCTGTCCACCGGCGTTCGCAATGTCTTGGTGCAAGACGTGCCGGTTCGCTACGAACGCCTCCGAGTGCGGACCAACGGCGATACCTCCCTCGTGAACCTGATCATCGAGCCGATGGCCGGGCAGGACGCCGTCAAGGGCGTGATGCTGGTCATATTCGAAGACGTACTCACGCCCGAAGGCGTCGTGGAAGCGGCCCCCACGGAGCCGCCTGCTGACCGCGAGCAGCGCATCGCCGATCTGGACCGCGAGCTCTCGGCCAAGGAGGAGTTCCTGCGCGCGGTCGTCGAGGAGCTCGAGACCTCCAACGAGGAGCTCAAGTCCACCAATGAGGAGATGCAGTCCACCAACGAGGAACTCCAGTCCTCCAACGAGGAACTGGAGACCTCCCGTGAGGAACTGCAGTCGGTCAACGAGGAGCTCGTCACCGTGAACGGCGAGCTCGGGGAAAAGATCGCGGCGCTCTCGACCGCCTATGACGACATGAATAACATGCTCGCAGGAACGGGTATCGGCACGCTCTTCGTCGATCGACACCAGCTTATCCGGCGATTCACCCCGCGCGTCACCGAGGTGCTGCGGCTCATCCCCACCGACGTCGGTCGTCCGCTCGGCGATATCGTCAACCGTATCGAGGGCGATATAAGCCTAGTCGATGCCGCGGCCACGGTGCTCGACACGCTGGCCACCGTGGAAGAGCTGATTGTGAGCGATGAGCGCGTCTACCAGATGCGCGTGCAGCCCTATCGCACCGTCGACAGCGTGATCGACGGCGCGGTGTTCACGTTTGTGGATGTGACGGAGCAGCGGCGCCGGCAACACGAGCTCGACGAGGTGAGCAGCGCTGCAGCGCTCGCAGGTGTCCTCGCCCAGAGTGTTCTCGACACAATCCGCGAACCGCAACTCGTGCTGGACGGTGAGCTCAAGGTCGTCACCGCCAATGCGTCGTTCATGGATACCTTCCAGCGTCCTTCCGACGATGTCGTCGGCCTCCCACTTGGCGAACTCTACGACGGTGCGTGGATCACCCCTGAACTCTCCGACCTGCTGCTCAAGGTGCTACCCAAGAAGAAGAAGCTTGAGGGCCACCAGTTGGTCCTTACCGGCGGAACGCTCGGACGCGTCGCCATCACGCTGAACGCCCTCGAACTCGTCCAGATGCCCGACAAGCGCCGCCTCATCCTACTGACGGTCACCGACATGGGGCAGTGCGACGAATGAGCGACACTCGGCACATGCACGGCGATGATGACCAGCCTGCGACGACCGATGAGTTCCGCCGGCATGCCGAGGAGATCCTTGACCAGGCATCCGATTCACCACGCCAGCCGACGGACGTCGCCGCTGCCGTTCACGAGCTGCGAGTGCACCAGATCGAGCTCGAGATGCAGAACGAGGAGCTTCGCCGCGCGCAACTCGAACTCGATGAGCAGCGCACGAAGTATCGTGAGCTGTTCGATCTGGCGCCGGTCGGCTATCTCACGCTCAGCGAAAAGGGCATCGTTGCCGACGCCAACCTAACCGCCGCTCACCTGCTGGGCCTGGAATGCCAGCTACTAGTGGCGCAGCCGTTCAGTGTGTTTGTGCATGAGGAAGATCGTGACGACTTCTACCTGCACCAACGCGCGATGGAGAAGACCGGTCAGCCGCGCTTCTGCGAGCTTCGACTGCAGCGCATCCGCCCCAGCCCGGGCGCCGAACCCGGCCACTTCTGGGCGCGCATCGAGGGCAGACCGCAGTTCACCGCCGATGGTGCGCTGGCCACGACCTGGATGGTGTTCACCGACATCTCAAGGACCAAGCGGGTAGAAGAACAGCTGATCTACGTCATGAAGGCCGTCCAGTCGGCGAGCGATGCGATCGGGGTTTCGGACGCCCAAGGGCGACACATCTTCCAGAACGATGCTCTCACCGCCCTGTTCGAATTCGAGACTGCAGCCGAACTTGAGGCCGCGGGTGGCGGGCCGAGTCGCGTCAAGGATCCCGAAGTCGCCAAGGAGATGTTCGATCGAATCCAAAGCGGTGAGTCATGGGCGGGCGAGCTGGAGATGGTTACCAAGAGCGGACGCGTCTTTACGGCGTATGAACGAGCCGATGCAATCACCGACGACCTGGGCAAGGTTGTCGGGCTCATCGGCATCATCACTGACATCACCGAGCGCAAGCGGGCCGAGAGCGAGTTGAACCGCGAGCGAGCGTTGCTCGCCCAGGCCGAGAGGATCGGTCACATCGGCAGCTGGCGGCTCTGCCCCGGCGGTGAGCAGCGGTGGTCCGACGAAGCGGCGCGGATACTGGGATTCTTGCCGCCGTCAGACGATGGTGATGGTTTTGAAGCGTTGCGCGGTGCGGTGCATCCCGACTGCGGTGTCGACTTCGACAAGTGGGTACTGGAGGTCTCTGCGTCTCACGAACCCTGCCGGGGTGACTTCAGGATAGTTCGACCCGACGGGGCTATCCGTTGGATCCGCGCGCATGGACAGTCCGAGGAGGGTGAGACCGGTCGACCCGCGCTCGTCGCCGGCATTCTGCACGATGTGACAGACACCAAGCAGGATGAACAATTACGTGTGGAGAGCCTTGAGCAAGTCGCGAACGCCGACCGCCTCACAGGCCTGCACAATCTCCGCGGGTTCGACCTCGTTGCCGAGCAGTCGATCGCCCAGGCGCAACGGGCGAACCAGGGAGTCGGGTTGATCTTCTGCGACATGGATGGCCTCAAGTCGATCAACGACAGCTTTGGGCACGCTCAAGGCGACAGGGCCCTCCAGGACGCGACCTCGATTCTGAAGTTCACGCTTAGAAACGCCGATGCCATCGCGCGGGTCGGTGGGGACGAGTTCGTCGTCCTCACCGTCGGCGGTGACAGCCAGTCGGTTGTGAACCTCGAAGAGCGGCTGCAGGAGGGATTCGAGTTCTTCAACTCGACCAACGACCGACCGTACCGACTCTCGATGAGCGCCGGCACGGCTTGGAGCGCGCCTGGCGCGCCCTGCGCACTCGAGGAGCTGAGGGCCACGGCGGACGCCGAGATGTACGCCGAGAAGGCGAGGCGCGGGCGCGCCCCAAAGGCATCATCCACGCAAGCCGAGTAGCTGAGGTCCGATGCGGCGCGGCGTGACGTAGCGCCCCGGTCGGTCATCGTGGTTGGCGTAGGGAGCATGAACGTTCCTTGTGGGTATACCTAATGGGTGGCCCGGAGGGGGGCGACTCATGACCCGCGACACCCATGCGCCCGACAGCGTCAAGCAAGCGACCGCACCCGAGGAACTGCGCCTCCACGCCGAGGCGCTTGTCGATAGTCTCCCGGGCGCCGCGGGCGAGCCGAACTCGACCGAGGACGTGGCGGCCGTCCTGCACGAGCTGCGCGTGCACCAGATAGAACTCGAGATGCAGAACGAGGAGCTGCGCTCTGCGCATCTCGACCTCGACGACCAGCGTGAGAAGTACTACGACCTGTTCGATTTGGCGCCGGTGGGCTATCTCACCCTGAGCGCCCAGGCCATCGTCGGCCAGGCGAACCTGACCGCCGCTCACCTGCTGGGGGTAGAGCGGCAGATGCTGGTAGGTCAACCGTTCAGCGCCTTCGTCCATACAGAGGATCGCGACGACTTCTACGCTCACCAGCGTGCGCTCGAGACGACGGGCGAGCCGCAAACCTGCGAGTTCCGGCTGCGGCGCGTGGCGCTCGGCGGCAGCGACGGGGGTGACCACCACTTCTGGGCGCATCTCGAAGGCAGGCCGAGCCGCGTCAACGATGGTGAGACGGCCTGTTGGATGACGGTCACCGACGTCGATGAGCTCCGGCGTGAGGAGGCGGCTCTTCGCGAAAGCGAGGAGCGGTTCCGGAGTCTCTCAGCGCTCGCTCCAACGGGCATCTACTTCACCGATCCTGACGGAGACTGCCGCTACGCGAACCCCGCCTGGTGCAAGATGGCCGGGTTGAGTCCTGAGGAGGCCCTTGGACAGGGCTGGATCGCGGGTCTGCATCCCGATGATCGGGAGATGGTCTTCTCCAACTGGCAGCACATGGTGGAATCCGGCGGCGAGTGGGGACTTGAGTACCGGTTTCAGAACCGGGACGGAAAAGTCACGTGGGTATACGGATTGGCGGCTCCGCAGTTCGACGCTTCCGGCGAGCTTGTCGGCTACGTCGGCGTCAACACCGACATATCCGCGCGGAAGTACGCGGACCGCAAGACCATGGAAGCCACCACCCTCCTTCAGGCAGCACTGGATGAGAGCCCGGCGGGAATCGCCATCGCTGATGCGCCCAGCGGGAAACTGAGGTACTTGAACGACGCTGGGCTCATGATGCGAGGTGGTGACCGCGCGTCCATCGTGGACGGTATCGGCATCGATAAGTACGTGGAGAGCTGGCAACTTCTCGATCTCGACGGTCGGCCGCTCCAAGACGCCGAAGTACCCTTGGCCCGCGCGATCATGTTCGGCGAAACGAACAGTCGAGAGCTCATGATCCGCCGAGGCGACGGCGACGATCGCCTTGTCATCGCCAACGCCGCGCCGATCAAGGACGAGAATGGCGAGACCGTCGCGGGGATTGTTGTCTTCTCCGATATCACCGAGATGAAGCAGACAGAGGCGGCCCTGCTTGAGAGCGAGGAGAAGTTCAAGTACCTCTGGGACCGTTCCGTAGTCGCGAAGTCACTCACCTTGCCGACCGGCGAAGCTGAGATGAACGACGCCTTCTGCCAGATGCTCGGCTACACGCGCGAAGAACTCGCGAACAAGACCACGTGGATGCAGCTCACACATCCTGAAGACGTCGCCGAGACCCAGCGCCAGGTCGACGCGCTCCTTTCAGGTGAGCGAACATCGGCGCGCTTCGAGAAGCGGTTCATCCGCAAAGACGGCGAGATCGTCTGGGCGGACCTGAGCACTTCGCTTCGTCGCGATGCCTCAGGCGAGCCCATGTACTTCATGACGACGGTACTCGACATCACCGAGCGCAAGCGGGCCGAGTCCTCCCTACAGCAGGCCGGCGAGCTCCAGTCGGCTATCTTCGCCGCGATGCAGGACGGCTTCTCGCTCCTCGACGCCGGGGGCGTGCACCTCAGCGTGAACCCCGCCCTGTGCGAGATGACGGGATTCTCGGCCGACGAACTCGTCGGTGTCGGTCCGCCTCACCCGTACTGGCCCCCGGAGGAAATCGGCACCATCACCCGGTCATTCGAGGCTACCATTCGCGGCGAGGCCACGGAGTTCGAGCTCACATTCATGCGCAAGGACGGCGAGCGCTTCCCGGTGTTGCTGACACCCGCCGTGCTCCGCGACGCCGACGGCCAGGTGACGTCGGCATTCGCAATCGTGCGCGATGTCACCGAGCGCAGGCAAGCAGAGGACGCACTGCGGGCGAGCGAAGCGACCGTGCAGCGCAAGCTGAACGTCATCCTCCAACCCGAGGGAGACATTGGCGCGTTGAATCTCTCGGACCTGATCGATCAGGAAGCACTGCAGACCATGATGGAACAGCTCTACGAACTCACCAGACTCCCCAGTGCCGTCGGTGATTTGGAGGCGAATATTCTGGTTGCGGTCGGCTGGCAGGATATCTGCCTGAACTACCACCGAGTCAATCCCGGTACTCTGGCAAACTGCCATGAAAGCGATGTCGTCCTTGCGGGCAACGTGCCGGCTGGGGAGTTCAGAGAGTACCGGTGCAAGAACCACCTGTGGGACGTGGTCACGCCCATCTACGTCGGGGAAAGGCACTTCGGTAACATCTATCTGGGGCAGTTCACCTACGACGACGAAGTTATCGACTACGAGCTCTTCCGCAGCCAGGCTCGGAGGTATGGCTTCGACGAAACCGACTACATCGCCGCTCTCGACCGCGTGCCGCGCGTGAGCCGAAAAGCCGTCGTTGCGGCCATCGGCGTCTGCTCTCAACTCGCACAGATGATCTCGTCCCTGGGCTACGGCAAAGTTCAGCTTTCCCGCTCGTTGGCGCAGAAGAGCGCGGCCCTGGCCAAGTACCGCACGATCGCGGAGAACATCAGCGATGTCGTGTGGATCCTGGACCCGCTTACCTTGCGGTTCCTCTACATCAGCCCATCCGTGGAGAAACTCCGTGGCTACACTCCTGAGGAGATACTGGCCGAACCGCTGGATGCGTCCGCGACGCCGGAGGTCTCGGAGTTCTTGAGGCGAATCAACGCCGAGCGAACCGAGGATCTCCTTTCGGGCAGGGAACCTCCGGGTCGTACATACGTGGAAGAAGTCGAGCAACCGTGCAAGGACGGCTCGATGGTGTGGACCGAAATCGTCACCAGCTACCACCTGAACGAGGACACGGGTGCACCGGAAGTCCACGGCGTCACCCGCGACATCAGCGCCCGCAAGCAGGCCGAGGAAGCCCTGCGGGAATCCCTGACCTCCACGATCGACGTCATCGGCAACGTGTCAGAGATGCGTGATCCCTACACTGCAGGTCACCAGCGACGTGTCGCTGAGCTCGCCGTCGCCATTGAACGCGAGATGGGGATGTCGCCGAACGAGATCGCCGACATCCGCACCGCTGGCCTCATGCACGACGTCGGCAAGATGTCGGTGCCCGCGGAGATTCTGGCCAAGCCGACAAAGCTCACGCCCATCGAGTTCGATCTCATCAAGGCTCACTCCGAGGCCGGCTACGAGATCATCTCGTCGGCGCATATGCCCGGCCAGATCGCCGAGCTGGTTCTTCAGCACCACGAGCGCTGCGACGGATCTGGCTATCCGAGCGGGCTTCTCGGCGACGCGCTGCTTGAGGGTGCAAAGGTGCTTGCGGTTGCCGATGTGGCAGAGGCAATGATGTCGCACAGGCCGTATCGGGCGGGACTCGGGGTAGACGTCGCGCTCGCCGAGATCGAGCGCGGCGCCGGGCGGCAGTACGATCCGCAGGTGGCCGAGGCATGCGTGCGTGTGTTCCGCGAGCGCGGGTTCGAGTTCTCGGCGGCGTAGATCGACCCGTCGAAGGGGGCCTGCACACTATCTCCGCTTGCCGAGAGCGTCATATCCCCGTAGTCTCGTTAATATGCGCTCAGAAACTGGCAGTCTCCTCAGGTACTTCATCGTGTCCGTCATGATCCTCGCGGGCATCATCGCCTTCTCGCTATGTGCCGAGAGCCCGGCGGACGCGTGCATGCT
The DNA here is from genome assembly GCA_964541375.1 of uncultured Eubacteriales bacterium. Lineage (GTDB taxonomy): Bacteria > Actinomycetota > Coriobacteriia > Anaerosomatales > JAAXUF01 > JBAXEO01. Next base: position 21,254 of record CAZIPT010000029.1, read on the forward strand.
GGCGTGCTGCGGCTGCGCGGATCGCGCACGCCCGCTCGGGATGGTCGCCCGCTGGGTCGGCTGCGCTCGATCGTGGCTCGCCGCAACACTGGTCTCGCCGCTAGCGCTGGGCGCGCTTCGGCCTCGCGTGCAGCTCTCATCGACCTTCAGCGCTCCGGCGCTTCTTGCGACGTCTTCTCTCAGGATCTGAGCTCGGACGGTCGCGTTGTCCCGTTGTCGAGTTCGAGGTCAGGAGATCTCCATGTGTCGCCCCCTTCGCTTCATACCTGCAATCGCAACCTTCGTTCTTGCGCTGTCTCTGGCCGGCGCCGCGTATGCCGCGCCCGTTTCGTGGGAGCGCATCGACGTTACGCGCCATTCCGGCGAGAAGGGCGGGATCACGCTGGTCTCAGGCGAGCTGCCTCCCTCGGCCCCGCTGCCGGCCCAGGCCGAGCTTGCTGTCCCCGCCGGTTCTGAGCTCCAGTGGATAGGTGAGGTGCTGGGCGGATCTGTCGCCGAGGATCCCGAGCTCAAGTACACGAAGACCACCGCCGAAGGCCTGGACGTGTACAGCTTCACGCTCACCAAGTCGCGAACCGCGCAGATCGAAGTGCCGGTGCCCGACTCCCAAGCGTTTGACGGAACCACCTACTCCTCTGCGCTGGCCTGGACGGCTTCGCAGAACGTGCCTGAGGTACGACTGAGCCTTCGGGTGCCGCAGGCGGCAGTGATAGCGACGTCACAAGCGGGGGCGGCGCTGCAGCCGGGAGAATCCGGGTACGCGTACTACACGAAGTCATTCAAGAATGTGAAGGCAGGCGACGCGCTCGACCTGGCCGTGGCGTACACGATGCCGGCGGCCGGGGCGGTGTCGAGCCAGAGCGCCGGGGCGACCGGTTCCGGTTCGGTCGTACCGATCGTGCTGGTACTCCTGGTGGCCGCTGCGTTCGCGGGACTGGTCATGGGTGTGCGTCGCAAGATGGCGGGGGGCCCGGACGCCGAGTCCGGCGACCTCGACACAGACGAGGCGCCTCAGCAGAGGTCACGCGCCGCACGGGCGAACGACTCGGGCGCCGAGCGGAGTTTCGACGACAAGCCCTCCTCGGCGGGGAATGCGCCGGGCGGCAAGACACAGCTCAACGGTAAGGCTCGCCGCAATCTGGTGACCTTCGGCATCATAGGCGCGCTCACGATCGTGGCTGTGGTTGTCGGCGTGCAGACCACGCGGCCACAAATGAGTGGCGACACCATCTCGCAGACGTTCGCGGGAGGGGAGCCATGCGCCACTGCCACCCTGGCAATTGCCGTGGACGGCGGGGCCAACCCGCAGAAGACGGCCGAGGTCCTGTTCGCGGCGCTCAAGCCTATTCCGGGGTTGACCAAGGCGACCTACAACCGCAAGACGTCCAGCGTGGACATAGGCTACTGCGAGTCGTCCTCGTCGGAGGCCGCACTCCGGTCGGCGCTGGCACCAACAGGGTTGCTCGCGGCGGGCGGTGCGGCGGG
>CAZIPT010000030.1:0-22342 GCA_964541375.1 uncultured Eubacteriales bacterium
GACCGTCAGATCGTCGTCGACCGCCCTGACCTCAAGGGTCGCTGGGGCATCCTCAAGATTCACGCCCGCGGGAAGCCGCTGGCTGACGACGTCGATCTCGAGACGCTTGCCCGACGCACTCCGGGCTTCACGGGAGCCGACCTCGCGAACCTCGTCAACGAGGCCGCGCTCCTGGCCGCTCGGCACGGCAAGAAGAAGGTCGACATGCTCGAGCTCGAGGAGGGAATCGACCGCGTCGTTGCCGGTCCCGAGCGCAAGAGCCGCCTGATCTCCGAAGACGAGAAGCGGGTCATCGCCTATCACGAGTCCGGCCACGCCATCATCGGACACGTCCTGCCCAACGCCGACAAGATCCACAAGGTCACAATCATCCCGCGCGGTAGATCGCTGGGTTCGACCTGGCATCTGCCCGAGGAAGAGAAGTTCCTGGGCACCAAGCAGGCCATGCTCGCCGACCTCGCGAGTTTCCTTGGGGGGCGTGTTGCCGAGGAGCTCGCCATCGGCGATGTGACGACCGGCGCCAGCAACGACATCGAGCGGGCCACCAAGCTCGCCAAGCAGATGGTCACCCAGTTCGGCATGAGCGAGAAGCTCGGTCCGCAGACGTTTGGCGAGGCCAACCACGAGGTGTTCCTCGGCAGGGACTTCTCGGCGAACGCTGACTACTCACCCGAGGTCGCCTACGAGATCGACAAGGAAATCTCGCGCCTCATCGACGAGGCCTACGAGAAGGCGCGCACGATCCTGACCGAGCGCCGTCACCAGCTCGACCAGATGGCCGCCGTGCTCATCGAGCGCGAGACCATCGGCAAGGACGAGCTGCTGGCCCTGCTGGAGGACCGCTGGGACGACTTCGTGGCCAACGAGCCGCCGAGCGACATCGGCACCGGTTCCGGTACGGTCGCCACCGCCGACGAGGCCCCAGCGCCGGCCGAGGAGCCCGAGGTGCAGCCCGACCCACCGATGGCTCCGGGAACGCCGCCGGCCTTCAACGCGTAGGAGCGGGGCGAAGCGACATGGATCGCGAGAAGATCGAAGCCGGCGTCCGTCTGATACTTGAAGGCGTCGGCGAAGACCTCCACCGCGAGGGGCTTGCCGATACGCCGCGCCGTGTGGCCGACATGTACGAGGAGATCTTCGCCGGGCTCGGCGCGGATCCGTCAGAGCACTTCAGGGTGACCTTCAACGAGGAGCACCAGGAGATGGTGCTGGTCCGTGACATCCCGCTCTACTCGGTGTGTGAGCATCATCTGGTGCCGTTCATCGGACGGGCACACATCGCCTACGTCCCGGGCAAGGACGGTCGCATCTGCGGGCTGTCCAAACTCGCGCGCGTTGTGGATGTGTTCGCCCGGCGTCCGCAGGTGCAGGAGCGCATGACGTCCCAGATCGCCGACACGATCGTCGAGCACCTTCAGCCGGCCGGAGTCATCGTGGTCATCGAGGCCGAGCACCTTTGCATGTCGATGCGCGGCGTGAAGAAGCCGGGTTCTGAGACCGTTACGAGTGCCGTGCGCGGAATCTTCGAGCGCAAGGCCGCGACACGCGCGGAGGCAATGTCGCTCATCACCGACCGCAGCCGCCGATGAACTCCATCTGGAGGTGCGGCGAGTTCGAGCTCTCGCTCGACCGACCGATGGTCATGGGTATCCTCAACGTCACGCCCGACTCCTTCTCCGACGGCGGGCTCCACGACGATCCCGCCAGCGCCGTCATCTGGGGAGAGCGGCTTATAGCCGAGGGCGCCGCGATTCTCGACGTCGGCGGCGAGTCCACGCGGCCCGGCGCCGAGCCGGTGGGATTCTCGGCGCAACTGACGCGGGTGCGACCGGTCGTCGGCCGATTCGCCGGCGACCCGGTACCGGTGTCGATCGACACGCGCCACGCCGAAGTCGCGCGCGCGTGCGTCGAGGCGGGTGCAAGCATCATCAACGACATCTCGGGCTTCAGAGACCGCGCCATGGTTGAGGTCGCTGCAGGCTGCGACGCGGGGGTCGTGGTGATGCATATGCTCGGCGAGCCGGGCAACATGCAGGATCACCCGCGCTACGACGACGTCGTTGTCGAGGTCGGCGGCTACCTACTCGCCCAAGCGACCGTGCTCGAGGCGGCGGGGGTCGCGCGCGATCGCATCGCGATCGACCCGGGTTTCGGTTTCGGTAAGACGCTCTCGCACAATCTCGAACTCCTTGAGCGGCTTCCCGAGATTGCCGAGCTGGGCTACCCGCTGGTGGTCGGGGTCTCGCGCAAGCGGTTCCTCGGCGAGATCACCGGTGTCGAAGAGCCGTCGGAGCGTATCGGCAGTTCGATCGCGGCTGCGCTCGCGGCCGTGCGAGCGGGTGCGGCCATCGTGAGGGTTCACGACGTCGGGGCGACGGTGCAGGCGCTGGCCGTGGCCGAGGCGATTTCCGAGTAGCATCGACAACTCCGGTCGGCTGCTTCCTGCACGCGGGTGGCTACCCCCCGGCAGTTCCCAACCGCCGCATCTTCGACAGGTTTCATCCGTGTGAACGGATAGCGCTTTGACGGGCGCTCCACTCTGATAGAATGTCCGCGACTTGGAGGGGGTGCGGTCCGGCACCGCCGCGCTTTCGATTCTGGAGGGAATATGTCCAACCTGCCGCTATTCATCGGCTTGGCCGCTGGCGTGCTCGCCGCTGCCTACGCCAGCTTCCTCGTGATGAGGATCAACAAGTTGCCTGCGGGCAACGAGAAGATGCAGGAGATCGCCGGCGCGATCCAAGAAGGCGCAATGGCCTATCTCGGTCGCCAGTACCGCACCGTCGGACTCGTCGCCGCTGTCTTGGCCGTCGCACTGGCGGTTCCCGGCTTCTTCGGCGTTCCCGGCTTCGGTCTGTGGACGTCGATCGGCTTCCTGCTTGGCGGCGCCGCTTCCGCCGCTGCCGGGTTCATCGGCATGGGCATCTCGGTCCGCGCCAACGTCCGTACCGCAGAGGCCGCTCGCGGTGGGCTGCCCAAGGCGCTCAACGTTGCGTTCGAGGCGGGCAGCGTGACGGGCCTCTTCGTGGTCGGCCTGGGCATCCTGTCGGTGTCGATCATGGCGCTTTGCGTCATCTATCTCGGCGCTCCGGTCTCGGCGCTCGTCGGCCTCGGCTTCGGTGGCTCGCTCATCTCGGTGTTCGCACGCCTCGGCGGCGGTATCTTCACCAAGGCCGCTGACGTAGGCGCCGACTTGGTGGGCAAGGTCGAAGCCGGCATTCCCGAGGACGACCCCCGCAACCCGGCCGTCATCGCCGACAACGTGGGCGACAACGTCGGCGACTGCGCGGGTATGGCCGCCGACCTCTTCGAGACCTACGTGGTCACCACCGTCGCCGCGATGCTTATCGGCATCCTGGCGTTTGGCACCGGACCCGTGGTCCTGGCGTTCTCGATCGGCATGCCGCTGGTCTTGGGTGCCGTGTCGATCGTCGCGTCGATCATCGGTACGTTCTTCGTGCGCATGAGCCCCAACGGCACGATCATGGGTGCGCTGTACAAGGGCCTGTGGGCGGCAGCCGCCATCGCCGGCGTGTTGTTCTACCCGGTCATCATGTGGCTCACCCCCCGGGCCGAGGTTTTCAAGCTCACCAAGATCGGTGAAACGCTCGTTGCGGTCGGCATGAAGGTCGGCCCGAGCCCGCTCACCGTCTGGTTCTGCGCGCTCGTCGGCATCGCGTTGACCGCCGCAATGGTCTACATCACCGACTACTACACGGGCTCGACGTTCCGCCCGGTTCGCACCATCGCGCAGGCTTCGGTCAGCGGACACGGCACCAACGTCATCCAAGGCCTCGCGGTCGGCATGGAGTCGACCGGCCTGCCGGTCATCGCCATCGCGCTTGCGACGATCGTCAGCTTCTCGCTCGCCGGAATCTACGGCATCGCCGTTGCCGCGCTCTCCATGCTCTCGATGGCCGGTATCGTCGTCGCGATCGATGCCTTTGGGCCGGTCACCGACAACGCCGGCGGCATCGCCGAGATGGCTGGCCTCCCGGCGGAGGTGCGCGTGGTCACCGACGCGCTCGACGCGGTCGGCAACACCACCAAGGCCGTCACCAAGGGCTACGCGATCGCCTCGGCGGCTCTCGCTGCCGTCGTGCTCTTCGCGGACTTCACGCACGCCATCACCGAGGCGACGACGATCATGCCCAACGTTCCGCAGCTCGTCTTCAACCTCTCCAACCCCTACGTGCTGGTCGGTCTCTTCATCGGAGGCTCGCTGCCGTTCCTCTTCGCGTCGCTCGCCATGACGGCGGTCGGCAAGGCGGCCGGTGCGGTCGTCGAAGAAGTGCGTCGTCAGTTCCGCGAGATCCCGGGCATCATGGAGGGTACGGCCAAGCCGGACTACGCCCGCTCGGTCGACCTCGTGACCCAGGCCGCGCTTCGCGAGATGACGCTTCCGGCGCTCATCCCGACCGGCGTCCCGGTGCTCATCATCGCGCTGGGCTTCATCCTCAAGGCCTTCGGCTTCGCCAACGCCTTCGAGTTCACCGCGCTACTTCTCGGCGGCGCGCTCGTGGGCACCATCGTCACCGGCTTGTTCGTGGCGATCTCGATGACTTCGGGCGGCGGCGCGTGGGACAACGCCAAGAAGCGCTTCGAGGACGGGTTTGTGGACAAGGACGGTGTCAAGCACCTCAAGGGCAGCGAGGCGCACAAGGCCGCCGTCACGGGCGACACCGTCGGCGATCCGTTCAAGGACACCGCGGGCCCGGCGCTCAACTCGATGATCAAGGTTTTCAACATCGTGGCGCTGCTGCTGGTTCCGCTGCTGGTGCTCTTGGCCAAGTAGCTGGAGGCGGGCTTCGCCGCTGCCAGCCAGCCGATTCGAGCTGACAGGTTTCGCGTGCAGCTTAACCGGCTGCTGTGGTTCACATACACTTCGCTTGCGGCCCCCGGCACTCGCCGAGGGGCCGCAAGCTTTTTCGGCAGGTCCGTGTTGCGGTCACATAGGGAATACTTCCAAGTGCAGGCGCGCTCGCGCCCCGTGTCTGAGAGGAGCACCACGATGCCCACTGGCTACATAGCGCTCGGAAGCAACGAGGGCGACCGTCTTCTGAATCTGGGACGCGCCGTGGACGCACTCACCGACCTTCCCGAAACACGCGTCACCGCCATATCTCACGCATACGAGTCCGAGCCAGCCTACTTCGAGCAGCAGCCTCTCTTCGCCAACGCCGTCGTCGCAATCGAGACCGAGCTTGAGTCAGAGAACCTGCTCGCCTATCTGCAGCAGATCGAAGACAGCATGGGCCGGGTACGGACCGCCGAGAACGGTCCGCGGCCTATCGACATGGACATCCTGCTCCTGGGCGACGAGGACTCGCAGACGGCCGACCTCACGATTCCGCACCCCCGCATACTCGAGCGCGAATTCGTCGTCACGCCGCTGCTTGAAATCGCTCCCCGACTGCACCTCCCGGACGGGACGCGGGTCTCGCGAGACGACGTCACGGTCGGGGCGGTCGTCGCAGACCTGGGAGTGATTCCGGACGTGGGCGCGCTGCACAACGACCCGGTCCTGCCGGTCGAATGGGTGGACGTTGCAGACGGAGCCAGGGACCAGGATGTGGTTGCCGGCTGGGACCCCGAGCTGATGCTCGTTCGCGAGGTGCTCGAACAGGCCGACATCCCGTACCGATGGGATCCCTACGAGCCCGAGGCGACCACCGACCCCTTCGGCCTTCCGATGCAGTTTCGGATCATGGTGCCCGAGGCCGAGTCTGCCAGGGCGGCCGAACTGATCGCGGCCGTCATGGCCGCCGAACCTGAGTTCCCGCCCGATCAGATCGAGTAGCCTCTCAGGCACAAACACCAGCCGCCTCAAGCGCTATACTGTGCTACCTCTTGGGAGGAGCCGCGTGGACCGGTCCTGACAGGCTCGGCTGCGACGGCGAACCGCGAAAGGAGACTCCATGAGCGCACAGGCCCCTTCGGGTCCCACCCCTCGGATCACGGCGACATCATTGAGTGCTATGAAGGCGGCCGAGAAGCCCATTGTGGTGCTGACCGCCTACGACTACCATTCCGCCCGGCTGGTCGACGGTGCGGGCGTTGATGCCGTGCTGGTCGGTGACTCTCTGGGCATGACGATGCTGGGCTACGATTCCACGCTGCCGGTCACGGTCGACGATATGCTCCGCGCCACCTCGGCGGTTTCTCGGGGCGTCTCGCACGCCCTGGTGATCGCCGACATGCCGTTCATGTCCTACCAGGCCGACTACGCCGAGGGCATGCGCAACGCCGGCCGGATGCTCTCGGAGGGCGGAGCGCAGGCGGTCAAGCTTGAAGGCGCCACGTTCGACACGATCGCGCTGGTCGAGGGGCTTGTCTCGGCGGGTGTTCCGGTCATGGGGCACGTCGGTCTGACTCCGCAGTCGATTAACGTGCTTGGCGGATACGGCACGCAGGGCAAAGTCGCTCCGGCAGCGGCCAAGGTCATCGCCGACGCGGTCGCTCTGGACGCCGCCGGCGCCTTCGCCATCGTGCTGGAGTGCGTTCCGGCCGAGCTGGCGGCGCGCATCTCGGCGCTTCTCACGGTGCCGACGATAGGCATCGGCGCAGGGGTTGGCTGCGACGGCCAGGTGCAGGTCATCCACGACGTTCTCGGCTTGGGTGAGCGTACTCCGCGTCACGCCAAGCGCTACGCGGAGCTGGACGCCGAGATCAGCCGCGCTGTCTCCGCCTACGCCGATGACGTGCGCTCCGGCACGTTCCCGGCCGAGGAGCAGTCGACCCACATGGAGCCGATCGTACTTGCCGAGGCCGAGATCCTCTACTCCGCCGAGTACGCCGACGAGTTCGACGGGGAGCTTCTGTGATCGAGCGGATGGCCGGCAAGAGCGAAGTCCGCTCGGCTGTCGCCGATGCACGGCGCGAGGGACGGACGATCGCTCTGGTGCCCACAATGGGGGCGCTGCACGAGGGTCATCTGTCGCTCGTGCGCATGGCGCGGGCGCGAGCCGACTTCGTCGTCGCCTCCGTCTTCGTCAACCCGACGCAGTTCTGCCCGGGTGAGGACTTCGACCGCTACCCGCGACGAATCGAGAGCGACCTTGAGCTTCTCGGCGACGAAGGAGTGGACGTGGTCTTCGTCCCCAGCGCCGAGTCGATGTACCAGGACGGCACCGACGTCACCATCGACCCGGGGGTGCTCGCGCACCGCTGGGAGGGTGCGTTGCGTCCCGGACACTTCTCGGGAGTGGCGACGGTGGTCGCCAAGCTCTTCAACCTGGTCGCGCCCGATCTCGCGTTCTTTGGCGAGAAGGACTATCAACAGCTCAGAGTCATCACGAGCATGGCCAGGCAGCTCGACTTCGGAGTGGGAGTGGTCGGGTGCCCGACGGTTCGTGCCGCCGACGGGCTGGCGCTCTCAAGCCGCAATGCCAACCTCTCGTCGCAGGAGCGGCAGGCAGCGGTCGGGCTCCCCGAGGCGCTGGAGGCCGCTGCGCAGCTGGTCGCGTGGGGTGAGACGAGTGTCGCTGCGATCGAGGCCGAGATGCGTGAGGCCGCCGAGGCCCGCGCTGCCGGCGGGCTGTTGCTTGACTACGCTGTCGTCGTCGACCCGCTGACGCTGGAGCCGGTCGGCAGTGTCGATCGCCCCATGCGCGCGCTGGTCTCGGGGCGCGTCGGTTCGACGCATCTCATCGACAACTGCGCGCTGATTCCGCCGGGGGATGCCGCGTGATCGACATCGCATCGCTGAGCGCCGAGGTCCGCGAACTCGCCGACCAACGCAGAGCCGTCATCCTCGCCCATAACTACCAGCGCGCCGAGGTCCAGGACGTCGCCGACTTCGTGGGTGACTCACTCGGGCTTTCTCGGCAAGCTGCGGAGACCTCGGCCCAAACGATCGTCTTCGCGGGCGTTCACTTCATGGCCGAGACGGCCAAGATCCTCGCGCCCCAGAAGACCGTCCTGCTGCCGGAGCCCAAGGCCGGCTGCCCCATGGCCGACATGGTGACCGGCGAGGCGCTCGCCGCATGGAAGGCGGACTTCCCCGGAGTGCCCGTAGTCACGTACGTGAACTCGTCTGCCGAGGTGAAGGCCGAGAGCGACGTGTGTGTGACGAGCGCCAATGCGGTCGCCGTCGTTCGGGCCTTGGGTGCCGAGAAGATCCTTTTCGCCCCCGATCGCAATCTGGGCTCCTGGGTCGCGCGCTCGCTGCCTGAGGTCGAGGTGGTGCTATGGGACGGCTGGTGTCCCACGCACGACGACGTGACCGTCGAGCAGGTACGGGCGGCGCGAGACGAGCACCCGGCCGCTCTGGTGATGGCACATCCCGAGTGCGGGCCTGACGTCGTCGACCTGGCGGACGCCGTGCTCTCGACCTCACAGATGCTCGCTTTCGCCGCAAAGAACCCGGCGCGCGAATTCGTCGTCGTGACCGAGGCAGGGCTGATCCATGCGCTGCGCAAGGTGGCACCCGACAAGCAGTTCATCGAACTTGCTCCGCGGATGCTGTGTCCCAATATGAAGATCACCACGCTCACCAAGGTCCGGGACTGCCTCGCCACCGGGTCGGGAGAAGTGGGTGTCGCTCCCGCGATTCGCGACCGCGCTCTGCTCGCCGTTGAGCGGATGGTGGCGATTGGCTGACGACGCCCCCAGACCTCCGCGCGCCGACACGATGCCCGAATCCCTCGGGCGAAGGTTCCTTCTGGGCTTCGACACGGCCGACTGTGAACAGCACGGGTGCGACGTGCTGGTGGTGGGCAGTGGCATCGCGGGACTCACCGCCGCGCTCGCAGCGTCCAAGACGTGCAGGGTGGCGCTCGTGACCAAAGGTCGCTTGACCGAGACCAACACGTGGTATGCCCAGGGGGGCATCGCCGGGGCGGTGGGGGAGGCCGACAGCGTCGAGCTCCACCTCGCCGACACGCTTGTGGTGGGCCAGGGGCTGTGCGACGAAGCCGTTGTTCGCGCGGTCGTGGGGGAGGCCCCGGAGGCGCTCGCCGGGCTCCGGGAGTACGGCGTGCACTTCGACCTGGCCGAGGGTGGCGAAGTGGCGCTGGCCCGCGAGGGCGGGCACTCGCTGCCGCGGGTGCTGCACTCGGGTGATGCGACAGGCGCGGCGATCCAGCGCGCTCTCACCGATGCGCTGCGAGAGAGCGAGCGCGTCGAGGTGTTCGAACAGCGCTTCCTTGTCGACCTACTCACCGATGGCGGCCGATGCGCGGGCGCGTTGGTCCTTGACACCGTGACACACACGCGCGAGGTCATCTGGGCAGACGCGGTCGTCCTGGCTACCGGCGGGGCCGGCCAGGCCTACCGGGTCACGACCAACCCGCTCATCGCGACCGGCGACGGACTCGCAGCAGCCTGGCGCGCCGGCGCGCGCGTCGCCGACCTGGAGTTCGTCCAGTTCCATCCCACGGCACTCGACCACGACGCCGCACCGCGGTTCCTCATCACCGAGGCACTTCGCGGTGAAGGTGCCTACCTGCTCGACTGCAACGAGGAGCGCTTCATGCTCGGAGTACACCCGCTGGCGGAGCTCGCGCCGCGGGACGTGGTGAGCAGGGAGATCGAGGCCGTGATGGCCCGGTGCGGACGCAACAACGTGTGGCTGGACGCGCGTCATCTGGGTGAGGAGTACCTGCGCACCAGGTTCCCGACCATCTGGGAAGCGTGTTCCGAGGCGGGCTATGACCTGTCTCGCGACCTGCTCCCTGTGGCGCCTGCGGCGCACTACCTGGTCGGCGGTGTGCTCGTCGACATCGACGGGCGCACGAGCCTGCCGGGGCTCTACGCCTCGGGCGAAGTGACCGCGAGCGGTCTTCACGGCGCCAACCGGCTCGCCTCGAACTCCTTGCTCGAGGGGCTGGTGTTCAGCCGTCGGATCGCGCGGGCGCTGGGAGCGGCGTGCCGGCCGGCCCGTCGCGCGCCTATCTCCTCCACCGGGTCAAGCGGCGACGTGCCCCGGGAGTCGGGAGCGCCGCCGCGGGATGCCGCGGCGGTCTCGGCGGCGGTCAAGGAGGTCATGCAGCGGCACGTGGGCATGAGTCGAAGCGACGAAGGCCTGGCGCAGGCCGCTGCCGAGCTGGCGCTATTGGGTGCGGGCATCGGTGAGCTGGGGGACTCGGCGGCTGACCTCGAGGTCGCGAACCTGGTGACGGTCGGCACGCTGATCGCTCATGCAGCATGGCTCCGTACCGAATCCCGCGGCTGTCACTTTCGGCGCGACTACCCCGAGCGGCAGGACGCGTGGCGCATGCGGATCGTTCAGCAGCGCGGCCAGGCCCCCTCCCACGCACTCGTTGGGGGACATATGATGCTGTGGGCGCGTAGTCGTGGCCCGCTCGTGGAATCCGCGGTCACGCCGACTGCGATGCATTCGTCAGACGCCGAGTAGGGAGCACCCCCAGCGTGTTCGCGACCCCCGACAGCTCGCACATCATCGCCCTCGCGCTCGCCGAGGACTTTGGCGTCGCGCCGGAGCGGTTCAGCGTCAGCGCACCGGGAGATCCCGGACTGCTGGCGCGCGATGTCACGAGCTTCTCGGCGATAGGGCTCGACCCGCGGTTCGCCGGTACCATCGTCGCACGTCAGGGGTGCACGGTCGCCGGACTGCCGGTGGTTGCCGAGGTCTACGACCGGCTCTCGGCGGCGTCGGGGCTGGTCGATCCGATCGAGGTCTTTCCACTGGTAGCTGAGGGAGCGAAGGTGCAGGCGGGAACGCCGGTCGCCGAGATTGAAGGCGTCGCGGTTGCCGTGCTCGCGGGCGAGCGGACCGCACTGGACTTCCTGATGCAGCTTTCTGGCGTCGCCACCGAGACCGCGGCCTGGGTGAAGGAGGCGGGCGGCCGGTTCTCTGTCTGCGACACACGCAAGACGCCGCCGGGGCTGCGGGCGCTGGCGAAGTACGCGGTGAGCGTTGGCGGCGGCGAGAACCACCGTTTGGGACTCAGCGACATGGTGCTCATCAAGGACAACCACATCCGACGAGCCGGTGGCATCACGCAAGCCGTAGCTAAGACGCGTGCCGCCTGGCCGGACCTGTTGATCGAGGTCGAGGCCGACTCGATCCACCAGGCCATCGAAGCGGTCGATGCGGGCGCCGACATGGTGTTGCTCGACAACTTCGACGACGCTGCGCTCGCCAAGGCGGTCTTGGGGGTTCGCAACGCCGCCGAGAAGGCCGGCCGAGCAGTTCTCCTGGAGGCGTCGGGCGGCGTCAGCTTCGCTCGGATCGCGGCTTTGCGGGCGTCCGGCGTCGACCGGGTCAGCAGCAGCGCGCTCACCTTCGGCGTTCCTGTCGTCGACTTCGGACTCGACGAAACCGTCGGCCGGGGAGGTGGGCTGTGAGCTTCCTGCAGTCGATCCTGGATTGGGCGCTCTCGGCTCTGAGCACCTGGGGCTACCTCATCGTGTTCGTCGCCACGATCCTCGAGAATCTCTTCATCGTCGGCAGCTTCACGCCCGGCGATGTTCTTACGGCTGCGGCGGCCTTCACTGCCGCGGCCCAACACGGACAGGGACTCAACCCCTTCGTGCTGTTCGGGATTGCCACGCTCGGCACGTTCATCGGCACCAACATCAGCTACTTCATCGGCTGGAAGGGTGGCCGAGAGCTGATCGAGCGGGTCGGGCCGCGCTTCGGAGTCAAGGTGGAGGCTATCGAGGCGGGTGAGGAGTACTTCAACCTGCATGGTTCGCAGACGATCATCATTGCGCGCTTCGTCGCAGTCATGAAGAACCTGGCCCCGGCACTTGCGGGTGCATCTCACATGAACGTGTTCTGGTTCGAGGTCTACACGCTTGTCGGCGCGATGGGGTACGCGGGGCTGTTGGTGGGGATCGGCTGGTTTCTCGGCGCGAATTTCCGCCAGGGGCTCGCCTATCTCGGTGCGTTCTCATGGCTCGTGTTCGCCGCGATCGTCGTGGGTGGTATCGCGCTGTGGATCGGCAAGCGCCGACACGACCGCAAGATGATCGCCGACGAGGCAGCGCAGTACGAGTCCGAGCACGGCGGCCGCCTCGGCGCCGGGCCGGAGGACGAAGCAGATGACCACGCGTGAGGCGGTGCTCGACGCGCTGCGTGAGTCGGCCGGCGATGGGCTCAGCGGTCAGGCGCTGGCAGACGCGCTGGGTGTGAGCCGCGTCGCGATCGGCAAGCATGTCAACGCGTTGCGGGCCGAGGGCTATGTGGTCGACGCGGTGCCGGGCAGCGGCTACAAGTTGCGCACGACGCCCGACGCGCCGCTCCCGCGTGAGGTCGGGCGGCTACTCCGCCCGGGCTTTTGGACGCAGCTGTCGGGCGGCGGAGAGACCGGCTCCACCAACGACGATGCCCGCGCACTTGCGCGTGCCGGCGCCGAGCAGGGCACGGTCGTGCTGGCTTCTCGGCAGACGGAGGGCCGCGGCAGACTCGGCCGCACGTGGGAGTCACCGGACGGTGGCGCGTACTTCTCGGCGATACTCCGACCGGAAGTATCGCCCGCCGAGGTCGCTTCGCTGGCGCTCGCGGTGGCACTTGGGATCGCCGAGGCGCTCGAGACGCTTGGCATGGCGTCGGCGGTGAAGTGGCCCAACGACGTGCTCGCGGACGGCGGCAAGGTCGCGGGCGTGCTGCTGGAGATGGCCGCCGAGACCGACCGAGTCGACTGGGTCGTAGTGGGCGTGGGCGTCAACGTGCGTCGGCCAGAGCATGCTGGCGGTGGTGCACCCGGGGCGGCCTACCTGCGAGATTCGGTCGAAGCGCGGGTTCCGGAGGCGGTGGCGGCGCTGCTCGATGGAATCGCGTCGGTGTACCTGAGATGGCTCGGCGGGGGATTCCGTTCGCTTCACAGCGGCTACGAGTCACGCCTCGCGATGCTCGGGGCCCCGGTACGCGTCAGCGGTCTCGACGGCACCGTGCGTGCCGAGGGGATGATCCTCGGTGTGGACTCAGAAGGCCGGCTGCTGGTGGAGTCATCGGACGGGGTCGAGGCCGTCGTCGCGGGCGAGGTCACGCTTCGCGCTTGACGCGCCCCATGCCGAGCACTACCGTTAACCGCTCAATAGCTGGCTAGTTAACGGAGGCGCAGTGTCCCGCTTTGAGCCGTCCCCAGATCCAGTAGTCGTAGAGGTCGGAGTGGGCCGCCCGAGAGCAACGCGCGCGTCGTCCGCTTCTCGTGTCAGGAACATGGCGGCCGCGGCGTTGGTCGCAGCGTTCATGGCGGCGACCGGATGGATCGCGATCCCGTTCGGCCCGGTGCCCATCACGCTGCAGGTGTTCGGAGTGGTGCTCGCGGCACTTCTGCTGAGTTGGGAGTGGGCTGCCGCCGCGCTTGGAATCTACCTGGTGATGGGTGCTGCCGGCGTACCGGTCTTCGCGATGGGAACCGCCGGGCTCGGCGTCTTGCTCGGACCCACAGGCGGCTACATCCTGGGGTTCGCCCTTGCCGCGCCTGCGGGTGCCTGGATCCGGCAACGACTGGAGCGACGCGGAACCGAGCAGGTGGTGGCGGACGCAGCAGCCGCTGCGTCCGTGATCGCGGTCATCTACCTTCTCGGCTGGGTTCAGCTGGCCGCCGTGACGAACATGGGGCTGCTCAAGGCGTTCGTGGTGGGGGTCGTGCCGTTCCTTGTGCCGGATGCCGTCAAGGCTGCCGTCGCGATTGCGATCGCCTCGGCGGTCAGGCTCTCGGGCGTGCGGCTCTAGTCGACCGCGGGCTCCTCGGCGAGTGCCGGAAGGACCACGGTCATGCGCGCACCGCCGGTCGGCAGGTTGGCGGCCTCGATGCGGCCTCCGTGCGCGGTGACGATAGCCCGCACGATCGCGAGCCCGAGTCCCGCTCCGCCACTCGATCGTGTCCGGCTCGTGTCGGCGCGGTAGAAGCGGTCGAAGAGCCGCGGAAGATCCTCGGGAGGAATGCCAGGGCCGTCGTCGATGACCGAGAGGACCGCGCGGTCACCCTCGGCGGTGAGTTCGACGACCACATGCCCGCCCTCGCCTACGATGCGGCTCGCGTTGTCCACGAGGTTCAGCACCACTTGCTGAAGCCGGTCGACGTCGCCAAGCACGAGTGGCGCGCGGCCGTTCACTGTCAGCGTCACGTCGCGGTCCTCGAGGAGTGGCTCGAGCATCGCCTCGGCGCGGTCGGCGGCGAGGCGCAGGTCCACCCGGGTTAGGGGCAGCTCGCCGGTCGCGCCCTCGATGCGTTGGAGGGTCAGCAGGTCGTTGGCAAGCCGGCCCAGTCGTTCGGCCTCAAGCGCGATGGTGGTCAGGAAGCGCTGTTGGTCATCGGGGGCGACGTCGCCGTCGAGGAGTGTCTCGGCAGCTCCGCGGATCGCGGTCAGCGGCGTGCGCAACTCGTGGCTCACGTCCGAGACGAACTGCGACTTGCGACGCTCCTCGACCTTGAGTTCTTCGATCGCCGAATCCACCTGAGAGGCCATCTGGTTGAACGACTCGGCGATGATGCGCGTCTCGCGCGGTCCCTCGATCTGTGCACGAACGCTGTGGCTGCCTGCGGCGAAGGTGGCCGCGGTGGCGCCCAACCGTTCGAGTGGCGCGACAAAGGAGTGAGCCACTGCTCGTCCGACGATCCAGCCGACTACCGCGATCACGGTGACGGCGCCCGCAAACAGGATCGGCGACGCGGGGAGCAGCCATGCGATCGCGGCGAGCACCAGCGCGCCGATCGACGCGAACGCGGCGAGCGTCAGTGCGATTCGGGTCCGGAGTGCGCTACGCACGGCGGCGGCCTAGGCCGTGCGGAAGCGGTAGCCGTAGCCGCGGACCGTCTCCACGAGCGCGGGGTCGACCCCGGCTGCCTCGAGCTTGTCGCGAAGGCGCTTCACGTGCGTGTCGACGGTCTTGGTCTCGACGAGGTACTCCCAACCCCACGCTTCTCGGAGCAGCTGGTCGCGGGAGAGTACCTTGCCGCCATGCCGCATCAGACACGCCAGCAGCTCGAACTCGCGGGGAGTGAGATCGATTACCTGCCCGTCGGACTCGGCGACGTGCGATCCCTCGTCCAAGACGATGCCGCACAGCTCGATGTGCTCGCCCGCGATGCCGGGCTCGCGTGCGCCCGACGGGGCCCGGCGAAGCAGCGCCTTGACGCGCGCCTGAAGTTCGCGCACCCCGAAAGGCTTGGCGAGGTAGTCGTCACCGCCGATCTCCAGTCCCACCACCTTGTCCAGCTCGGTGTCCCTTGCCGAGAGGAACAGCACCGGCACGTCGGATTCGGCACGCAGCCGGCGGCAGACCTCGTAGCCATCGATGCCGGGCAGCATGACGTCCAGCACCACCAGATCGAACGGCTGGGCCTTGGCGAGCAAGAGCGCCTCGTCGCCGTCGGCAGCCACCGCGACGTCATAGCCTTCTTTGCGGAGGTTGTAGCTGACGAACTCCGTGATGGATGGCTCGTCGTCGACGACGAGAATACGGGCCTGTGTATCGGTCACGTGGCGCCTCCCGAGCATGGGGCAGGTCGCTCCGGGCACACACCACAGACGCGATGGGGCCGGGGTTGCGAGCCTGCTGGTTCGGCCCGATGATAGCATCAGGTCGAGGAGTCGCCGTGACCGCGTCACCGCGCCGTCACCTGCGCTTCCACGATGTCCCAGGAGGTCCACCGTGCTCTTTGCAGTCGATGTCGGCAATACGCAGACCGTGCTCGGGCTGTTCGAGGGCGATGATCTGACCGCCCATTGGCGCATCTCGACCCACGCGTCGCAGACCGGCGACGAGCTGCGGGCCTCCGTTACCGGCCTGCTCGCGCTGGACGGCCTGTCGTGGGCGGACGTCAGCGGGATGATCCTGGCGTCGGTCGTGCCGAGGGCGACCTCCGCATGGGAGGAAGCAGCAGCGGTTTCGTGCACGTGTGAACTGCTGGTGGTCGGTCCCGGGCTCAAGACCGGCATGCCCATACGCTACGCCAATCCACACGAGGTGGGTGCCGACCGGATCGTCAACGGTGTCGCTGCGTTTTCCCTCTTGGGTGGTCCGGTCGTCGTGGTCGACTTCGGGACGGCGACGACGATCGACGTGATCGCCGAGGACGGCGCCTACCTGGGCGGCGCGATCGCTCCGGGCGTCGAGACCAGTGCAGAAGCGCTCTTCAGCAAGGCCGCCCGGCTCTCCAAGGTCGACCTGGTCGCCCCCGCACACGTGATCGGATCCAACACCCGCGAAAGCGTGCAGGCGGGACTCATGCTCGGCGAGGCTGCGATGGTCGACGGGCTGGTTCACCGGGTGTGGGACGAGCTTGGCGTAACGACGCCGGTCATCGCCACGGGCGGTCTTGCCGAGACGATGGCGCCCATCTGCGAGACGGTGGGAAGCGCGGATCCGGATCTCACGCTCCGAGGTCTGCGCATGATCTACGACCTCAACCGCTAGGTGGCTCACCCTACGGCGCAGCATGGCCTTCCGGCCTGGCTCCGGCGACCATTCGCCTGACCTCTTCTCGGCGGCGGGTCGACCACTTCAGGTAGAGCGCCGTTCGATCGACGATCTGTGCGCCCAGCGCCGCCTGCGCTTCCGATGGATCCGCACGCAGGATGCTTTCGCCGAGCCCCGCGGCCGGAAGATAGGGAACGGCCACGTCACGCATGAGTACGCCCCAGCGTTCGCCGACATCGGTTCCCGCCGAGGAGACCGCCGCAACGGTGACGTCGAAGAGCGTGCGACCGCCGGGCACCGCGATGCCTGTTTGCAGCCCCAGCTCCGGCAGCATGAAGCCGAGAAGACCCGTCTCGGCGAGCAGTCGCAAACCTGCCTCGACGCCCGGGCCCACCAGCAGGCGGTCGAGCTCTGTCGTCCAGCGCTCGCGCGCGACCTCGAGGATGTGCGGTGCGAGCTCACGCGCGGCCAGTGCGGTGCGCGGATCAACGGCGAAGTCGAGCTGCGAGACGAACCGCGCGGCCCGCAACATGCGGAGCGGGTCCTCGGCGAAGCGCTCGGCCGGTTCGCCCACCGCTCGCACGATGCCGGCCGCCAGATCTTCCTGGCCGCCGAACAGGTCGATCAGCCGGTCTCCGTGCCGTGCCATCGCGTTGATCGTGAAGTCGCGCCGGCCCAGGTCGTCGCGGAGGTCCGGCAGGAACTCGACGCTCGGCCTTCGCGAACCGGGCGTGTAGCTCTCCGATCGAAACGTCGTGAGTTCGATGGTGAGTTCGTCGAGTCGAAACGCGACGGTGCCGAAGCGTTTGCCCATCAGGTAGGGACGGCGTCCGGCGTCTCGAATCGCCTGCTCCACTTCATCCGGGCCCAGAGGGGTCGAGAAGTCGAAGTCGGTGCACGCCCGACCCATCAGCTCATCGCGCACGGACCCGCCGACTAGGTATACGGGATCGACGATAGCGGAGACGGAATCGATGACGTCGTCGACCTGTGACACAAGCTCCCCCTGATCTCGGTCCGATGCTCGTTCATGATACGCCCGACGCAGTGGGAGGCAGGGGAAGCCGCCAGGGAGCCTCGGCGTATACTCGCTGTCCACACAGTTGTGTACGCGGAACACGGCCGGCCGGGAGAGCTCGATCGGGCCGAAGTGAAATGAGGGGCGCGATTCAGGAGGAGGGACCCTTGAGGCTGTATCGGATCGGCGACAAGGTGGTTAGCGAGAGCAAGCTTCACGACGCTGTTGGCTCGATCCTGGCCGCGCGCGAAACAGGGGCGACCCAGGAGGACGTGGCGCAAGAGCATGGTGTCCAGCGGTCGTTCGTATCCTTCCTCGAGACGCTCGGTGAGGTCAGGCGCGGCGATAAGGTGGCATTGGTCGGCTTCCCCATCGCCAACGCCGACGACGTGAAGAAGCTCGCGGAGTCCCATTCTCTGGACTTCGTTCTGGTGCTGTCCCAGGACGAGCGCGAGTCGATCGAGTCGGGTGACGCGACACGCGTGTTCAACCAGCTCCTCGAGACTGTCGCGGTGCTCAAGGACTACGACACGCTCGTGCTCATTGCGAGCGATTGGCGCATTCGGACGATGGAGCGGATCCTCGGCACTGAAGTGATAGGAATCCCGCTAGGAGCCTCGCCTCTGAGGCAAGACGTGCCGGTCGACCTCGAGGACCTGGATCGCGTGCTGAGCACGGTCCTCTCGGCGCGTCGTGGAAGGGCAAGCCAGGGGCGGCGGGGCGTTGCGCCTGACGAAGCGGCGGACTTGTCCGGGAGGTGGAAGCCCTGAAAGAGGTCGTAAGCGTCTCGATCGGGTCTTCGGCGCGCGATCACGAGGTCGAGATCGACCTCCTGGGCGAGCGGTTCCGCATTCGCCGAGAGGGACTCAACGGCGATCTGGACGCAGCTGCCGCGCGCTTCGCCGAGCTCGACGGCACCATCGATGCGTTTGGGATGGGTGGTATCGACATCTATCTGCGAGCCGATGGGCGCAAGTACTTCTTCCGAGACGCCAAGAAGCTCATCAAGGGCGTCCGTGCCACTCCGATCCTCGACGGCTCCGGTCTCAAGGGGCCGGTCGAGGGGTCGACCATCGACTTCCTGACGAAGGAGTGCGGGCTCGAGCTCGCCGGCAAGAAGGTGCTGACCTGCTCGGCTGTCGACCGATGGGGCATGACAGAGGCGTTGCAGAACGCGGGGTGTGAGCAGGTTTTCGGCGATCTGATCTACGCCCTCGACCTGCCCATCCTCATCAAGCGGTGGGGCTCGTTGCGCGCCCTGATCCGGGTCATGACGCCGCTCGCGTCACAGCTGCCGTTCTCGGTGCTGTATCCGGTAGGCGCGGATCAGGACAAGGCACCCAAGCCGAATCCGCGGATGGAGTCGCTCTATTCGTGGGCCGATGTCATAGCGGGCGACTGGCAGTTCGTGAAGAAGTTCATGCCTCAGGACATGCGCGGCAAGTGGATCATCACCAACACGACCACCGCGTCCGATGTGGAGCTTGCCCGCAGCCACGGCGTCGAGCTGCTTGTCACGTCGACGCCCCGGCTTGAGGGGCGGTCGTTCGGGACGAATGTCATCGAGGCGACGATGGTCGCCCTCGACGGCGCGAAGGGGGAGCTGTCCCCGGAACGGTACCGGGAACTCTTGGACTCGGTCGGGTTTCGGCCAGACGTACTGTGGCTCCAAGAATAATTCTTACAAACGGGATCAGGATTGTGACGGATTCGACCCGGTTCGGCACCCGCTTTGCTCATCTTCATTTCGGATAAGATTATGAGTCGCTAGACGTAGGTCGTTCGACGGCGCAGCGGTTGCAACGTGTGGCGTGCGGGTCGGGCGGATGCTACTATCCGACTGTTCAGGCAAGCGGCAGGTAAAGCGGAGCGAAACGGTGCCCCAAGGCGCCTCGCGCCTCACTCTCCTGCGGCGCGTGCGGCCCGACCGGCCGCTGTAGAAGGAGTGAGAGCACGTGAACAAGCGCGCAAGAACGCGCCTCATCGGGGTAACTGCCGTCATCCTCATCGCCATTGCGGCGGTCGTTCTGTTGACCGGCAACAAGCAGGGAGCCGTCTATTCGACGGTTCCAAAGGTCACAGAGGACGCCTCACTTGTCGGCAAGCGCGTCAAGGTCGGCGGTACCGTGATCGAGGGTTCGTGGGACAAGAAGTCCAATCCCATGGTCTTCACGATCCGCGACGAGGCCGACAAGACCGGCTCGGGACCGACCCTCAAGGTCATCTACACGGGTGCGGCCCCCTCGACGTTCGGTGACGGTGTCGTCGCGATCGTCACGGGAGTGATGGAGGACGGCAAGACGCTGAAGGCCACCGAGATGATCACCAAGTGCCCCTCGAAGTACGAGTCGGCCCAAGGTGCCATTCCCGTGGCCGACCTGCTGCTGAAGGGCGATGCCGTGTTCGGCAAGCCCGTTCGCGCAACCGGCTATGTCAAGCCGGGCTCCATCGCCGACGCCGCTGCGGGTGACCGTTTCTTGGTCGCCGAGCGCGCCGCCGGCACCGGCAAGACGATCGCAGTCGTGTTCCCGGGCGCTCTCCCGTCGGGCATGAAGGACGGTTCACAGGTGGTCATCGCCGGCGAGCTCGACAAGACCGGCAAGTTCACGGCGACCAGCGTCGCGCTGGAGCAGAGCCAGAAATAGGGTCAGCAACGCCCCGCGCCTGAAGCGATTCCGGCGCGGGGCTTAGTACCGGGGTCCGACGACAGGAGTCGATGAATGGTAACGCTGGGGAGTGTGATGCTGGGGCTGGCTCTCGTCTCGGCCTTGGTATCCATTGGGGCACTACTGTGGGGCAATGTTCTCGGCCCGAAGCAGGGCGAATCAATCACCAACGTGGGGTATCTCGCGACCTTCGCTGCGATGGGGGCGCTGACCGTCTCGGTATTGCTCCTGGTTATCGCATTCTTCCAGCCCAACTACGCGTTCTACTATGTGGCCCAGAACCACAGCACTGACGTCTCCAACCTGGCTTGGCTCTACAAGCTGTCCGGGCTGTGGGCCGGCCGAGAGGGATCCTTCCTGTTCTGGGCCTGGGTGCTGTCGATCTTCTCGTCCTGGGTCGCGTACAAGCGTCTTGAGTTCACCGACGCGCTCTCCAACATGGGCCTGATGGTGACGAACGTCGTCCTGATGCTGTTCACGGCGGGAATGATGTTCTCCGAGCCCAACAACCCGTTCAAGACTACCCCGGCGTCGCTCATCGACCCTGCCACCGGCAAGCTGCTCGGCGAGGCCACGGCCTGGGGAATGAACCCGCTCCTCCAGCACTGGGCGATGATCATCCATCCGCCGACGCTGTTCATCGGCTACGCGGGACTCACGATTCCGTTCGCCTTCGCGATTGCGGCGCTCATCGTCAACGACAGCTCCAAGAAGTGGGTCGAGATCGTCGACCGCATCACGATCTTCTCGTGGCTCTTCCTGGGAATCGGCATCGGCCTCGGCGCCATCTGGGCCTACGTCGTTCTCGGCTGGGGCGGCTACTGGGCATGGGACCCGGTGGAGAACGCAAGCCTGCTTCCGTGGCTGACCGGCGTCGGCCTGCTGCACTCCTTCACCGTCTACCGTCGCCGAGAAGGTTTCAAGCGCTGGACGATCATGCTGGCCGCGTTCAGTTTCGCGCTGGTCATTCTCGGTACATTCATCACTCGCTCGGGCATCGTCCAGTCGGTTCACGCTTTCGAGGCCGACCCGGTCTCGCTGTGGCTGTTCCTCAGCATGATCATCGGCTCTCTTGCTGCGGCCAGCTTTGGACTGCTGGTGCGTTGGAATACCTTCGCGGGCAACGATGAGTTCGAGTCCCTCACCAGCAAAGAGGCGGCGTACTACTTCAACAACGTGATCATGTTGGTGGCCGGTGTGCTCGTGGCCTACCTGACGATAACCTCGGCGCTGCCGGGATGGTTGCCGTTTGGTGGTAAGTCGATCCCGGCGACCACCTTTGACTCGGTCGCGCGACCGGTCGGCATCCTTTACCTGCTGATTCTCGCGGTCTGTCCGCTGCTCTCCTGGCGCGGGACGGACGGCCCCACGTTCTGGAAGCGCATCAAGTGGCCGCTGGTCGGTGCGCTGGGACTGTTTGCGGTGCTCATGATCGACTACGTCTCCACACTGCGCCCGATCTACAACACCATGGTCCAGCTCGCCGGGAGCGGCAACGAGCCCGGCATCAAGATCGCCAACGCGGGACCATCCTGGTACTACAACGGATTGGCCGTGTTCGGGCTGTTCGTGGCGGCGCTCCTCATTGCGACCCAGACATCACTGTTCATCGACGGGGCGCGAAAGCGCGCGGCCGCCAAGGGTGAGAACTTCTTCTCGGCGCTGGGTGCGATCTTCATGAACGCGCGCACTCAGTCGGGCGGGTATCTGACGCATATCGGCATGGGCATCATCCTGATCGGGCTCGTTGGCTCGGCGATGTTCGTGCTCGACCAGACGTACACGGTCCCGGTCAAAGAGGGGTCCACCTTCCAGGTGGATCAGTACACCTTCACTTACCGGGGCAGCAAGCAGGAGACCCTGGCCAACGGAAACAACAAGACGAACATCACCTTGGCGGTCTCGCGCAACGGCAAGCCGGTTGGAACGATCAGCCCGGGCCAGACCGAGTTCGTCACCCAGCAGCAGACCCGTCTGGACGCAAGAGTTCTTTCGGAGCCCCTGCGCGACATCTTCGTGGTGTTCCAGGGTGTGCAGAACGAAGAGGCCACGATCAACGTGAAGATCAACCCGCTGATCTGGTTCTCGTGGGGCGGCTTCATCCTGATGCTGATCGGCACCGCTTTGGCGATGTGGCCCAAGACGAGCGCTCGACTGGTTGTGGCTCCCTCTCGTGCGGCTGCCAAGGCAGCGCCTGCTGCTCCCAAGCGGTCCAAGCCCCGGCCGAAGCCGGCGTCGCGCTAACGCATGGCGGAGACGACTACGACACAACTCGCTCTGGAGGTCCGGGACCTATCCCGGACCTTCGGCATACGCAAA
>CAZIPT010000031.1:0-7886 GCA_964541375.1 uncultured Eubacteriales bacterium
TTGTGAAGGAGTTTTTCCCGACAGGCGCACCGACCGGGGCGCACCGGCGCGATGACCTGCATCACCCGGCGCGCGTGATCGAACGCGACGACCACGTCGGCCATCATGAACGTGAAGTCGGGCACGTCGAGCACATCGACCCCGTGCCGAGGAACCCGCTCGAAGGTGGTCGCGGTCTCATAGCCGACGTAGCCCACCGCGCCCCCGACGAAGAGCGGCAGCCCCGGCACACGCGCCACGCTGCCGGCGGCGAGTTCGCGAGCCACGACACGCAGCGGGTCGTCCGCGAGTTCGCCCGCCACGCCGCCGTTTTCGACGAGCACTTGGTTGCCTCGGCCGCTGATGACCGCACCGTCACCGACGCCCAGGAAGCTGTAGCGGCCGAGCCGTTCTCCCCCGATGACGCTCTCAAGCAGGAACGCGTGCTCGGCCCCATCCGCGAGCGCGAGAAACGCGCTGATCGGGGTCGCGAGGTCCGCGTACACCTCGCGGGCGACGGGCACCACATCGTGGTCGGCGGCCAGCGCCGTGAACTCTTCTCTGCTCGGCAGAATCATGTGTTGTCGCGTCCTTCCCTACTCCGTGGTTCCCAACAAGGGCCCCGAAAATGCAAAAGCCCCCGTCCACCAAGGGACGAGAGCAATCTCGCGGTACCACCCTTGTTGCTTCGCCACCCTCGGCGAAACCACTTAGTCTCCGACGATACTCGGCCTTAGAAGTTCGGCCTTCATATATCCGGCCCCTTGTATCGGTGGGTGTCCGCCGAGACTAGTAGGCTGCAGTTGCAGCCGTTGCCTCAGAACCTCAGGGGCCCATTCCGACGGTCCTCCGCGCCAGGTTTCCACCATCTCCCGGCTCTCTATCGCTTCGGCACCGACGTACTCTTCCCCGTCACAGGCGCGTATTCGGTTGAGGAGCAGTCTACGCCCGGCATGCGGGGCGGTGTCAAGAGGCGGTGTATCCTGATGCAGAGAGTCTCATTCAACCCGCGAGAGGATTCGCGTGCGCCATACCGCCACACGTATGCTACGCATTTGCGCGACCGCCCTGGCCGCCACGCTGGCGCTGGGACTCCCCGCGACGGCCCACGCGGCCGCTCCGCTGCCGTTCTCAAGGGCGAACGCTTCCGCGCACATCTCGGCGCTGTGCGCGAACGGCCCGCGTGTAGAGGGCTCGGTCTCCGAACACCGGGCATTCGACTACATCTCTTCACAACTGCAGGCCTCCGGTTATCGGATCACCGTTCAAGACGTGAAGCTTCCCAAGGGAAAGCTCACCCACAACCTCATCGCGGAGAAGAAGGGTCGCTCAGCTGAGGTAATCGTCTTGGGTGCGCATGTCGACACCAAGGCCCCTGCCCCGGGAGCGAATGACAACGGTTCCGGAGTGGCCGTCCTGCTCGAACTCGCGCGTGACTTCAAGGGGGCCAGGACTCAGCCGACTATTCGCTTCGTGTTCTTTGGCGGTGAAGAGATGTCGGACAAGAATCCGGACCACCATCACTACGGATCGCGCGCCTATCTGCGCTCTCTGTCCAAGGCCCAGCGTCGCAGGATCGCAGGGATGGTCAGCGTAGACATGGTCGGATACGGATCCGTGTTCAACGTCCGCAGCATGAAGGTCGGCCCGCGGACGATTGTCCAGTCGCTGCAGCGCTCAGCCGCACGCCAGCGGATCCGGATGCCGTTCCTCAAGGATCCTGGCCGGTACGGGTGGAGCGACCACGAGCCGTTCGAGCGGGCGTCGATTCCTGCCGCCTGGCTCGAGTGGCGCAACGACACCACGTGCCATACGCGCAAGGACGCTCCGAGCCACATTGATCCGAAGCGCGTGGCCACCAGTGGCACCTTCGTCTCGAAGTGGCTTTCGCAGATGAGCGCTTCTGAACTTGCCTCTTTGCGCTGATAGAAGCGGGTAGCGCGCTTCACTTCTGTACCGCAAACCACTCGGCAACTTGGCTCAAGGATTGCTGTTTATATACCGATGAGTTCAGTAGCAAAGGACGGTTGGATTGCGCTGAGGAGCTGAGGGCTATGGTGCGCAAAGAGACGTGCCCCGCCTGCAAAGGCGACCGCTGGGTGACAGTCAAGGACGCAGCCGGTCACGACAAACATAAGAAGTGTCCCTCGTGCGGTGGACAGGGCTACAAGATCAGACTCGAGCGATAGTCTGCCCGCAAGGGACGATGACGAATGCGGGTCGCCTCAGGGCGGTCCGCATTCGGCCTTTCCTAGGGCGAACTCACCGGATCCCCTAGCACCAGGCTCCAGGAGTAGTAGTAGCGTTTGCCGGCCCCATCGATTCCGCGAAGGGTGATCTGCCTGAACCCCACGCGGGCCTTCTCCAGCTGGGCCACCGCGATCCTCCGACCCCCACGATTCACCGTAGCGGTCGCCTTCATCGAAGGACCGGACGAGATCTTGATGCCCTTCACGGCCGGCGGGACGTCCGTGATATCGACCGTCACCGTCGTCGACGTGCCCCGGACCCTCGAACCTGGCGATGGAACGATGTGCCGGGCTTCAAGCACTCCGCTCGTGAGCCGCGCCTTGAAGCCATCGACCGAATCCGCGCGATTGATCGTGAACCGCTTCATGATCATGGCGTCCCACGGTCGGGCGTCGGCCACTCCCTCGTCGGTCGTGAACGCCAACTTGTACCCGGCCGCCTTGGCTCGGCTCACCGCCTCGGTGTCGTAGTAGCCGAAGGGATAGCAGAGCGCTACGGGCCTCTTGCCGATGACTTTGGCGATCCACGCGTCGGAGAGCGTCATCTGCCGCATGATGCGTCGCTGAAAGTCCAGCTGATTCTCTGTGCCACGCCGAATCAAGGCCTGGTGCGTCCACGTGTGTGACTCGATGTCGTTACCGTCGGCCGCGAGTGCCACGAGCATGTCGCGCGTCATATAGGCTCCGCCCCTACCGATGAGTTGCGGGTTCACAAAGTAGGTCGCGACATACCCGTACTTCTTCAGGAGCGGCGCGGCGAACTGGAACTGGTTCTTCCAGCCGTCGTCGAAGGTGATCATGACGGGTTTGTCGGGGAGCGGCGGACCGCCGGCATTGTGCTCGGCGAGCTGACGAGCGGTGATGGTGTGATAGCCGCCGTCCTTGAGCACCTTGAGCTGCGCCTCGAAAGTGGCCGGAGTGATCGCGATACTGTTCTTCAATTTTGGGTCCACGTGGTGGTACGTGAAGGAAGGCAGCCGCTCGTAGCCTGCATACGAAGGGGGCTGCAGCACATCCGGATTGATCGCCGGAACCAGTGTGTTTGTGGGGATGACCCCCGGTTTGGACTTGGGAGTGGGCGACTGGGTCGCCCGAACCGAATCCGCGGTAGCGGAGCGGGTGCTGGGGTCGGTGGGCTTCGTCGCTGCTCGGCGGCCCGAGCAGCCCGAAGCCGACACCAGCAGCAGCGACGTCGCCAGAACTAGGGCTATCGAGCGGTCGACCCTTGGGGCTATCGGCACGGACACTCCTGGATGGCGTCGGTGGTCGGACGAGGCCGCATCAACCTCAACGGCGGTTCGCGCTAGACGCGACGGGCGGCAAGATCAGCCGCGAGATCATCGGGCGTGATTCCCCAGCGGGCCATGACCACCAGCAGGTGGTATACCACGTCGCCGATCTCGTAGCGGAGATGCTCTGGGTCACCGTCCTTGGCGGCCATGATGACCTCACCGGCTTCCTCGGCGATCTTCTTGAGGAGTTTGTCCTCCGGGCCCTGGAGGAGCTTCGCCGTGTAGGACTCGCCAGGGTCGGCATCTCGGCGTGATTCGATGACGTCCCAGAGCTCGGCTATGACCTCCGAGAAACGCGCGGAGCCGCCGGCGTCACTCATCGCCGGCACCTTCTCGGCCGAGCCGGGCGGCATCCGGGTAGAGCCGCCGATAGAAGCAGGTGCGCTCTCCCGTGTGGCAGGCGCCGGGGCCGTTCTGGTTGACCAGTACGAGCAGGCAGTCGGCGTCGCAGTCGTAGAGGATCTCGATGACGTCTTGCGTGTGGCCGCTGCTCTCGCCCTTCATCCAGTACTTCTTGCGGCTTCGGCTCCAGAACCAGGTCTTGCCGGACTCGACAGTCTCGACAAGCGACTCCCGGTTCATGTAGGCGACCATGAGGACCTCGCGGGTGTCGTGCTGTTGGACGACCGCCGGGATCAGTCCGTTGGCGTCAAAGGTCAGCTCGTCGAAGCCGAGCAGGTCGTGCTCGCGGTTGGTCATGACGCGGCTCCTCGCCGACGGGGATGGATACGAACCAGTCTAGCATCGCGCCGCGTTCAGCCTGCAGCGGGCATTCGCGCTCCACAAGCGATGCAGCTGTGGTTTCCCGGTGAGTTGCCCGCATGGCACCTGGGGCAGCTGACCGAGATCCGTTCCGCGCGCTTCACGCCGCCGACAGCGCCGACCGGGGCATCGGCCGCGATCAGCACCGCGCTTGCCAGCGGCGCCTCAGGGTTGCTCCCCCGCTCCGCGGCCTGTGGAGCAGGCTCGACCGGACCGGCGGGCATCGAGCTGGTGGGCGCTGCCGGCTCGGCAGCGACGGCGGCGGTCGCCGATGGTGCCTCGGGTCGGCTTCCGGCCGCGGTCGTCCAGCCGGCGATGGCGCCCTCGGCCCCACTGACTTCGCGGAGCTTGAGCGCGCGGATGCCCTCAGCACCGCTGACCGACGCTGATTGCTCCGCGCCGGGGAAGCCGCCGGAGCCGTTCATTATGTGCTCCTCGGCGATCAGCGCGGCGACGGCGGCCGCCGCTTTCGGCGGCAACCCCTCGCCGTGAGCCGAGATCTCCTCGGCCATGACCTTGGCGCTATCGATGTAGGGCCACGCCAGGAAGCCGAAGACCGCGTCGTGGCCGCCGGCGAACGCGAACCCGGGCACGTCCGTGGGTGTGATCGACAGACGTTCCAGGAGTTCGATCATGGGCACAGGCTCGTGCAGTATCTGTAGGCCCTCACGATCGCCGGCGACGGCGGCGTCAAGCCATGCCGCGAAGAGCGTCGGGTCGCGGTCGGGTGGGACAGGATCCTCTCGCAAGGACTCCGAGAACTGGTGCCCGGCGGCAAAGGAGCTCGTGTCCACCCGGCTGCGCCCGACGAGCATCGCAAGACCCGCTCGCTGCTCGGCACGCGAAAGACCCGCGAAACCGCTGCTCACGGAGATGCTCAGGCCACCGCCCGCTCGTGTGGCGAAAGCATTGAGCGAGTCCGAGAAGTACATGAGCAGCGCAGGCGGTCTCGAAAGGCCGGCTGCAAGGGAGACGTCGTGGAGCGCCCGCTTGGTGTCAGGCAGCATCCCGGTGGCGACAGGAACCGCGCCTATCGCCTGCTTGGTGCGCAACTCTTTGACCGTCCTGATCAGGGGAAACATCAGAATCGCGCCGAGCGGCACCAGAATGCGCGCAACGATCTGCCAGGCTCCGATACTGTGTGACGACACCAGGAACCACACGGCGTACGCAAGCATCCCCAGGAGAACGAGCACGAGCGCCCCTGCGCTGATCCACCTGCGCCGGTCGCGGTCTATCGCCCCCCACAGTGTCCGTTGCGCCATCGCGTGAGCTCCCCGCTCTCGCCCAGACTCTCAACTCGGTCTATCGGCAGACCAGCAGGCGGCCTCTAGAGCTCCGGAGTCGCACTCTCGGGCACCGGCAATCTCACCGGCACGCCGGCCGAAGCCATGGCCTCCTTCACCTGCAGAACGGTGTACTCGCCAAAGTGGAAGACGCTCGCCGCGAGCACCGCGTCCGCGTCGGCCTCGACGACCGCCTCGGCGAAGTGCTCGAGCTTGCCCGCCCCACCGCTCGCGATGACCGGGATGTTGAGCTCACGGGTGATCGCACGGGTGAGCGGGATGTCGAAGCCATCCTTGGTGCCGTCGCAGTCCATGCTCGTGAGCAGAATCTCTCCCGCGCCGAGCCGCTCCGCTTCCCGCGCCCAGCCGACCGCATCGAGCTCGGTGTTGATGCGACCGCCGTTGACGAAGACCTCCCACCGGTCGCGCCCGCCGGCGACGCGACGCGCGTCGATCGCCACCACGATGCACTGCGAGCCGTAGATGCGGCTGGTGTGTGTGATCAGCGACGGGTCGCGGACGGCGGCGCTGTTGAGCGAGATCTTGTCGGCGCCGGCCTTGAGCATCGCACGGATGTCGTCGGCGGAACGCATGCCTCCACCCACCGTGTACGGGATGAAGCACTCCTCGGCGGTGTGGGTCGCGACCTCGAGCATCGACGGCCGCTCCTCGTGCGTGGCGGTGATGTCGAGAAACACGACCTCGTCGGCGCCGGCTTTGTCGTAGATGGCGGCCATCTCGACCGGGTCACCGGCGTCGCGCAGGTTCACGAAGTTGACGCCCTTTACGACGCGGCCCTCGTGGACGTCTAGACAGGGAATGACACGTTTCATCAGCATCGCGACGTCAGGCCTCCCCGCGAGCGGCTTCGAGCGCCTCGGGCAGCGTGAACGCGCCTTCGTAGAGCGCCCGGCCGGTGATGACGCCTTCGATGACGCCGGGACCGAGTGCGGCGAGCCTACGGATGTCGCCGAGTGTGGAGACACCGCCGCTTGCGACCACAGGGAAGCCAGCGCTGATGGCGACGCCCACGTACGCCGGCGTGCTGATGCCGGTCTGCATGCCGTCGCGCGAGATGTCGGTGTAGACGAGATGGCGGATGCCAAGATGGCGCAGCTCGCCGACAAGAACCTGCGCCGACGTCGCCGTACCCGAACGCCAGCCCTCGACCGCGACCATGCCGTCGCGCGCGTCCACTCCCGCCACCACGGCCTCACCGCAGCACTTCACCGCCGCGCGAACGAACTCAGGATCGGTGGCGAGCTTGGTGCCGAGCACGATCCGTTCGGCACCCGCGTCCGCCAGTCGGCTGAGCGTCTCAAGTGAACGCACTCCCCCGCCGACTTCGAGCCTTGCGCCTGTCTCGCGCGCGATGCGCTCCACAACGTCGATGTTGCCGGGCACGCCGTCGCGGGCGCCGTCGAGATCGACCACATGGATCCACTCGGCGCCCTGATCGAGGAACTCGCGCGCCTGAGCGACAGGGTCCTCGTTGTAGACGGTCACGCGGTCGTAGTCGCCCTGAGCGAGCCGAACCGCGCGTCCGCCAAGGATGTCGATTGCGGGGAAGACGATCATCAGCGTCCCTCCTCGGCGAGTCTGCCGAAGTTTGCGAGTAGGTGAAGTCCCGCGTTCGAGGACTTCTCGGGATGGAACTGCACCGCGTAGACGTTCGCCGCCTGGACCGCCGAGACAAACCGCACGCCGTAGTCGGTCGAGCCGATCGCCGCGGCGCTCTCGCGCGGTACGAGGTGGTAGCTGTGCACGAAGTAGAACGCGGTCGACTCGGGGATGCCGTCGAAGAGCGGGCTGTCGCGCGGGTATTCGACGGTGTTCCAGCCGATGTGCGGGATCTTCACCCCTCCGGGGAGTCGCTCGCACGTTCCGGGCACGAGGCCGAGCCCGGTCCACTCGCCGTCCTCAAGCCCGATATCGGCGAGCAACTGCATGCCGAGGCAGATGCCGAGGAAGGGCGTGCCGCGGCCGATTGCGTGGCGCATCGCCTCTTCGACGCCGCTGGCCTTCAGGTTCGCGGCGGCGTCGCGAACGCGCCCACACCCGGCAGCACGACGCCATCGGCTGCGGCAACGACCTCCGGGTCGTCCGTCGTGTAGCCGGCCGCGCCCAGGCGGCGCCACGCGGCCAGCACGGACGCGGTGTTGGCGACGCCCGTGACGACGATGGCGATGCTGGGGGAGGAAGCGATCATTACGATTCCCGAAGGCGGCTTCCCGCCGGGCTGCGCGGCGACAATGTCGTCGCGAAAGTACTGGCGGCGACATGGTCGCCGCGATCCGGGCGGCGACAGGTCGCCGCAC
>CAZIPT010000031.1:7896-21449 GCA_964541375.1 uncultured Eubacteriales bacterium
CTGGACGCTGCGCAGGTTGCCCATGCGATAGTCGACGATTGCGATGCGCGGGCTCACAGGCTGCCCTTGGTCGAAGGGACGCCCGCGACGCGCGGATCGATCTCGACGGCGTCCTTGAGCGAGCGGGCCACGGCCTTGAATGCTGCCTCGATGATGTGGTGAGCGTTGTCTCCTGCAAGGGAGCGCACGTGGAGCGTCACGCCCGCATTGGTGGCAAACGCAATCAGGAACTCCTTAGCGAGCGTGGTGTCGAACGTACCGATGATCTCGATCGGCAGTTCGACGTCCCAGTGGAGCTGGCCTCGGCCGGAGATGTCGACGGCCGCAAGTACCAGTGCCTCGTCCATCGGGAGCGCCGACGAGCCGAAGCGCGTGATGCCGGCCTTGTCGCCCATCGCCTCGGCGAAGGCGGCGCCCATCACGATGCCAACGTCTTCGACCGTGTGATGCGCGTCGATCTCGAGGTCGCCGGTCGCCTGGACCACGAGAGTGAACAGGCCGTGTCGTCCGAAGGCTTCGAGCATGTGGTCGAAGAAGGGCACGCCCGTCTCAATGGTGGTCGCACCGCGACCGTCGAGATCCAGCGTGACCGTTATGTCCGTTTCGCGTGTTGCCCGGGTTATCGTCGCGCTTCTGCCCATATTGCTGCCCTCTCCCCTTACTTCCGCTCTCCCGCAGCGAGCGTATCGTTGGCCTTGCGTCGTCCCAAGCAGTCGCTCATGCCCTCGAGGAACCGTCGATTCTCCTCGTCGGTCCCGACCGTGACGCGCAGGCAGTCCTCAAGCCCCTGGGCGCGCGAGAAGTCCCGGATCAGCACCGAGTGGTTGTGCAGGAGATCGCGCCAGAGTGCTGCCGCGTGCTCGACCCTGAAGAGCACGAAGTTTGCCTCGGAAGGGAAGACGGTGACCGCTTCGAGCATCGAAAGCCCGTGCATGAGCTGATCTCGGCCTCGAACGATGTCGCGGATCCCTTGCTCGAAGACCATGCGCTCCTTGAAGACGGTGCTCGCGACCCACTGGGAGAACGCATCCACCGAGTATGGCTGCCGGACTTTCATCAGCTCGCAGATGACCTCGTCGTGTCCCAGGACATACCCGATCCGGAGCCCCGCCATGGAAAACGCCTTGGAGAAGGTCCTCAGCAGGATGAGGTTCTTGTGCCGAGTCATGTGCGGTCGCATCGTGTGGCGGCTGAACTCGAAGTACGCTTCGTCGACCATCACCAAGGCGTCTGTGGCCTTGAGCACGTCGATGAGGAACGACTCGTCGGTCAGGCCACCGGTGGGGTTGTTGGGGTTGGCGATGACCACGATGTCGATATCGCCCTTGCCGAGACGGGCCAGCACCGCCTCGCGGTCCACCGAGAAGTCATCGAGTCGTGGAACGCGCACGACGCCGGTGCCGGTGACCTGCGCGTCGATGCCGTACATCGAAAACGTCGGCGGCATGTCCAGAATCTTGCGGCCGGGTCCGCCCCATGCGAGCAGCATGTCGAAGATGAGTTCATCTCCGCCATTGCCCAACAGCACGTTCTCGACGTCGAGCCCGTTCGCCTCGGCGATAAGTGCGCGCAGCTCCCGGGCGGTGGGATCGGGATACCGGTTGAAGCTGAACTCGGGCAGGCGCTTCGCCAGACGGGCAACCAACTCAGAGGGAAGGTTCAGAGGGTTCTCGTTGCTCGCGAGAATGACCTCGGCCTTGACCTCTTTCGCGTCGTAGGAGACCAGTTCCTCAAGGGCCGGGCGCGGCGGACGGACGCTCTTCACTACAAGCCACCCTCTTCGTCCGCGAGCTCGGACTCCATCTCATCAAGCGCCTCAAGGCGCAGTGAGACCGCGCGCGCGTGGGCCCAGAGCCCCTCCTTGCCGGCGATCTCAAGCACGGTGTCCCCATCGGCCTCAAGGGCCTCGGCGCTGTACGACAGCACGCTGGACTTCTTCACGAAGTCGTCCACCGACAGGGGGCTTGAGAACCGCGCGGTTCCTCCTGTGGGCAGCACGTGATTCGGGCCGGCCACGTAGTCTCCGACGCTCTCCGGCGTCCACGGTCCCAGGAAGATGGCACCCGCGTTGGTGATGCTGCCGAGAAGCTCGAAGGGCTCCGACATGTGGACCTCGAGATGCTCGGGAGCGATGAAGTTCGAGACCGCCAGCGCCGAGACCACATCAGGACACACGATGACCAAGCCGTTGTCGGCAAGCGAACGAGCGGTGATGTCGCCGCGCGGTGACTCATCCAGAAGCATCGCGATAGCTTCTTCGACGAAGTCCGGCAACTCAGGGTCGGTGGTGACCAGGTACGTCGCGGCGCGCGGGTCGTGCTCGGCCTGCGCCATCAGGTCGATGGCGATGAAGGCCGGCACCGCACTCTCGTCGGCGAGCACGAGGACTTCGCTGGGGCCTGCGAGCATGTCGATTCCCACGTCGCCCATGACGAGCTTCTTGGCGGCCGTAACGTATGCGTTGCCGGGGCCGACGATCTTGTCGACGCGCGGGATTGATGCGGTGCCATACGCGAGCGCCGCGACCGCCTGGGCGCCGCCGACCCGGTAGATCTCGTCGACTCCGGCCTCTGCGGCGGCAGCGAGTGTGTAGGGGTTGACTGACCCGTCGGCGGCGGGCGGGACGACCATGACGATCTCCTCGACGCCGGCGACGGTGGCGGGAATCGCGGTCATGAGCACGCTCGATGGATACCTCGCGCGCCCGCCGGGCACGTAGATGCCGGCACGGCCGATGGGCGTGACCTTCTGGCCGAGGAAGACGCCGCCCGGCTGCGTCGTGAACCAAGACTGCGGAAGCTGACGGCGGTGAAAGTCCTCGATCGCCTCGGCCGCCGCGGCGATAGCGTCGAGGAACTCGGGTTCGACCGCTGCCACTGCGGCCTCGATCTCCTCGGGCGTGACCCGGAAGTCGGTGATCTCGGCCTTGTCGAAGGTTGCGGTGTACTCTCGGAGCGCTTCGTCGCCACGCGCGCGAACGTCGTCGACGATCCTCGCGGCCACACCCAGAACCTCGGCGTCTACCCCCCCGCTTCTGGCGAGGTCGGCGTCGGTCAGGCTCTGTCCGTCTTCAAGCACGATACGACGCATCATGGCTGCATCGAGTCCTTTCGATTTGCGACGGACGACGTGTCCACCGTAGCCGATTCTAGCGACAAGGCCGCCAGCGTGTCTGCCAGCGCGAGTACGCGCGGGTCGGTGCGCACGGCAGCGGGGTTGCCAACGAAGCGTGCTGTCGACGACAGCACCTCGCCGACGATCCGGAGGTTGTTCTGGGCGAGCGTGGTCCCTGTGGCGGTGATGTCGACGATCCAGTCCGCCAGTCCGATGAGCGGCGCCAGCTCGATGTTGCCATGTAGTTTCACCATCTCGACGGCGATGCCTTCCCGTGCAAAGTACGCCGAAGCGATGTTGGGATACTTGGTCGCCACGCGCACGACGCCCAGGTGACGCGCGCGCTCGCGGACCTCGCCGGTGTCGCCTTGGGGTTCAGCCACCACGAATCGGCAGCCGCCGAAGCGCAGGTCCACCAGCTCAACGCAGTCCAACCCGGCTTCAAGTAGCACGTCCTTGCCCGCGATCGCGCAGTCCGCGCCACCGTAGGCCGCGTAGATCGGGATGTCCGTGGTGCGGCCGATGATGTACTCAACGGTCGGCGTCCTCACGATGAGCTGGCGCCCGGGCTCGGCGAGTCCCGTCGTGTCCAATCCAGCCCGGGTGAGCACGTCAACGGAGTCGGTGAAGAGCGCGCCCTTGGGGATCGCGATCCGGAGCGGTCGAACCGCCATATGCTGCAGAGTCACGAGCGCTCACCTCCGGCCTCAATCGCCTCGAGGGCACCGAGCCGGGCGGCCTCCGCCACGAGATCGGCGCCGGAGTTCGATGACAACGCCACTCGCATGCCGGACGCACGGAGCCCGGCCGCCATCGTGATCGCGGCGGTCGGCTCTCCGCCCACGACCGCGTCAAGCGGGGCCACGTCGGCAGCAACGCCCTGCTCGACGAGCGCGATCATCACGCGCTCGAGTCCCAAGGCGAATCCGGCCGCCGGCAGTGGCGAATCGTAGGCGTCCAATACGCCGTCGTAGCGCCCTCCCCCGCCCAGCGGCAGTCCAAGGCCGGGGGCAAAGGCCTCGATCACAAGTCCCGTGTAGTAGTCGAAAGCACGCATCACCGAGAAGTCGATCACCACTCGCTCTGAGACGCAGGCCGCGACCAGAAGCTCCCAAGTGGCCGCAAGCTCGTCGAGAGCGGTCTCGCAGCCGAGTCCGGCGGTCGCTTCTCGGCACCGGTCGATCGCCTCGGCACCACCTCGAATGCGAGGAACGGTGCGCAGGGCCTGCGCCACGTGCCCGCCAGTCACTGCCCGAGAAAGCTCATCAAGCCCGACGAGGTTACGGTTGTGCGCGGCTTCGAGGACCGACCGGCGCCACTCATCGTCGACGCCTGCAGCGCTCACCAGCGCGTGTAGGACCGCGACGGTGCCCACGCCTACGGTGAACTCGGGAATCCCGAGCGCCGACAGCCCCTCGACCATGACGGCGACGACCTCGGCATCAGCGACCGGACCGCCCACGCCCACGAGCTCGACGCCGAGCTGGCTGAAACCGCGCATTTGACCACGCAGCGACTCGTGCTCACGAAAGACCTCGGCGGCGTAGCGGAACCGCATCGCGCCGCTTGCCCCGGCGGACATACGCGACGAGACCATCCGGGCGATCGGTACCGTCATGTCCGGCCGAAGCGCGAGAAGCCTTCCATCGGAGTCGACCAGTCGAAACGCGATGCCGTCGAGGTTGCCCGCCGCCGCCTCCAACGAGACCAGGTCCTCGACGATCGGTGTCTCCACGGGCTCGTATCCCCACGCCGAGCAGGCCGCCGCGAACCGGTCGGAAACGACCTCGCGTTCGGCGGCCTCGGCCGGGAGCACGTCTCTAAAACCGCGTGCGGTGACGGGACGCATTGTGTGAACTACCCTCCCCGGTCCAAAACCAGCAGGTATGACATCGGCACTCTATCACAGTAGAGTGATAGAGTGCAACCCGCGCGGCGCAAACTAGTTCTCGATGAGCGATTCTCCGCCAAAGAGCTCGATCAGCTCAGCGTGGAGGCCGTTGGCCTCAAGGTTAACCGTCTGCGGCATCCGCGCCACAATGGTGTTGCCGTCCTCATCGAGCAGTTGCAGCTCGATGTAGTCTCGGCCGGGATAGTGCTGCAGAATGCGCACGAGCCTCTCTCGGCGGCCGTTGACCAACACCCCCGCGTCGGTGCGTATGGTCAGCTTCTCGGGCGCCTTCCCAAAGGCCGCGCCGTCAAAAGGCTCGAACTCAGACACGATCAGCTTCTTGCCGCGGTCGGAGTCCTCGAGCTTGGCCTTCAGCCGCACGACTGCGTCCACCTTCACCACGTCGCGGCACTTCTCAAGCGTCTGCGGGAACAGCACCGCCTCGATGGATCCGTCGAGGTCCTCAAGGGTGACGATCGCCATCATCGGTCCCTTCTTGGTCGGCTTCAACGCGACAGCCGAGAGCATCCCCGCGAACCAGCCGGTGGTGCCGTCCTTGAGCACTTCCACATCTCCCAGCGAGTAGTCCGCAGCCCGCCGGATCTCATCGGCGATATCCTTGAGCGGGTGATCCGAGACGTAGATGCCGAGCATCTCCTTCTCGTAGGCAAGCTTCATCCTCTTGTCCCACTCGTCGCCGTCGGGCGCCGGGATCTCTACCGAGAAGCCGCCGGACTCCTCGGCGCAGAGGTCGAACATCGAGACCTGGCCCGTATCGACGTCGCGCGCTCGCTTTGCGGCGCTGTCGACACAGCCGTCCATCATGGTGACCAGGTGCTTGCGTGTATAGCCGGTCGAGTCGAACGCACCCGCCTTGATGAGCGCCTCGATCGTCTTCTTGTTGACCTGTCGAACGTCGACCCGTGCGCAGAAGTCCTGCAGAGAGGTGAACCGTCCACCACAGTTGCGGGCGGTGACGATGAGGTCGACCACGCCCGCCCCCACCCCGCGGATCCCTTCGAGCCCGAAGCGGATTCCTTCTCCCGGGACCGGAGTGAAGTCCTTTCCCGATGAGTTCACGTCGGGCGGCAGCACCGTGTAACCGGCGCGGTTGCACTCAGCGACGTAGTGGACGATCTTGTCGGTCTTGCCGCTATAGCTCGTAAGTACAGCAGCCATGTACTCGATCGGGTAGTGCGCCTTGAGGTAGGCGGTCTGCATTGTGATGACGCCATATGCCGCCGAGTGGCTCTTGTTGAACGCATACTCGGCGAACTTCTCGATGTCTTCCCACATGCGCCCCGGGAGCTTGGGGTCGTAGCCGCGCTCGACCGCACCCTCGACCCACGCCGCCTTGAGAGGTTCGAGCTCCTTGAGCTTCTTCTTGCCCATGGCTTTTCTGAGCTTGTCGGCCTTGGCCGCCGAGAAACCGCTCATCTCCATGGAGATGCGCATGACCTGCTCCTGGTAGACGATCGCGCCGTACGTCTCCTCGAGGATCGGCTTGAGCCGGTCGTCGTAGTAGGTGACCGCCTTCTTGCCGCGTTTGCGATCCACGAAATCGTCGACCATGCCTGATTTCAGGGGTCCCGGGCGATAGAGTGCCAGGATTGCGACGATGTCGCCGAACGTCTCTGGCTGCATCCGCTTGAGGAGCTGCCGCATACCCGCCGACTCCACCTGGAACACGCCGACCGTGTCGGCGCGCTGCAGGAGCGCGAAGGTCTCGGCGTCGTCGAGCGGGAAGTCGTCAGGTACCAAGTGAATGCCGTGCAACCGCTCAACGTTCTCGACCGCTTTGGCGATGACGGTGAGCGTGCGTAGGCCGAGGAAGTCCATCTTGAGCAGGCCCATCAGCGCCACGGTGGGTCCGTCGTACTGCGTGATGACGGCGCCACCCTTCGTGTCGTACTTGACCGGGACGTGGAAGTGAAGCGGGTCCCGGCAGATGACGACACCGGCGGCATGCACCCCTTCTCCGCGCGTCATGCCTTCGATCGCACTCGCGGCGTCGACGATGCGCTTGGTGTCGGGATTGGAACCGTACTCGGCGGTGAACTCGGTGCTCGCCTTGAGCGACGAGGCGATGGTGGCGTCGAGCTCGGCACCGATCATCTTGCTGATCTTGTCAGGCACGCCATAGGGGTAGCCCATGACTCGACCGGCATCGCGCACCGCAGCACGAGCCTTCATCTTGTTGAACGTGATGATCTGCGCGACCTTGTCGGCTCCGTACTTCTCCCGAACGTACTCGATGACCTCGAGACGGCGCTCGTCGTCGAAGTCCATGTCGATATCGGGCATCTCCGTGCGCTCGGGATTCAGGAACCGCTCGAACAGCAGGCCGTTGGAGATCGGGTCGAGTGCCGTGATGCCGAGCGAATACGCGATGATCGAACCGGCGGCCGAACCGCGACCCGGGCCGACGCCGATGTTCTGCGCTTTGGCCCAGTGCGTGAAGTCCTCGACGATGAGAAAGTAGGCCGCGATGCCCTTGGGGCCGACGACCGCAAGCTCGGTGTCCAGCCGGTCCATCGCCTCTTGCGGGATCGGGTCGCCGTAGCGGACCTTGAGGCCCTCGACGCAACGTTCCCGCAGGTAGGACTCGGTGGTGTGCAGCTCAGGCACCTCGAAGACCGGCAGAATGATGCGGTCGGTCTCGATCTCGACGTTGCACTTCTCTGCGATGGCGAGCGTGTTGGCGATGGCCTCTGGGTAGTCTCGGCCGATGGACTCGTTCATCTCTTCGGCTGACTTCATGTAGAACTCGTCGCAGGAGAACTTCATGCGGCCGACCTGGTCGATGGTCGAGCCGGTGCCGATACAGAGCAGCAGGTCCTGCGTCTTGGCATCCTCGCGCGTGAGGTAGTGGATGTCGTTGGTCGCCACGGTGGGTAGGCCCAGGTCGCTGGCGATGCCGGCGAGCTCGCGGTTGATCTGCGTTTGGGAGACGCCGTTGTCGGCGACGATCCCCTGCTCCTGCAGCTCGACGTAGAAGTCGCCGGGCGCGAAGGTGCTCGCGTAGCGCTCGGCCCACATCCGGGCTTCCTCCGGCTGACCGCGCTCGATGGACTTCGACAGAATACCGCTCATGCACGCCGAAGTGCCGATAAGTCCTTCCGCGTAGCGCTCGAGCAGTTCCATGTCGACCTGCGGCTTATAGTAGAAACCGTCTACCGCCGCGTCCGAGACGAGCGCCATGAGGTTGCGGTATCCCTCGGTGGTCTTTGCAAGCAGGAGGAGGTGGAAGAGGTTGGGCTTTCCGTCTCGCTTGCCGCGCGTGTCTGGCGTGAAGTAGACCTCGCAACCGATGACCGGCTTGATTCCCGCCTTGCGGGCCGTGCTGTAGAAATCAACGGCACCGTACATGTAGCCGTGGTCGGTGATCGCAAGCGCCGGCATCTCGAACTCGACAGCCTGCTTCACCAGATGCTTCACCCGGGCAGCGCCATCGAGCATGGAGTACTCGGAGTGAGTGTGCAGATGCACAAAGGACATGCGCGGCGCCCCCTACTCGGCAGGGGCAGGAGAGCCTGCTCCGCCGAGCCTGCCGAGAACACGCGCATAGCCGTCGGCGCCGTAGTGGAGCGACTTGCTCACACGCGAGATGGTGGTGGCCGAGGCGCCCGTTGTCTCCTGGATTGCGGTGTAGTGCTCGCCAGCGTCGAGCATGCGGGCGACCTCGAGGCGCTGTGCCATGTCCTGAATCTCGCGAATGGTGCAGAGGTCCGTGAGCAACGCATAGCCCTCATCGGCGTCCTCCAACAAGAGAAACGCTTTGATGAGCTCATCAACTTCGCGCGTGCGAACGCGATCGTCAGCCATACGTGAGGGCCCCCCAAGACACGACGTGAAAACCACAAGATATCGTGGTCAGAATAGCACGCAGGAACCACATAGAGGGCCTGTGGATAGCCGAACGGTTGTTCGTCGGCGACAAGCGGCGGGGCCAGAAGACTATGTGAGCGGGCTGATCGGATCGTCGCTCGACAGGGCCTCGTCAAGCCTCACGGAGCGGGCATTTCTGCGCCCGCGGTCGAGTCTGGCGGCATACGGAATCGTGGCCAGCGCCACGATTCCAGCCAGCACGGCACCGGCGATCATCACAGGCTGCACGCCGAAGGCGGCGGCCAGCCCTGGCGCCAGCGCCAGCGGAACGATCTCGCCCGCGCTACGGTGCACCTGCGCGGTGCCCATGACCCGGCCGACATACTCCGGCGGAGCGTCAGTCTGCATGAGCGTCCTGAGAAGCGGTTCGGTGGCTCCGATGACGGCACCCCAGAACAGTGCGCCTGCGGCGATGATACGAAGGTCGGGGGTGCCCACATACAGTGCCGCGCCGGCACCCATCATGGCGGCACCGATCGCAAGCCCGCGCGCGCTTGTCGCCCTCGCTGGCAGCCTGGTGAGCAGGAAGGCTCCCAGGCCGATGCCCAGACCGAAGATCGAGTTCATGTACCCGATCGTCTCGATGCCGGTCTTGACCACGTCGCGATAGAAGAGCGGTTCCAACGCCCCAAAGGCACCGAAGCTGAACCACATCAGCGTTCCCATGAGCACGTAGTAGCGCACGCTCGGCATTCCGTACGAGATCCTCATCCCCTCGAGCAGGCTCTCGATGGCCTTGGGCTTGTCGGTGTGCGCAACGGGCGGCGTCGCCACACCGAGCACCAGAAGCGCGCCCAGCGTGGTGCACGCGGCATCCACGTAGAAGACCGCGTCGAGTGAGAACGTCGTCGCGACGATCGCACCGAGCGCCGGGCCC
The DNA here is from genome assembly GCA_964541375.1 of uncultured Eubacteriales bacterium. Lineage (GTDB taxonomy): Bacteria > Actinomycetota > Coriobacteriia > Anaerosomatales > JAAXUF01 > JBAXEO01. Next base: position 17,667 of record CAZIPT010000031.1, read on the forward strand.
AGCACGAAGGCAAGCGCCCCTGCACCCTCGATCAGTGCGTTGATGCCCTCGATACCGGCGTCCTCATCGGCAAGAAACGGCGCGAACGAGCTGGTAGCGGTCATGATCGGCGCAGTCGCCAGACCGAGAAGGGCACACATGCCGAGAAGCCCGCCGAGCGAGCTCACGAAGGTGATGCCGATGACAACGGGAACGTAGACGAACTGCGAGCCGACCAGTACCCGCTGCGGGCCGAATCGGTCAACCAGGGTTCCTGCCAACAGCGCACCGATCATGGATGACACGGCCAGAACGGCCATCAAGGCGGCTATCTGGCCCGGGGTCGCTCGGAAAGTGTAGGCCGCCATGCCCCAGACGCCGATGAAGAACGCCGCCTCCCCGCCCATGCGGGCGATGAGACGCGCCAGAGTGACGCGCGCTATGGCGGGATTGCGCAAGAGCATGGCGGGACGGCTTCCGGGCTCGAAACGGGCGGGGTGAGAACCAGTCTACAGCGCGAGGCTTCCAGCGTCGCCGCTGCGGACGACTTCGTTCTCAAGCGATCCAACGCCCTCGATACGGACCTCGACCCGGTCGCCCACTTCAAGCGGGCCGATGCCACCGGGCGTGCCGGTGAGCACCACGTCGCCAGGAACGAGCGTCATGACGCTGCTGACGAAGCTGACCAGCGTGTAGGGGTCGAACAACATGTCACTGGTGTGTGCCCGCTGACGAACATCGCCGTTCACCCGGGTCTCGATGAGCAAGTCACTCGGGTCCACGTCGGTCGCGACCCATGGACCCAGCGGGCAAAAGCCGTCGAATCCCTTCGCTCGGGACCACTGGCCATCGATCCTTTGCAGGTCGCGGGCGGTCACGTCGTTCCCGCACACGAATCCGAGAACGCTCTCCACGGCCTGGGCCGGTGAAGCCTGGTGGGTGCGCCGCCCGATCACCACTCCCAGTTCGCCTTCGTAGTCAACGCGCCCGACACCCTCGGGGATCGGGATCCGCTGCCCCGGGCCGATGACCGCGGTGGATGGCTTGATGAAGATCACCGGCTCCAGCGGGGTCTCGTGGCCCATCTCGGCGATGTGGTTCTTGTAGTTCAGACCGACGCAGACAACCTTAGTAGGAGTCACGGGGCACAGTAGGTGTGCGTGAGCGAGGGGAACGACGCCCTCGGGCTCCCACTCAGCGAAGGGTTCGTCGCTGATCAGTGTTATCGACAGGTCGTCTGCGAGTCCGTATCGGCAGTCACCGTCGTGGAGCAGACGAACCACCCGCATACCGCGCTCCCGTATCCATTCGATCCGGTCTTGTCGCGGACTTGTTTCCACTGGTGAGGGGTCATCTCCTGCGCGGTATCGGTGAACGGCACTGATGAGGGGGGCAACGGTGCGGAATACGCCGCCGGACTAGTCCGGCGGCGACTCGCCGGATGCCGAGATCCCGTACTCGAGAGCATCAACAAGCGCCTCCCACGAGGCTTCGATGATGTTCTCCGAGACGCCCACGGTGCCCCAGCTCCGCTCGCCGTCGCCAGACTCTATGAGAACGCGCGTGATGGCGCCGGTCCCCTTCTTCTCGTCCAGAACTCGAACCTTGTAGTCCTCGAGCGAAATGCGGGACAGCGCTGGATAGAACTTGCCGATGGCGATGCGGAGCGCCTTGTCGAGCGCGTTGACGGGGCCGTTGCCCTCGGCGGTCGCGATGTAGCGGTGCCCGCCGACAAGGACCTTGATGGTTGCCTCGGTCATGACACGGCCGTCCTCGCGCTTCTCGGCGATGACGCGAAATGACTCGAGCGCGAACGACGGCTCGTACGTGCCCAGTCGCTTGCGGAGCATGACCGAGAGCGAGCCGTCGGCTGCCTCGAACGAGTAGCCCTGGTACTCGAGCTCCTTGATGGCGTCGAGCGCGGCGATTACCTGGTCGTTGTCGCCGGACAGGTCGATGCCGAGTTCGGCCGCCTTCATGGTCAGCGACGCTCGGCCGGCCAACTCGCTGACGACGACGCGAGCGAGGTTGCCCACGGCCGCGGGGTCCGCGTGCTCGTAGGCCTCCGGCAACCGCGCAGCGGCGCTCGCATGGATTCCGCCCTTGTGCGCGAAGGCGCTCGTGCCCACGTACGGCTGGAACGGATTGGGCGAGATGTTGGAGGTCTCGGCGACGAAGTGGCTCGTCTCGGTGAGGAGTTTGAGCTGCTCGGCGGAGAGGGCTTCGTCGCCCATCTTGAGGACGAGCGACGGGATGATCGAGACGAGGTCGGCATTGCCCGCGCGCTCGCCATAGCCGTTCATGGTGCCTTGCACCTGCGTGCAACCGGCCTCGACCGCTACGAGCGAGTTGGCAACCGCACAGCCGGCATCGTTGTGCGCGTGGATCCCGAGCGGTGCGGTGAGCACGAGGCTCAGCTCTCCGACGACGTGCATGACCTCGTGGGGCAGCGTGCCGCCGTTGGTGTCGCACAGGATGATCGCGTCGGCACCGCCCCGCTCGGCCGCCGAGACGACCTCGAGGGCGTACGTCGGATTCGCCTTGTAGCCGTCGAAGAAGTGCTCGGCGTCGAAGAAGACGGTGCGGTCCTGCGCCTTGAGGTACGCGACCGAGTCGTGCACCATCCGCAGGTTCTCCTCGAGGGTAGTACGCAGCGTGTCGGTGACATGGATGTCCCAGGCCTTGCCGAAGATGCAAAGCGCCGAGCAACCCGTGTCGAGAAGCGCCCAGAGGCCTCTGTCGTCCTCGGCGGGCGTGTCCTTGGCGCACGTCATCCCGAATGCCGAGATGACCGCCTGCTCGAGTTTGAGGTCACGGGCGCGCTCGAAGAACTCGACGTCCTTGGGGTTCGAGCCAGGGAAGCCACCCTCGATGTAGTGAATGCCGAGCGCATCAAGCTTGGAAGCGATACGCAGCTTGTCCTCGACAGAGAGGGACATGCCCTCGCGCTGGGTGCCGTCGCGCAGAGTGGTGTCGTAGAGCGTGACCACGGGTGGCCTCCGAGTCCTGTGCAGCCTGCGAAGTGCTCATTGTACGGCAAGGAGCCCAAGCGACGCGGCATGAAGGCAGCCGCGGCTGACTGCGCAAGGTCGCACGCACAGGTCCTCCCCGTCCGCAGCGTCCGCCGGACGCTCTGGCTACGGTGGCTTTGGAGCGCTCGAGTCGTTGGACCGACGAGTGTCGGACTCTGTCGTGTCCGTGTCGACAGCATCAATGATCACCCATCGGCCATCCCGGAGTTTGGTCTTGAACGTCGTCTCGGCCGCCCAGGCTTCGAACTTCGCGTTGCGCCGCCAACGGACGACAACGTCTGCGGTACTGGTCGTCTGAGCGCTCACGGAGAGCCGCTCCCAATCCGGAATCGGGGAACCCTCCGTCGCGGAAGCCTCCGTCGACACGCCCGCTTCCTCGGCAAGCAGCTGGGCTATACCCACCTCCTCGAAGTACTGCGCATACGCCGAAGCGTCTTTCGAGCGCTCCCTTCTGAGCACGAGGACGTTCTCGACCGCTTGCGCGGGCGCAGTGAGCGGTGGGTTTCCACGGCGATACACACACGCCCCTGCGGCCACGGCGACAAACAGGGCGAGTGCGACAGCGGCTCCGATACGCATAGATGGAATCATCCGGCGTCGATGACCACTCAATCCTGCTCCCCGCATCCACGCGCTCCTCGCCCCGTCGTCGTGCGACGTACCAGAGACGTCCAGCACGTGATTGTACTCGCCGGGAGGCTCCCGTTGGGCATCGCAGGCGCAGACTACTTGGGCAGCGCGCCCGAAGTCGCCTCCACCGAATGCACCACCC